>JBGCXB010000008.1:0-44041 GCA_048496795.1 Aaplasma endosymbiont of Hyalomma asiaticum | reverse complement strand
AGATCCTTCCCAACAGCCACTTCGCCATCCATTTGAAATGCGGATTTTAGCAACAGCTATGCCAGGAAGATTACATCAGCTACGCTCCGCCATCATTGGGGATAGAAAGCACAATATGGTGACGGAAACAGATACTATTGTACAGCGTCACTTAACATGAAAAGCCTGTCATTATGCGGACAATGCACAACGCCATCCGCATCAATTTTTACCCTTTCGTGTGCAATCAACCTGACGGCCTCAGAGTAGCATTTATGCTCTGCAGCTAATATCCGTTCAGATAAACTGTTAACGGTATCAGAACATAACACAGGTACGGCAGCTTGCATTATTATAGGTCCAGCATCGAGCTCGGGATACACGTAATGTACAGTACATCCCGCTATTTTCACACCCGCCAGGAATGCCTGTTTTTGTGCATTCAGTCCCTTAAATGATGGCAACAGCGAAGGATGAATATTTATAATTCTGTGGTTCCAGTCCTCAATAAACTTTTCCGGCAGAATACTCATAAATCCCGCAAGACACACTAAGTCTACCTGATGCTCCTGCAATATGAAACTCACTCGTTCTGCATCTAACGGTTTGGTACTCACCACATATGACTTAATGTTATAACTCTGAGCTACAGATAGCCCACGAGCCGTTGCATTGTTGGATATCACGCACGATATGTACGCTGGAAACGCTTCGTGCGCACACGAGCGCGCCAGAGCTTCTAGGTTTGAGCCTCTGCCAGATATTAAAACACCCACTTTTAGCAATTTCGACATAGTTTTAACGGTTCGTCCTTCCGGAAGATCCTTCTTCGTAATGCTTCTGCACAAACCGGTTCAGCAACCTTACACCAAACCCAGTCGCACCTTTTGCAGCAATTTTAGATCCAGTATCATCCCAAGCTACACCCGCGATATCAAGGTGTGCCCAGGGTACACCATTTACGAATCTATACAAAAACTGCGCTGCAGTTATACTATCTGCACCATGGCCATCTGTTGATATATTCTTCATATCAGCAACCGGGGAATCTATCATTTTGTCGTAGTCTTCCCCCATGGGCATACGCCATAATTTCTCATTAACATCATTTCCAGAATCTATAAGTTGCTCAGACAGCCTGTCGTCACTGGAAAATAACCCCGCGTATTGTCCTTCTCCCAGCGCAACAACGATTGCTCCAGTTAATGTAGCCAAGTCGACCATAAGTTTGGGAGAGAACATCTTTTGTGTATACCACAGAGCGTCTGCAAGTACCAGTCTCCCTTCCGCATCGGTATTTAGAACCTCTATAGTTTGTCCGGACATTGACTTTACTATGTCTCCAGGCCTTTGTGCATTGCCATCAACTGCGTTTTCTACGAGTCCTATAACACCAACAGCATTTACATTAGCTTTTCTTGCAGCTAGAGTGCGCATCAACCCAACGACTACAGCTGACCCTCCCATGTCGTATTTCATTTCCCACATGCCCTTGGAAGGTTTCAACGATATACCCCCTGTATCAAAAGTGACTCCTTTACCAACAAACGCTAGAGGCCTGGTTTTGCTATCTACAGCTCCATTCCACTTCATAACAACAAGCTGGGATTTTTTACTGCTACCCTGACCAACCCCTAACAGCGCCATCATACCCTCAGCGCGCATGCGATCCTCATCTAGTATTTGAACCTCGACACCCAGAGGCGCCAGCTCCGCATATACCCGTTTCGCATATTCTTCGGGATAGAGCACATTTGCCGGCTCAGACACGAGCGACCTTGTTAAGAATACTGATTCGCCTTCGGCTTTCAACGTGTCGTAACTTTTTTGTACGCTGTGGACATCACCACGTGTAACTAAGTTTATTTCCTTGACAACAGGGACGTACTTATCTTTTTTGCTGCTGAAATATTTATTGAATACGAAACTACGTAACAGCGCTCCATAAGCGACTCTTGCTTCGTATCCCTCTGGAGAAACTATCACCGCTTTCGGAGCCTTGACCTCTTCGAGTCTAGAATATACGGCTCCGCCTAGCTCCATTGCACTGTAGTCTGACAACGTTGCTGATTTTTCTCCAAGTCCCACTACCAATACAGCCCTGCTTTCCGGGGTGTACACCACTGGCATAGTGCTAGCGAATTCACCGGAGAATGAAGACGCATTTTTAGCCTCTAGGATTGTGCTGATCTCGTTACTATGCAATAGGCCCCCGTCTTCTAGGGTGCTTCCTCCCTCGAAAACCCCTACAACAAGAACTGCTGTCTTGAGTAAAGTTGAGACACCAGAGGACAAACCTACAAACGACACACCTATCATATAGCTACCACTAAGCACAAACGCTAAGTGTGCATTCTATTGCTATTTACTGATCATATCAAGACAGTATAAATGGTGGCTGTTTTGTAAACGGAGAATTAAATTTTTTGTGCAGAACATTTCTGTGCCAGAGTAAGCCATATACGCGGATGGCATAAGCGCAGCCAAGGGTGGTACAGCCTGTTAAGTGTTGGCAGGGATCTACAGCAAGATAGTACTTGCATACGTTGGACCTTTGTTTTGCGGATGCATAATCCGTCTTTACTTGCTTTCTGAAAGGTTTATAAAAGCGTTTACAGATCGTAACATTGGTCTTTTGTTTTTAACTTTGCTTTGATTAGTGGTCTTGGCTGTGGTAGATGGTGTCTTGAGTGAGGCGTTGGGAGTGTGGGAGAGTAAATTGGTAAGGTTGTTCGACAAGGCTAAGTTCCTTATTGTGGTGACTGTACTGGCTTGTGAAACTTTGTTTACCACAGGTGCTAGGGCTGTGGATTCAGTTTTGATAAATTGTGTTGAAACCCCCGGGATAAGCGATATGTCTGGGGAGCGTAAGCCTGAGGCTTTTAACTTATCAAACAACCTCGCGCGGCAAACAGGTAGCCCTGTAGTTGCCGATGGTGAGGTGATATACCTTGTGGGACGTGTTACTGACTCTAAATGTAATCCGGTGCCTAATGTCAACGTGTTTGTGTGGCAGTCTGACCATAACGGCGTATACTCTGGAAACCCTGGGTATGATGAAAAATTTAGTGGTTCTGGGAAGGCAACAACTGACAATCTCGGTAACTTTGGATTTATTACTGTGATGCCGGGGCGGCATATGAGCAGTGATCCGCGCATACACTTTTTAATAAAGCACCCCGCATTTCCTGATTTTCAAACAGAGATGTTTTTTGAAGGAATGGGGAATAGCGGGAGCTCGCACTTCAGTAGAATACCTGATGAGATGAAGGATCTCCTTACTGCGCGATATGTGGGGAAGGAAGATGATACGCGAATATATGGGTTTAACCTTACTTTTGCAGATGGAGTGAGGTCAAGCAACGAGCACCACGAGTAGTAGGTCATATACCCGCGTTCAGGGGCGTTGTTAGCAATATTTCACAGGAATTTGATTTTGGTTGTGTAAAAGTATATATTTAAAGACGACGAAGTGTGTGTGAGTGTGTTCCGTGAAAAAGTGTGTGAAGAATCGCACGCTTGCTGTAAAGAGAAGTGTGTTTGGATGCTTTGATGGTGTGCCTGCTGAAGGTGTCAGCAACCGTAAGATTACAACGTCGGGATTTGTTGCTTTCTCGTGGTATGTGCGTGTTACCATGGCTGTGGTTGTGGTGGCTATGTTGCCGGTTATCCTGTTCCAGCTGTTTTCGATGCCGCTTTTGGGTCCAGCAGAGTTTAGTTGGGCTAAGGTTGTCTCTAGGCGTAGGTTCAAGGAGGGGGAACGAGTAAGAAGAGGACTTTACCACCGTCTGGTAGGGCCTAGTGTGAAGCAGATGTTTGCGTACATACACGTTTTTGTTAGCAACATGGCATTTTTTACCCTTGTAGTTGCCGCTGGGTTGAAGATTGCAGAGCCCAGTATGGATAGTGTTTTCAAGCATGCTGCCCTGAGCGCGATAATTCCCGCAAGTGTATTGTTTGTCATTGGTGTTGCGTACAATTATATTTCCAGGTTGTTTCAGTTTAAAGACTCGCTTCCCTTGAAGTATAATGCCCGGCTGCTATGGCGTAGTCCGGAGAAGACATATGACAGAGTTGAGGATTCTGTTCTGAATCTCATGTTTAGAGACCAGGTTCGTGATGCTATGAGTATGACATCTCTAGCAAGACTGGATAAGCAACTACTCCTTGGGGTTCCTACTGCCATTGTCGCTGGTATATGTTATATCTATGACTTGTGTACCGGGCAAGAGCAGGAGGCTTCGGAGATCCGGGAAAATGCGAAAAAGCACATGGGAGGGCTATCTGTAGAGTTCAGTAATAAGACTGGGTTGTTTAGGGCATAGGGTTCATGGGCCCAAATGTGGGCCTGTAGTCGGCGTGGTGCCTGCGTTGTTTGGTCTTGTGTATATGTCCATGTTGGTGGAGTGCGGACTCTGGAAGGGGCGGACTGCTTTCGCCTGGTGCTTGGGGGTTTGCAGGGGTGCTTGCTTTGTATATTTTTTAATTTATTTGTAGAGCATGCAACGAATTGGTATAGTTACGCTATGCACTGCTACTTTGCGGTGTGCTGTTGTTTGATGGTTCTACTTGATATCTAGGCGTCTTTTATGATGAAAACGCGACTACGTTCTCCTGAGAAAGGGGAGAGCATGTTAGGGTTTGGTCGTCGCAAAGTAGGGGTGATTCGTGCCCATGAAAATGACCCTAGGCTGGACGAAAAGGCTTACGATCTGAGAAGTAGGATATATACCTGCTACGTGCTTTGCACATCAATGCTATGCCTGATACCCATTGTACCGTATTATGTGTCGAAAGAGCTATACAAACGTGGCCACAAAAAGGGCGCTGCCATCAGCATGGAGATTTTTAAATATTCTCACTGCATGCTGGCCTTTACTCTGGTTTTTACCAAGGTAATTCTCTTCTTACTGAAAAGAAGGCCGACACTGCTCGACAATTTTTTTGTTAAAAATCAGGATTTGGCTGTAATAGTTGCAGCCGTAATGTGCGCGACACCAGTATTATGTTTTGTTGTTATAGTTAGATACTATTCTGTATACAATGAAGTCAAAACTACTGGTTGCAGTGTTGTCGACGCGCTGCTGGCGCGGAGTTGCTTGACTGATGTCTCCGAAGGTGTACCTGTACTTATTTGTCATACTGGGGACAAGGGGCCTCTTTTTATTTCCGAAAGCAAGCCGTATAAGAAACGTTACGGAGCGGACTTAATATATGACATATACATTTACAGCACATCATACCTGCTGGTGCTTCCTTCTTGCTTTGCTTTGCTTTGTAAGCTTTTCCTGGAAAAGAAAAAGAGAATGGCCTTATCTGTTTCTAGGCTTTTGGGGGTTTCCTCTCATGTTTTGCTGTCTAACACGATAGTAATATGCGCTATAGCTCTGATGTTTGACAGGTTTTTTAGCGCCACTTCTTTGGTGAAATTACGTGCAGATAGTGCGGGTGTTGCTCTTTTAAGTGGGGTTTTGGTTTCAGCACTCATCCTTTTTGTTGCGGTAACGTTTTGCTATTATGAGATAAGCAAAAATATTTATGATTCTTCAAGGGAAATATCAGATAGCATCGCAAGTTCCGTGCTCAAGTTTGGTCTACTTACAGTAGCAGTGAATTGTGTGTGTGATATATTCCGAAAAAAAGCAAAGCTTTTGAGTAGAGGGTGGGAATGTGAAAAAAACAGGTTTAGATATGATGCTTTTAGGAGGATGTTTTCTGCAACATTGCTTGTTCCAGCAATATTTTGGCAGATATCTGATGCGTTATTAAAAGTTTATGGCAATAAAAAAGCATCTGCCATAGCGAGAAGAGCGTGGGTGTACTCAGAAATTTTCCTAGACAATTTTCTTGTATTTAGCTTGGTGTTTTACGGAATATTTAGTGCGTTGACAAAATTTAAGGTGGTACACCATCATTCAATAGGGGGCTCAGCGGTACTTGTCGGACTCATAAGTTCGGCAGGCTTCATAGTTGCTACGGCCGTGCACGACTTTTTAGCAATATCTTATAGAGTGCATCTGGGGAATAGGGAGAGGAGATGGGAGAACATTGTCATTAATGACGATAAACTGGAATGCCAGATCTCCAATGCGGGGGTGTTGCATATGGTTACATCCGGAGTTATTCATGCTGTGGACTGGTTGGGAGAAAAAGTGCAGCGGAAGGGCTCAGCTCGCGATGGCATTAAGGATAGTGAGTTTTCTCCTCCTGTGTTTTTCAAGCACGCAGACGCTATCCCCTTTTGTTGTAACGAAGAAAAATCACTAGATCATGTTCGGCCCCCTCGCTGTAACAGCTAGTAGGGCCGAGTAGAACACAGTTGGAATGGAGAGCTCTGCAGATTCTGTGCATAATACCGGGGCTACTGGGGTACCTTTGTGATGACCAGGGAGTCGCCCTCTTCGTGTACCTCAAGTGTGCTTCCAGGCTCGATTTTATCTTCCAACAGAAGGTGTGCAAGTTGATTCTGTATGTGTTGTTGCATAAGCCTCTTCAGAGGTCGTGCTCCATATGCCACATCATACCCATGTTCAACTAACCATTTTTTTGCTTCTGGGCTCAGAGAAATAATTATGCCTTTTTCTCCTACAATTTTTTGTAGATGCTGAAGTTGTACATCCACTATGCGTTCAATATTCTCTTTAGTGAGTCTATTAAATATCATTATTTCATCTAACCTGTTCAAGAATTCAGGACGAAAGGACATTCTTAGCATTCCTAACACAGTTTCCCTGACCTCTGGATTATTGCTATCCGCCGAACTATTTACCAGAATCTCCTGACCGATGTTGGATGTTAAAACCAATATCGTGTTTTTGAAATTTACTAGATTTCCCTTACTATCGGTTAACCTTCCTTCATCTAACACCTGTAGCAGTAGATTGAATATGTCCGAGTGCGCCTTTTCAATTTCATCAAACAGGATAACCTGGTAAGGCCGTCTACGTACCGCTTCTGTTAACAGTCCTCCTTGCTCGTATCCAACGTAGCCCGGTGGAGCACCTATTAGTTTAGCTACGGAATGCTTTTCCATGAACTCTGACATATCGAAACGCAACAACGCGGAGCGCGAGTCAAAAAGAAACTCACTTAAAGCTTTTGTTAGTTCTGTTTTTCCTACCCCTGTAGGGCCTAAAAACAAAAACGAACCCATGGGGCGTTGCGAGTCTTGAACTCCAGCGCGTGACCTACGAACAGCATTGCTCACTGCTGCCACAGCTTCGTCTTGTCCCACAACAACCTTTTGTAATTCTTTTTCCATGTGCAACAGCTTTTCTTTTTCGCTGTTTATAACATTGTCCACGGGAATACCGGTCCATCGGGATACAATTGCGGCAACATCATTAGCTCCCACTTCTTTTCTCAGCAGAGTTCCATCAACTTCTTCATGCTTTTTGAGCTCTGCTTCTAAAGAAGGAATAATTCCATACAAGAGTTCACCAGCCCTAGATAGATTCCCCTGTCTTTGTGACTGTTCTAACTCAATACGCGCACTGTCCAAAGTCTCAGTTAGTTCCTGCATTTTTGCTATTTTCAACTTTTCTGACTTCCACTTACTATTCAAATCCGCAGCTTCTGCATCAAGCTTTTCTAATTCCTTGCTTAATTCTGCCATGCGTTGTTTTGCAGCATCAGTGTTCTCGTTTTTTAGTGCTTCGTACTCTATTTTTAACTGCATAATCTTGCGATCCATGCTGTCAATAACTTCTGGCTTACTGTCTATCTCTATTCTGGCTCTACTAGCGGCTTCATCTATAAGATCTATAGCCTTATCTGGAAGGAACCTGTCAGGTATATATCTGCTCGATAAATTTGCTGCAGCTACGAGAGCGCTGTCAGTAATTCTTATGCCATGATGTAATTCGTACTTTTCCTTGATGCCTCTCAATATAGATACAGTGTCAGCTATGCTAGGCTCGGCAACAAACACTGTCTGAAATCTTCTGGCTAGGGCAGGGTCTTTTTCTATATGTTCCCTGTATTCATCTAGAGTTGTCGCGCCAATACAGCGTAATTCTCCTCGTGCAAGAACAGGCTTTAATATATTTGATGCATCCATGCACCCACCAGTTGATCCTGCTCCTACAAGCATATGCAGCTCGTCTATGAATAGTACAATCTTGCCATTAGATGAGATTATCTTGGATAGCACCGCTTTCAGTCGTTCTTCAAACTCACCTCGATACTTTGTTCCTGCTATTAATGCTGCCAAATCAAGAGATAAAACTTTGGCCTCTTTAAGCCAAAGAGGCACATTTCCCGCTACTATAGCCTGTACCAATCCTTCTACAATAGCGCTTTTACCAACTCCTGGATCACCTATTAGAGCAGGATTATTTTTTGTTCTACGTGATAGTACTTGAATAAGTCTTCTTGTTTCATCACTCCTTCCTATTACCGGGTCCATTTTCCCACGCGAAGCCTGTTCCGTAAGGTCATGCGTGTATTTTCTAAGAGCATCGAACTGACTTTCTGCAGTTGCGCTTTCCGCAGTAGCTCCATCACGCATTTTCTCTATCAATATGTTTAATTTTTGGGCATTCACCCCGGATTTGTTTAAAACCCTGGAGATATTGCTGTCCACAATGACAAGCGCCTGAAGCAGCCTTTCTGTAGTGACATAAGTATCTTTATTTCTTTCAGCAAGACTTACCGATTCTTCCAATATTTGTGCTATTTCTCTGGATAGGCTAAGATGTCCACTACCTGATCCGCTCACTACAGGCAATTTGGCAAGATGTTGTCTCAGTGCCCCCTTTATTTCGGCAATGTCGCACCCACATGACGATATCAGATTCTCAGCCATATCGCCTTTTTCATCAAGCATCACTTTTAGAAGGTGTTCAGGTAAAAGCGACTGATGCCCTTCCGAAATTGCAAACACCTGGGCCTGCATGACGAAACTTTTTGCCTTTTCGGTAAACTTGTTGAGGTCCATTGCCATACTTCACCATAAAAATGAATATCTTTTAAATAGATAGGTATTCCTCCGAAAAAATTTAACGGTAAAACCAACGAACGAAATAAAATTTTACATGTATTGGTGTCTAAAATCACACTTGCATTGATGTGTCAAGTTGTGTTCCGGGAAACTATTTTTCTTGTCAATAGTTTCAATAGGAAGTACGATGCGGACCTGTATTGTGTTGCGTGATACTGTGTATGGGTGGTCTCTTGCAGGGTAGGGTTGCGTTGGTTACTGGTGCCTCAGGGAGCATAGGGTCGGCCGTGGCAAGGAGATTTGCGGCAGAAGGCGCGAGCGTTGTGCTGGCAGCTCGAGACATAGGTAGAATGAAGGCTCTCTACGACAGCATACAGGGCATTGGTGGGGCCGCAATGTTGGCGCCTATTGACATTCAAGATTATGAAAGCGTCGCTAATCTCGCGTTATCTATAGGGAATAAGTTCGGGTGCCTTGACATTCTCGTGTCTACTGCTGCGGTTCTTGGAAATTTGGCTCCAGTTCAGGAGTGCGAGATCTCAAAGTGGAAGGAGATAATGGGTGTGAATCTTTCCGCCAATTGGTACATAATACGGCATTTTGACGCGCTTCTTAAGGGCTCTAGTGCCGGGCGGGCTATTTTTGTCACATCAGAGGCGACTAAGATGTTGCTCAACTATTCCTATTTTGCTCCTTATGCCACGAGCAAGGCTGCACTAGAGGCATTGGTTCAGGTATATGCTTCGGAGACAAAGCATAGTAAGCTTTGCGTCAATGCAGTGTATCCGGGGCCTGTAGACAGTAGTATCTACTCTGCGATTTTTCCCGCGCAAGAAGAATCTAAATTGCCGTCACCTGATGATATCACGGAAAAATTTGTAGAGCTTGCGTCTCCGGAGTGCAGTGTGACAGGGCAAGTATTTCAACTTGGCACGCCATAGGTGAAACGATGCTTCTGTGTTTAGGGTAAGGCATGGTATGGGCGCTCTGTTGCTTTGTTGCTGTTATACAGCGCCAGTGTATTTTCATAACAATGTTTCTGGTTGAGCGCCTTAGCGGCTTCGGTTGTTTCGTGATGTACGCGAAGTTTTATCGTACACAGGATGCCCATCTTGCTGGGAAAACGTACTCACCGTTTATGTAAGCTTATCGGCGAACGTTTCTTTTCTTTGTGTGTTTGATAATTCCAATAACCACGCAAATAACATAGTGAAATCACCGTTCCCTATGCAACAAGTCAGCTTCAGCTCTAAAAAACCCGAAATAAGGGAAGAATTTTTGTATTATGCATTTGCTTCATTGGACAGGCAAATCACGAACAACATACTTGGCTCTCTCTCATAGGCCTATCTATAATGGATACCGTTGCTTCAAGGTTAACACACAATACCGCCCTTCTTATGAAAGAATGAAAAAGGCGTCGCGCCCACCCCTAGCGGTGAGCACGACGCCCATATAACTACAGAGCAACCTTACAGTAGACCTGGAACAACGATTGGGTGTTGGTTAGAAACCACCCATACCACCCATTCCGCCCATACCACCAGCTCCGTTACCAGCTGCATCATTTTTGCTTGGAATGTCAACAACAACAGCGTTCAGCGTCATAAATACCGCAGCCAGTGACACAGCCAAGTCGAACGCAATTCTTACAACCTTCAGAGGATCCATAACCCCGGAAGTGAAAGCATTTGCGTAATTCATGGTATCAACGTTGTAGATAAGTTCCTTATCGTTCTGTTTCAACAAATGCTGAATCACACAAGGAGCATCTTCCGAACCGGAGTTCTTTATGATTCTCTTTATGGGCGCACATGCAGCACGACGAATAATGTCAATACCCCACTGCTCGTCATCATTCTTTCCCTTTAGGTTGTCAAGAGATGACAAAGTGTAAAGCAAAGCAGCCCCACCACCTGGAACAACACCTTCCTCTACAGCAGCTCTAGTCGCATGTAACGCATCTTCAACCCGGTCCTTACGTTCCTTCACTTCTACTTCACTAGATCCGCCAACCTTAAGCACCGCTACTCCGCCGCAAAGCTTCGCCAAACGTTCCTTAAGTTTTTCTCTGTCATAATCAGAAGAGGAAGACTCTATCTGTGCTTTGATCTGATTTGTTCTACTAGTGATACTTTCGGAATTGCAATCCACGCTACCTATGATCGTAGTTGTGTCCTTAGTGATACGAACATTCTTAGCAGTCCCAAGATCGCTGAGAGTTATATCCTCCATTTTTACTGCAAGCTCATCATTCACCACATACTTAGCCCCAGCTATCACAGCAATATCACCAAGCATGTCTTTTCTTCTATCACCAAATCCTGGAGCCTTCACAGCAGCTACCTGCAGCCCACCGCGCAACTTGTTAAGCACCAGAGTACTCAAAGCCTCGCCCTCAACATCCTCAGCAATGATCAACAGTGGTCTTCCTGATCTAGCAACGTTCTCCAATATGGGAAGTATATTCTGAACAAGGTTTATTTTCTTTTCTGTTAGGAATATGTACGGATTTTCAAATTCCACCAACATCTTCTCAGCGTTAGTCACAAAGTAGGGCGAGAGATATCCGCGGTCAAACTGCATACCGTCTGTTTTCTCAACTTCCAGGTCCTTAAAACCTTTACTTTCTTCAACTGTGATTACACCGTCTCTTCCCACTTCCTTAACGCACTGAGCGATTTTGCTACCGATGTTCTTATCACCATTGGCAGATATAGTAGCAACCTGAGCAATTTCTTCTTCTTCTACTTCACGGCGCATGGACATCAAAGAGGCAAGTACAGCTTCTTTTGCTTTCAGTATCCCACTTCTTATGCTTACTATATCCGATCCAGCAGCTTTGGCCTTAGATACTTCTTCTATGACCTTTGCTGTTAGTATTGAACATGTAGTAGTTCCGTCACCCACCTTATCATTACACTGAGACGCACTTTGAGTAATTATACTTGCTATTGCTGCAGCAAGCGGCTCCTCAGGCTTGATGCTCTTCATCACTTTATAGCCGTCTTTTGTGATCTCTGGAGATCCATAAGGCTTACTAATTGCTACAGTGAGCCCTTTAGGGCCTGCAGTACAGCCTACCGCGTCTTCTAGAGTACGTATCACCTCCCTTATAGCCTTATCTAATACCTCACCCGTGACTACCGTATTTGACATTCCCAACCTCCTAAACTTTAAACTTTCAAACTATCTTGCAGGGCATCCTAAATTCCAAACCAGCAAGACAAAAACAAAATTTTGGCTACACTTCCTTAGCTATTATGTCGCTTTCCTTGAGCACTATAAGCTTCTTGCCGTCAAACTCTAATTCGTTTCCAGCCCACTGGCGGTAAAACACATGATCACCCACCTTGACAGACATAGGCACAACTTTGCCATCACTGTTGGGCGTTCCTGGTCCAACAGACACCACCTTTCCCTTGGTAGGCTTCTTTTTTGCGGAATCTGGGAGTTGGATAGGGGAGCTAGGATTAGTGTCCTCACAAGCCTCCACCAACACATTATCATGCAACATAGCTAGATTCATAAACTATCCTCCAAACACGAGTGACCACCATAGACGTCACAATAACTCTAGTGGTATATAAGTGTCGCTAAATTGAATTTCAAGTGCTGCTTGGGCATTTTTTTAGTTTTAAAGTGCATGTAAGCTTCTCAGGATTGGTAGCGCAAAAACTGTTTTTTTGGATATTGTTTAATGCAGTTTTAGTGGAAAAAATATGTAGTTAATTTTTTATATTTTTCCATACTTAAGCGCAGAAAAATTACGCAGAATTGGTATGTGTAATAGCCTGAATCAGGAACGTAAAAAACAACAATGTGGTCATAGAGCTAGACTGCGGGAAAAACTGTTACGGGATAATGGCAAAGGAGTACTAGACTATGAGTTACTGGAACTTATCTTATGCTCAGCGCGTAGCAGAATAGACCTCAAACCCATTGCTAGACGATTGTTAGAGCATTTCGGGAGCCTTTCTGGCGTGTTTTATGCTGATATTGATGAACTAAAAGGAGTGAAAGACATAGGAGAAACCGCCGCCACTGCTATCATATGTGTTAGGGAGGCAATGATAAGGATATTAAAAGGTAATATTACCGAATGCGTAGTAGTGGATAAGTGGAAAAGTCTTCTGTGCTACCTAAGAGCGCGAATAGGAAATTCGAGAGTAGAGAATTTTTTGGTTCTGTACCTCAATAAGAGGTACGGCATTATCGCTGATGAAGTACATAACACAGGAACGGTTGATGAAACACCTGTATATGTGAGGGAAGTGGTGAGAAAGTCACTGATGCATAGCGCTGTTCACATAGTAGTATCTCATAACCATCCAAGCGGTGACCCAACTCCTTCTAGTGCCGACATACAGGTGACTAATAGGCTCAGAGAGGCATGCAGCAACATGAATATAGTTCTGGTAGATCACATTATTGTTACTCCTAGAAGACATTATAGTTTCAAAACACACGGACTGTTGTGAAAGGGGAGGAGGTTGACGTACAACATCTTAGTACATAGTATGCGGGACTGGTCATTAGATAAAAAGGTTTTTTGTGTGTGTTGAGTGGAAGGTCTCCAGGGAGCCACTGGAATACGACGTGGCTTTAGAGGCTATGCTCTCCAGAGTAGATAAGATAATAAGTAATCAGAAATCAGAACTTGTATGGTTGTTGGAGCACAATCCCGTCTACACTGCTGGTACAAGCGCAAAGCCTGAAGAGCTTCTGGTATGTGATCGGTTCCCTGTGGTAAAAACCACCCGTGGGGGTAAGTACTCTTACCACGGGCCAGGACAGAGAGTTATCTATGTAATGCTTGATCTGAAGAAAAGAGAAAGCTGTGATGTACGTTTATACGTAAGGAATTTGGGTCAGTGGATAATAAATACACTCAATGAATTTTCAATCGACAGCTACTTTAGCGGTGATAACGTTGGTGTATGGGTGAGATATGGTGAGCAGAGCAAAAAGATTGCTGCCTTCGGAATTAGATTGCGTCGCTGGGTAACGTATCATGGTGTTGCAGTGAATATTTGTCCCGACCTCTCCCATTATTCAGGAATTGTTCCGTGCGGAATTGCAGACTTTGGTGTTACTTCCACCAAAGCATTGGGTAAGAATATATCCTTTGAACAGTTTGATGAAGTTCTAGAGAGGGAATTCTACAAAGTCTTTTCTGCCTGAGAGCTAAAGTAAAGCTGTATACACGGTGTGGCTGTCATTTATAAGGTAGAGGTGCATGTGGGACAGGGTCTGTTTGGGTTATGGAATTGCTGTTGTAAACTGGTAATAGTGTCGTCAGTGCAGCATATTTATTGTGTGCATTAGGCACACTCTTTAGCAGTGACATTGGTGTGAAGGCATGTAATTGAGTCAAATTGCATGGAGAATGATCGAGATAATTTCGGGATTTGCTGCTTTACCGTCTAAGAATTGTGCAGCAGAAAGCAAAATTTTTATATACGTCAATGTTATTTCAAGGATATTCAAAATGCCAGGGATAAGATGCACCATTTGGATGATGTACGTTTCTATCGTATGGTTGCAGTTTGCATGAGTGCTGTTATCCACTATATTAATGTAGCCTGCTGGGGTACAAAGGTAATCACGGTGGATTTTTTATTTTGTTGTAATAATTGGGTATGGAAGAACATTGCACGGCATTTACAGGAAGAAGAGCATGTGCTTGGTTACATCTTGTGTGAAGCGGCATACAAGTCGTTTCCCGATGTATGAAACGGGTCCCACGCCATGAGTACTACACTAACCACTGTGTCGGGTGGCCAGTTTTTTAAGACACATGTAATGCCCCGGAATTGTATACGGTTTTTCCCGCGACTACTGTGCGCAACACTTTACCTCTAACCACTCGTCCATGGAATGGGGAATTTTGCGATTTACTGGAAAACCGTGCTGTGTCTATTTTCCATTGAAAATCAAGATCGAAAACAACCAAGTCCGCTACAGCTCCTCGTGATATACGACCTCTTGGCACCTTGATTATATCTGCGGGTCTGTTTGTGAGTTTTGAAAGAACGTCTAATAGATCTATGCCTTCATTGTGATACAGTTCCAGTGTTAGCGGCAAAAGGGTTTCCAACCCTACTATCCCAAAGGAGCAACAGTCTATTGGTTGTGTTTTATCCTGAAAATCATGTGGAGCGTGATCTGTAGCGATGCAGTCAATAACTCCATCTTTTATGCCATCTATCATACTTATACGGTCTTCCTCTGTGCGTAGCGGGGGATTCATTTTGGCCATAGAACCATGTTCGAGAACTGCCGTTTCATTAAGTACAAAATGGTGCGGCGCCACCTCACACGATATGTTCAGACCCTCTTCTTTTGCATGCTTAACAGCATTAAGAGCTTTTTTTGTTGAGATGTGCAGCACATGATAGTGCGCTCCAGGAACTTCCCGAAGTAGCTGTATGTCTCTATTGACCATGATGCTTTCCGATATATCTGGTATGCCTCTCAAACCCAATTCACGGGATACCATTCCGTCATTAATGCATCCTCCATTAGATAGATTGCAATCTTCGGCATGTTGGGCTACTAGTACACCAAGTTCTTTAGCATACTCAAATGCCCGCTTCATTGATAATGCGTTCATGACAGGCAAACCGTCATCCGTGAAACCGAGAGCCCCGGCATCTTTTAGGGATGCCATATCACAGAGGGCACCGTCCGAACGCGTGATTGCACCGTAAAACTCAATGTTCACACATGAGCTTTCTATGGAGCGCATTCTTAAGTATTTGGCAACGAGAACGTTTTCAATACGTGGAACTGTATTAGGTTGACATACTACGGTGGTAATACCGCCAGCTGCAGCAGATCTGCTACCTGTATCGATAGTCTCCTTATGCTCCCCGCCCGGTTCGCGCAGATGAACATGGATGTCCACAATACCCGGCATTATTATATGTCCTCCACAGTCGATGACTTCGTTGGCTTTAGTACTGAGAGTATCCGGTATTCGTCCTTGTCCAAAGTCAGCAATCTTCTTTCCAGAAGTTATTAAATAACCGGGATAATCAGTTCGAGATTCAGGGTCTACTACTCTTGCATTCACGTATGCTACTATGTACTCATCATGTTGCCCGTTTTCCAACAAGGACCAAGTTTGTTTGTTGTTGAACACAATAATCGCCTGAGGCAGAAATTTAGCTAGCGTATAGTAAAGTTTTTCAAGTAGTCAATTATTTCTTCCATTACTACCTCTGCAACTTTGGCTTTTGTCATCATTTGTAAGGGTTTGACCGAATTTTTAGTGACAAGAAACACCTTGTTGTAATCACTTCCCATTACGGGCTCTCCATCCTTGACATAAAAATGGTTGGCTATGATCCAGTCGCACTTTTTGTACAACAGCTTACTTCTAGCAGATTCTAGCAAGTTTTCTGATTCCAGACAAAAGCCGATTACTAGTTTAGGCCTGTGTCTGTTCACACTCACGCATCTAACTATATCAGGGCTATGGAGCATGTGTATGTTGTCTATAGCGTTCTTTTTTAGCTTACGGTTTTGCGGATATGGTACCCAGTCTGTTACGGCAGCAGTAAAAATTGCAACATCCACAGGTAGAAGAGACAAGCAAGCATCCAACATTTGTGCTGATGTATTCACATGCAATACTTCATACAAGTCCAGTTGCGGTTTTATATTTACCTCACAAGACACGAGTCTAACATTCCACCCGATTTTTGCCATGCATTCAGCGAGGGCGTAGCCCTGTTTTCCGGAAGAGCCACTGCTTATGTAGCGAATAGGATCTATGTTTTCTCTCGTTGATCCAGCAGTTATCAGTACTTTCACCACGCTGTGAACGGCTCTTTGAATTTTACAGGTCTTGATAATAACTTCGCTGGGTCCGTATTGCAAAAACTCTATTAACTTTTGTGAGTCGGTCTTGTTGTAGACTCAACGGGAAAGTAGCTATATAAATGGCCCGTTCTTGTGTCAAATAGGTTGTGTTATGAGTGTGCGGATTGAGTCTGATAGCATGGGAAAGATCGAAGTGCCTTCTGATAGATACTGGGGTGCCCAAACACAACGTTCCATATTAAATTTTGAAATAGGCTCAGAGAGAATGCCGCTCCCCCTCATAAGGGCGTTGGGTGTTGTCAAACTCGCGGCTGCGAGAGCAAACATGGGTAACGGCAGTCTTGATAAGTCTCTGGGAGAGGCAATATGTGCTGCTGCGCTCGAAGTCATAGAGGGTAAGTTGGACTCAGAGTTTCCTCTAGTAATATGGCAGACTGGTTCCGGCACACAGACCAACATGAACGCAAATGAGGTGATTGCCAATAGGGCCATAGAAATGCTAGGGGGGACGATGGGAAGCAAGAACCCTATTCATCCTAATGATCATGTAAATTGTTCTCAGTCATCAAACGACGTGTTTCCAACAGCTATGCACATTGCGGTTGCGGTTGAAGTAGAAAGGAATTTGTTGCCTAATCTGCGTGTTCTCCGGGAAGCATTGCACAGAAAAGTTGATGAATTTGCGGGCATAGTTAAGGTTGGCAGAACACATCTGCAAGATGCTACTCCCTTGTTCTTGGGCCAGGAGTTTTCTGGGTACGAGTGCCAGATCACAAAGGGCATAGGGCGCATTGAGTCTGCTATGGGAGATATACATCAGCTGGCTCAAGGTGGCACTGCCGTAGGCACTGGGCTGAATACAAAGAAAGGATTTGCTGAGGATTTTGCCGCGGAGGTAGCACGCATTACTAGTTTGGGATTTGTGAGCGCTGAGAACAAGTTTGAGGCTCTTGCTACCCACGATGCTCTGGTGGAATTGAGTGGTTCTCTGAACACTTTGGCTGTTGGCCTAATGAAGATAGCAAATGATATCAGGCTGTTAGCTTCGGGGCCGAGGTGTGGCATTGGGGAGATAGTTCTTCAGGCAAATGAACCAGGATCTTCGATAATGCCCGGTAAAGTTAACCCCACTCAGTGTGAGGCTCTTACTATGGTGTGTGCGCAGGTTATGGGAAACCATTTAACGGTCACAGTAGGTGGAGCAAACGGACATTTTGAACTCAATGTTTTCAAGCCAGTTATCATCTATAACGTTCTACAATCAATACAGCTTCTGTCGGAAGCATCATTGAATTTCGCACGGAAATGTGTTGATGGCATAAAACCCGACCAGGAACGCATAGCTGACCTTCTGGAAAAATCACTTATGTTGGTAACGGCGCTTAACAGGCACATTGGCTATGACAACGCAGCCAAGATATCAAAATATGCGTTTGAGAATCGTGTAACACTGAAAGAAGCTGCCAACACACTTGGCTTAGTCAGCATGGAAGAGTTTGATAGAATAGTAGACCCCATGAAAATGGTTTCACCCGACTGATGTTTTTCATTCTTCTCAAGGTTTCCAAATTCGGGTGTCGGGTTCTTGTTCGTCTGGAAAGCGGAAATAAATTGTTCTGGCACGGTTGCGTGGTTTAGTGGTGTGAAATTAGTTTACATTTTAACCTGATTATAGCGGCAATTGTTGGCAATATCTGTCCCATGTGTGTATCTGTTGTATAAGTTAGCGATTGACACATTGTGGGCATCGTGCTACCGTTATAGCCATGGAAGAGCATTTTCGGTGAAAAATTATGTCAGAAAGTGACGAGTACAAGGAGATTATAAAGCAGTGCATTGGAAGCGTTAAGGAAGTCTTCGGAGAGGGGAAGTTCGATGATGTGGTTGCTTCCATAATGAAAATGCAAGAAAAGGTTTTAGCGTCTGGTATACAGCAAGATGGCGCAAGTGTTGGGCAGATTGCATCCGGGGAAGGGAGTTCTGTTGTCGCAAGCGTCGTGGACGAGCTGAGAGAAGAGATAAGAGAAGAGCTTAGGGCAGTAAAAAGAAGAATTCTCAAATTGGAGAGGGCGGTGTACGGCGCTACTACTACTGCAAAAGCTAAGGAAGAGTAGCACTCCTTTTTTTTGACAACGCTGTGGGGTCCTTTCGCATCGGTGTTGCGTCCGTCACTCCGTTTCGTGTCTCTTCTGGGACTTTAGATTTTCCTTGTGGTACTCCTGTATAGATTTAACAGTTGTAGTGTTTCCGGTGGCCAGGGCCTTAATGGCAAGCACCGATGCTTTTGCTGCAGATATGGTAGTGCTGTGAGGTATTTTTCTCATTATGGCAGTCCTTCGGATGTCGGCGCTCTCTGATACGGTTTTGATGCCCTCTGAAGTGTTTATTACCAGAGAGATCTCGTTGTTGTTTAACATGTCTACTATGTGAACGCTGCCTTCCCGGACTTTGTTTACGTGTTTTGCTGGGATCTTTCTGTCATTGAGATACTTTGCGGTTCCCGTTGTAGAAAGGATTTCAAATCCCAGCTCCGTCAATTCTCTTGCTATCAATTCGCTTGCGGGTTTATCGTCGTTTTTTACTGAAATAAATACTTTTCCCGAAGTTGGTAATTCGTATCCGGCGGCTACTTGCGATTTTATGAACGCCATGCCAAATGTTTTGTCTATTCCCATAACCTCACCTGTCGACTTCATTTCAGGTCCGAGCAGCGGGTCTATGCTTGCAAATCTGGAAAAAGAGAAAACTGCTTCCTTTACCGCTGTGTAACTTGTTTTACTTACTTCAGGGGCTATGGCTAGCTTTTTTCCCAACATCACTGATGTGGCAAGCTTTGCCACAGGGACTCCTGAAGCTTTAGAAATAAACGGGATAGTTCTGCTTGCTCTGGGATTTACTTCTAGCACATATACTTCGTTATCTTGTATTGCATACTGTACATTCAGCAGGCCTACTACGTTTAGTGCTAGGGCAACCTTTTTTGTGCTTTGTGCTATAAGGTCAATTATGCCTTTGTCTAGTGAGTAGGGCGGGAAGGAGCATGCTGAATCGCCCGAGTGTATTCCAGCCTCTTCTACATGTTCCATTATTCCTGCTATGTATACATTGGAGCCATCGCATATGGCGTCAACATCGACTTCTATTGCTTCGTTTAGGAATTTATCTATGAGGAGTGACCCAGCATTAAACACGCGTTTGTTGTGCTCCAGGTATGACAAAAGCGCATCAGTGTCTCTTATTATTGACATAAACTGACCCCCTAGAACATAAGAGGGACGAAGCAACGCTGGATATCCTACCTGTTCTACGTTCGCTAGTGCCTCTTCTGCAGAATCGCAAGTAATGCTATGTGGCTGTTTTAGTCCTAAATCTGCCAGCAATTTTTTAAATTTCATTCGATCTTCCGCGAGGTCAATCGATTCGAAAGCGGTTCCTATGACATCTATTGACTTTTCTTGTAAAACCTTTGCCAGTTTCAAGGGAGTTTGTCCCCCAAGTTGCACAATAACCTTAACAGAGGCTGAGCTACTTGACTCATTCCTTATAATGTCTAAGACGCATTCTCTAGATACAGGGGAGAAGTATAATCTATCTGATATGTCATAGTCGGTTGATACAGTTTCTGGATTGCAGTTGATCATTATTGCTTCTAATCCCATCTGTTTAACCGTGAATGCGGCGTGCACGCACGTGTAGTCAAATTCAATTCCCTGTCCTATACGATTTGGGCCACTACCGAGAATTATTACCTTATCAACATCGGTGACACCCGACTCACATTCAGGGGCGTTAAAAGCATCGCCTTCATAGCATCCGTACATGTAAGCTGTATTTGTTCTAAATTCTCCTGCACATGTGTCTATTCGCTTGTATACTGGGAGAACGGACAACTTATACCGCAAGTCCTCTATGTTTTCTTCTTCCACATCACACAACTCCGCTAATCTAGCGTCAGAAAACCCCATTTTCTTTAAGTATAGTAGGTCCTCTTTTGTTTTTGGTAAGCCATGCTGTCTTACGCTTTTCTCACAGTGCACTATTAGTGCTATTTGTTGCAGAAACCAGGGGTCGTAGCTTGTGATTTCATTTATTTTTTCCATGCTTACACCCATACGCAGTGCGTCAGCAATCATTAAAATTCTTCCCGGAGAGGGGTCTGCCAATTTGGCACATACTTGATCTAGATCTGTGTTTTTTTCAAAAACTTCATTGAATCCTGTATAGCCGACTTCTAAGGAGCATAGAGCTTTCTGCATTGCCTCTGGGAATGACCTGCCTATGGCCATCACTTCACCCACGGATTTCATTGATGTTGATAATGCCTGATCAGGCACTCTAAACTTTGCGAAATCAAACCTGGGAATTTTGACGACAACGTAATCCATAACAGGCTCGAAAGAAGCTGGAATGAACGTTGTGCAGTAATTTACTATTTCGTCCAGTGTATATCCTACAGCCAACTTTGCAGCGATTTTGGCTATTGGAAATCCTGTGGCTTTAGATGCAAGCGCTGAAGATCTGGAAACCCTTGGGTTCATTTCAATGACCACTATTTCGCCATCTTTTTGTGGATTTACCGCAAATTGGACATTTGATCCGCCAGTTTCCACTCCTATCTCCCTGAGAACGTCGAAAGATATATTCCTCATTTTTTGATATTCTTCGTCACGTAGGGTAATTGCAGGGGCTACGGTTATACTGTCTCCTGTGTGAACACCCATGGGGTCAATATTTTCTATCGAGCATACAACGATACAGTTATCTCTGCAGTCGCGCATAACTTCCATTTCGAATTCTTTCCATCCCATAATAGATTCATCAACCTGTACCTCAGCGGTTGGTGACATGACGAATCCCCTCTGAACTGCATTGTAAAATTCCTCTTTAGTTCTGGCTATTCCCCCTCCTATGCCTCCCAAGGTGAAAGATGGTCTTATTATTGCAGGAAGACCTATATACTCGAGCACTGGGGCTATAGGATCCCCGTCTCTTATCACTGTGCTCTTGGGGCATTTGGCGCCAATTTTATTAATGACTTCACGAAACAACCCGCGGTCCTCGGCCTTTCTTATTGCAGTAGGACTTGTACCTAATAGCTCAACATTGTATTTTGACAACACGCCGCTGTCTTGTAGCTCCAATGCAACGTTTAGCACTGTTTGTCCACCCACTGTTGCTAATATTGCTTCGGGCCTATCCTTGATAATTATCTGCTCTATGAATTCTTTGGTGATTGGCTCGACATAAGTTGAGTCGGCGAGATCGGGGTCTGTCATTATCGTTGCGGGGTTAGAGTTTACGAGAATAGTGCCATAGCCTTCTTCCTTTAACGCTTTACATGCCTGTGTTCCTGAGTAATCAAATTCGCACGCTTGGCCTATTACTATAGGGCCAGCTCCTATTATCATAATTTTTTTTATGTCTGTGCGTTTTGGCATTCGTGCTTATTTTTAATAAATTCCGAAAATGTTACTACTAATGGAAATAAAAAGCAAAAGGGTACTGTCCAGTGATATTTAAAAAAGTCACCTTTTATGTGTTTAAGAAAGTTAGAAATGGAATTCTATAAGCAAACAACCCCTAGTTATTTGTGTTGTTATTTTCCAGATATGCCACCGGAACGGTTGCGTACGTAACAGTAGCCCTACCATATTGTTGCACTGTGGAAACTACTTTAATTATTCCCCTCTCACGCGGAAGCATAAATGCAATTACTAAATGCATACCACGTTTTGTGAAATAGATAATCTCCGAGAAGGAAGCTGAACTTTCTCCGCTTCATAATTTTTAAAGAAACAAATAATGCCGAATCTCGTTGTTTTTCCCTACGAGAGCGCCGCAATGTATTCGCAGATAACTTTTGCATGTACAACACATTGTGTGGAGTTATCGTACGAACGCTCATTCTCTATTTTGCTTGATTTTTTCAGAACAGCGTATTTGCATTACAGTGTCTTAGTAGCAAAGATCAGTGTGCCCGTAAGTACCTCACCCAAACCTTATGTACGCATGAAATGAGAGATCTACACACTTGCTTTTATTGCAGTCTCATTCTACATTCTTCCAACATTACCGCGTCTCCCCACACCGCGCTAAAGCCAATATCCCCACGTTCCCGCAGGAGTAAACTTGCTGTGGAAAAACATAAAAAGCAAGTTACTATTTGTTGCAGTTGTTATGAAAAGTAGATTTTACTGTTTTCCAAACTGCCCGCTCCAACCGAGTAGCTACACGTTACGTTATGGCTCTGCCATATTAAACACCATGTGTGAGACAGTACGCAGTTGCGGGTATCACATGCTTCGTTCGACCTCAACTCGCAAGGAAGAGTTTTTTGCCGTGTTACCCCGCTTTGCCTCATTGAAGCACCTAGGCATTCACAAAAGTTCACAGCCAGTTAAGAGATGCAGCGCATAATGACTAAGAAAGATGCTTCACCACTTCCGCGGCGGTTTTGGCAAGAGCAACATCATGAATCCTTAGGTAATCTACATTCTTAAGCATGAGAAACGCAGATACCAGAGCTGTTGGGATATCTCGTCCAGATACATCTGCACTAATAGAGGAAAACACAGACTTACGTGAATGCCCAACGTACACCGGTAGCCCAAGTTCCCTAAACTTGACAATGTTCTTTATGATGTGCCACGAATGCTCGGGCTTTTTTCCGAACCCTATGCCGGGATCTACAATTATCCTTTCACGCTTCATCTGTTTGGCAACCAATGTATCAACACGGTTTCTCAGCCATTCAATTATTTCATCTACAACATGCTCAGTTGAACAAGACATAGTTTTGTCACGAGAGGCTGGTATTCCCAGATTATGCATTACTATAATCTTGGCAGAACTTCCAGCCATAACTTCAGGCATGTTGGGATCTGACAAACCGCCTTGATCGTTTATATAATCAGCCCCAAGACGCACAGCTAACTCTGCGGTTTCTGCATTTCTTGTGTTGACACTTACCTTTACCCCAGCGCCGTGGGACATGTATATTATTTCCGGCAAAACATGCTCCAGTCGTCTCCACTCCTCATCCTGAGTTATGCCTGTAGATCCAGGAGCTGTAGACTCTCCTCCCACGTCTACAACATCGGCCCCGTCGGCTATAAGCCTTTTTGCATGCTGAAGAGCGTCGTCGACATTAAAAAACTTTCCACCATCGGAAAATGAATCCGGTGTTACGTTAAGAACCCCCACGATTTTGGTTAATGTTTTACGGCTCTCTCCCATGGTAGTTACTTAATCAGAAAAACAGCTGAAGCAACGGCCATAGCCTGCAATACAACCCTGAGCAGCATTATTTTGTTTTTGTATTTTTCATAAAAACTCCCACCAGCGGAGGAAAGCACAACGCCCACTATCAGCGACACGACAGTGAGAAGAGACAACACAACGACAACAAACAACCCCATAGCCAAAGCCGCACTTTTGGGCATTGTAACCCTACTAAGTACAATGTACAACATTGATTTACCTTATGCTAAGTGAATTTTTATAGTAATATCCAGGCCTAACGGTAGGGGGTGATTTATTGTGGGCTCTCCGTGGTAGATAGGGGTATTTGTGGAAGGTGTAAAGTTCGGCTTTGCCGCGATGAAGGAGCTAAAAAAAAGTGTCCTTTACCAGACTTTAGAAAAATGCAAGAGCGTATTTTGGTTTGTATTTTGGTTCAGTTCAGCAATCAACATTTTGGCGCTATTTTTGCCGTTGTATACTTCTCAAGTTTTGGACCGGGTTCTTTCAAGCGGTAGCGCATCAACATTGATGATGCTCAGCATAGTAACCTTATCGGCGTTAATCTGTTCTTCCTTGCTGGATGTATGCAGATCGCTCACTATGGCAAAAGTGGCGGATTGGATAGATAGGGAGGCAACCCCAGACTTGATAGTCAGGGCTATAAGTCTCACATCTGTAAAGGGATCGACGTCTAGTGGAGAAGTAATCAGAGATTTAGGGACTGTAAAAAGCTTTATCACCGGCTTTGGCATATTCTCCTTATTTGATATGCCCTGGGCAGTTGTATATCTTGCTGCAATATTTATGATTCACCCCGTAACGGGCTGTATAGCAATAGTGGGGATAGTGACACTTGTGTTGATGGCGATTTGGAACGAGGTTTCCACAAAAAAAGTGATGCAGGAGTCAAGCGAAGAGAATGTACGTAATATAGGATACATAGATGTGGCCAGCAGGAATGCTGAGGTCGTTGAAGCGATGGGAATGATTAGACACATAGTCACTGAATGGTCCGCCAGAAATGATCAAAACCGTGCATTGCAAATAAAATCACAGAGCCGATCGAACACTATTATGGGAGTGACAAAGTTTACTCGTTCTGTATTGCAAATTTCCGTTATAGGCGTGGGGGCATTATTGGCAATCAATGGCTTAAAAACAGCTGGGGGAATTATAGCCGCATCAATACTGATGGGACGAGCTTTGGCACCGTTTGAGGCGTCCATAAATACCTGGAAAATGCTGCAGTCAGCGCGGATATCCTACAGAAGACTACAGTCATTGTTGCTTGCAGCTCCAAGAAGGGAACAGGCAATGACATTACCTGTTCCCCAAGGGCGTGTTATGATGGAAAGAGTATTTTTCACTCCTTATGGTGGGGTAAAACCCACGATCAAGGGAGTTTCTTTTTCTGTAGAGCCAGGAAGTAGCATAGGCATAATTGGTGCTAGTGCTTCGGGCAAGTCTACGTTGGTTAAACTTCTTGTAGGCGTATGGAAGCCCATTTCCGGGGTTGTCAGGCTGGACGGAGCAGATGTGTATACTTGGAATAGGGAAGATTTTGGGAAGTACGTTGGGTATTTGCCGCAGGATGTGGAGCTTTTTAACGCATCAGTAAAAACTAACATAGCTCGGATGGTGAGCGATCCGGATCCAGAGAAAGTCATTAAGGCTGCAACAATTGCAGGAATTCACGAGATGATACTCCAGTTACCCAATGGCTACGACACCATAGTGGGCAATGGTGGAGTAGTACTTTCAGGCGGTCAGAAGCAGATGTTAGGTTTGGCAAGGGCATTTTATGGCGATATAAAACTTTTAGTTTTGGACGAACCGAATGCAAATATAGATGGAAGAGCGGAGGTCTGTTTAGTGCAGGCTCTGATGTATGCGAAACGTATGGCTATCACTACATTCGTTGTTACGCATAAGATGCAGCTACTAAACGCTGTTGACCAGGTAATAATTATGGACGACGGTATGATGAGTGCCATGGGAAACAGGGATGAAATAATGAAGATGGCTGTAAAGTCCCCTTCTGCGAGTAGTCCCAGTAGTAGACAGAGTCCGGCAGAGGTAGCCAAAGTTACCGATGGTGGTGTTTCTAATATCACCAAAGGCGAAGGTGATGCGGAGATAGAGGCTGCAAAAGTAAAGCCTGTAGACACTAAAGCGCCTGAGATTCCTAGTAAGGCGCAGGAAGATAGTGATTGTCCTTCTAGTTCTACATGTGAGAAGCAGGATATTGCTGCGCAGGAAAGGGAGAAGATTGCAAAGGGAGACGGTGTAGCTTCAGAGACCGCCGAGATTGGATCTCCAGAAGTTACAAGCAAAGCCGAAGAAGACAGTAGTGATTTTTCGGGTACTACGTGTGAGACGCCAATTGTTTATGTGCGTGGAAAAGCAAAAGATAATACGGATCAAGCAATTGATGTGGTTGCTTATAAAGGTGATATGAGTACAGAAAAAGCGGAGAAGGGCTCGGTGCCCAGGAAACCTGTTAGGAGTGCTGTAAGCGGAAGCCGGGGTGTGACCACAAGGAAACCTATGGAATCATCTCATCGCAAAACAAAAGCTTCTACATTATCGAGTTTGAGCAATAAGCGGTTGGGTAGTTCCAGTAGAAGACCCAGAAGCATAGGGACTACAGTGCGTGCGGACTCAAGCAACGGCAATTTTAATGAAGGTAAAAAGCATTACCGAGTTAGGGGAAATTCTAAGACTCACTACGGAATTACGAAGCGTAAGGGAAGAGACAACTCAGTAGGAGAGCGAACACAAGACGAGTAAGTTTATGGTCCTACACACTAATGTATTTGAGGTATCGGTGTGTAATTTGCGACAGTGCAGGCTTGAGTACTTTGCCTTTTGTTAACAGTTGTGTGTAATATGGTGGTATGGGTTTAGGTAGGGCTTATGGTAAAAGCTGTTGTTATCGAAAAAACTGGCAGCCCCGAGGTAATGAGGTTTGCGAATATAGAATTGGGTGAGCCCGCTGCAGGGGAAGTTTTGGTTGAGCACACTGCTGTAGGACTCAACAGGTTTGATGCCGAATACATATCTGGAGTTAGAAAAGGTGTTAACTTGCCTTACATCCCGGGTGTACAAGCCGTGGGAGTTGTGAAGAAGATCGGCTCCGATGTTGAATCATTCAACGTGGGGGATAGAGTAGGTTACTGTACTGCACGTGGGGGTGCGTACTCAGAAGCTCGATTAATAGATCAAAAATATCTGTACAAGGTATCTGATATTATAAGTGATGAGGTTGCTGCCGCTTGCATGTTTAAGGCTATGGCAGCTCACTATCTTACTCATAGGGTATACGATGTTCGTCAAGGAACGTTTGCGTTGGTGCATGGGGTTACCGGGGGCGTTGGAAGTATATTATGCCAGTGGGCACGACATAAAGGCTGCAAGGTTATAGGTGTAGTGAATTCTCCAGGGCAGGCAAATGTGGCAAAAGCTGTTGGCTGTTCATATGTTGTGGTTCGTGGTGATCAAAACATAGCCAAGGAGGTCATGTCCATTACTAACGGCAATGGCGTAAACGTCGTATACGATCCGATAGGAAAGGAGGTTAGTCACTTATCGTTTAGCGTTCTCGGAATGTTCGGTTTGTATGTGTCTTATGGGCAGATTTCTGGTCCTTTAAACAACATAAGTGTGTCTGTGCTTAGTACTAGATCATGGTTTTTGGCCGCTCCTGTTATAAATCATTACAAGCACTCCAGGCTGGAATTAGGACTTACCGCCATGGAAATTTTTGAGGTCATTAAGCGAGGGTACGTCAAAGTTGATGTGGGGCGGATTTATAGATTTAGTGACGTAGTAAAGGCACATAAAGATTTAGAGGAAAGAAAGCTTGTTGGACATAGCGTAATAAGCCTCAAGAGCGCATAGTATGTGCCATAAGCGGTGAATTAAACCGTGTGGTTGCAGGGGTGGTAAGGTTAATTGTCAAGATACATGACTTCTGTTAAGTCTGGAAACAAAGGCTGTAGGGTACTTCGCTTCTTTTTAAAAGATTCAGTGCAAGCTTCCGATATTATTTTATACCAAGATTTACTGTTTGCTGTACCGGCTCCTGCGATATAAAGCTCGTCTTCAGCCCTTGTCATTGCTACATATAGTAGCCTGAGATACTCATTGTACTCTTCCTGTTTTTTTATCGCCCTGAGCTGTTTGCATGGGGTATTTGTATCATTGGCACACCACAGTGGAGCGTTTTGTTCATCGAACACGATTTGAAGATCGCATTTGGGCACTGAGGTCGTGTCGGGAAGAAATACTATTGGTGCTTGCATTCCCTTTGCTCCGTGGACTGTCATGATTCTAACGGCATTTTTATGGGCTCCAATTTCGCTCTTGGCTACGTGATTAGTGTTTTTTATCCAATGTATAAATGTCTCCAGCATATTGGGGTTATGGGATCCATATTCTATAAGCAGGTTAATAAATTCCTCTATTACGGTTTCAGCTGCAGTTCCAAATCTCAGAATAAATTTTTCCTTGTGCTGCAATAAAACGAACAAATACAAATCCAGTGGGCTGCCTGTTCTAGACATTGTGATTAGTGAAGACAAATAGTCTGCGACATGTTTCGTGGGAGCAAATTTCTGTAACCTGTTCCACAAGGAACAAGTTTCGGTGTTGTCCTTTGTCATTTCAAGAAGTATGTCATCTGTGTACTGCAATATTGGAGATTTTAAAAGCGTAGCAAGCGCCATATCATTATCTGGTAGCAGAAGAAATTCTCCTAAGTTTACAAGATCCTTGATTGCCAAATATTCCATTATATTGAACCTATCACGGTCTGCGACAGCGACGTTTTTACGTTTTAGCTCGGATATCATATGGTCGACAAAAGAGCTTCTTTGGCGAACCAGTATTAATATATC
The DNA here is from genome assembly GCA_048496795.1 of Aaplasma endosymbiont of Hyalomma asiaticum. Lineage (GTDB taxonomy): Bacteria > Pseudomonadota > Alphaproteobacteria > Rickettsiales > Anaplasmataceae > Anaplasma. The sequence goes on along the minus strand of JBGCXB010000008.1, from coordinate 15,151 downwards.
CCCAGCTTCTACAGGGCGGTTTCTAGCAGCTAGCAATCTTCTCCCTTCTAGCCAAGAACATATGGTGTTCGCTATTGTCTTAGCCAATAGCAGGTTATTCTCTGTGTTATTACAACAAGATAATTCTTTTGAGTTGTCTATCACATCCCACGCATTGTTTTTTTTTCGCTGTTCAGTTGATAGAATGGGCCATACTTCCACATACCCACTATCATGTACACGTTGGGAATGGTGCTTTATTTCTTTGGATTGAAATGACACCTGCTCGCGCAAAGTGTTGAATACTTTGTCTACCAGGTACAGTATAGGAGGGGTTGAACGAAAGGAATCACTCAACTGAATTATGATGGCCTTTTCGCTTTTTGCAGTGAAATATTGGCGCATCAGGTGAAAATAATCAGGTCTTGCATTCTGAAAGCCATAAATGGACTGCTTTACATCTCCCACAACGAAGAGAGACCGTTTATTTGTGTTGCTGCTCCATCCGGAAAAAAACTCACTGCATAGTTGCGCTATTATGCTCCATTGTTCCAGACTATTATCCTGCGATTCGTCTACCAGTATATGGTTTATACTGCTGTCTAAGCAAAACAGCACCCAATCTTTATAGTCTGCCGAGGACAGCAGTTGCTGGGTTGTCCTTATAATGTCGTCGTAACTTACGAAATTGTGTAAATTTTTGTCCTTATTGTATAGGGCAATGCAGTGATTTACAACGTGCATGATGTGAAAAGTGCGTTTTGAAATTCTGTGTGTGTAATATTGCTCGGCGAACTCCAAGAGCCGCTCCTGTTCCCTTGCTATCAGCTTTTCAATGTGAGGAAAACTAAGCAGGGTCTTTTTGCTAACTATGCTGGAGATCTCCTTTTTTTCAAGTGACTTGATGCAAATGAATATCTGTAGATATTTTTCGATATCCCTATGAGTTCTGTTTTTTGAGTTATTCCATGATCGCAATTTGCAACATATGTCCTTATCACGGATTCCTCCGTTTTCTAAAGCATGCAAAATTTCGTTAGGGCAGTGAAAGGAATCAAGTTTTAGGTGGGAGGAAGTGACCTCAGAAACAGGATGGAAATCGCATCTTTTGCGAATAATTTTATATATAAGATCAAACAGGGTGCTTTCTTTAAGTTCGCATGCAACTTGCTCTAAGTGTATTCCAACCTCGGAAAAGTTATGAAGTAATTGTGAAAAGACAGAAGGGTATGATTCAGATAAATCCCTAACAAGAAAATTGCTTGCCACTCCTGTCTCTATAGGGAAAGATGAGATAACGGATTTGCAGAAGCTGTGTACTGTCTGAACTTTTAAGATGCGTGGTAACTTGAAAAAGAGGTTTCTTGCTCTTCTACATAGCAAGGGGCACACGTCTTGATAATAGTTTGTTTTCAGTATCTCGGCCAATTTATCGTCAGAGAGGAGTAGCCATTCTTTTGTTATGTTGAATATTCTTTCCCTTATTTCGTGTGCAGCTGCATTGGTAAAAGTGAGACACAGAATGTTTTCCTGTTCAGACATCAAAAGTCTTATTACTCTATGCACAAGCATTCGGGTTTTGCCCGTACCTGCCGATGCGCTTATCCATACAAACTCCTTGGATGGGTCCGTGGCAATTCGGTAATGATTGTCAAGATCTGTATTGTACATTATGCGTTGTATTTTATGTTTCTTAGTGTTTACGTTAACTATTAAATTACATTTTGTAAGTAGAACAATAGGATAAATCTAAAACTGGAGAGTAGCGTAACATGTGTGCTGTGAATAGAATTTTTTTTATGGTTGTCGTGGGTGTTATGCTGATTAGCAAAGAGGGTAGCGCACACGGACGCCGTGGGCATGGAACCGTAATTGCTACTGACAATGGTTCGTTGTTGTATGACGTGGTTGATAAAAAAGATCCAGAATATGAAAATTTTTCAGAGGAATCTGAAAATGTTTTGCAACTAGATGTGGACGAAGCTGAGGATGTATTGAATTCTGAAAGCGAAAACCCTGTAAATGTCGACGAAGAAGGCGATAACTATGATGCCAGCGAGGTGCCCATAGATCACACAGGACCCGAGGAAATAGCTGATGATGTCGAAGAGGGTGGCAGGAAGAGCTTTGGTAACAAATTTTGGAAACATAGACGACCGGCTCAGCCTGTGATAGAACTTGGGGAACATGATGGTGAAAATTCACACTTACCCAACTTCTATACTGCAGAAGAGCATTATAAAAATGCGTTTTATTGCGCTGGAACAAACGACCTTTCTGGCTTGATAGCGGTTTTAGATACATTAACACGCATGGGTGTTGAACCAGACTTCGTGTTAGAAGAGCTTCGCACCATTGAAGGCGATAATCTGTTGCTTCATGCAGTTAAAAATGATGCCATTGATACAACAAGGTACCTTCTTTCCAAGGGTTCTGACGTGAGTGTTACTGATGGGGACGGAAATACTCCGCTGCAAGTTGCCGTGGCTATGGGCAAGACAGATATTATAAATGCTATTTCAGAAATACAGGTTGGTACACATGATGTGGATGGAAATGACGATGTCGAAGATGAAAAGCTTGAGAAAAGGTAAAGGTTTCTGCCAAGTTCGAAACACTAAGTGCTTGGTACTTAGCTTTTGAGAAATTGGGTGTTTTACAAAAGCACTAACACATTCATGGTACAAGTATGGGTAGTATGGATACTGCAAGCAGAATAACTAATAAAAGGTTACTCTGTTTTAATGGATACAATGCTGGCATAGTAATGGCTATTGTATCAGCCGTGTTGGGTTTTTACTGTTTTTACGGGGGCTTTTCTTCTTTTGCACTTACCGTATCAGGCATATGGGTTTTACTAATCACGACTGTTGTTCCTGGATGTTTTTTCACTAATAGTCCGAATAATGCAAAGGTTGTGGAGTTTTTTGGGGAATACATAGGAACAACAGCCGCTACGGGTTTGCTATTTTCCATTCCGTATACGTCTAAGCGCAATATATCTCTCAAGGTGGAGAGTACCAACACTTCCGTAATGAAGGTTAACGATGCAGATGGAAACCCTATAGAGATAGCCGCAGCTGTCGTGTGGAGAGTGGTAAATCCGGAGAAAGTATGCTTCAACATAGAAAACTACCAGGGTTTTATATCAGTGCAGTGCGAAACAGCTCTGCGTGAGTTGGCGGGTAGCTACCCATATGATTCTGAGAGCGGGGTGTCTCTCAGACAGAACTTTACTGAGATCACGCAAAAACTCAAAGCGATGCTACAAAGCAGGATGGAAATGGTGGGAATATCGGTAGATGATGCACGCATATCGCATCTGGCATATTCCTCTGAAATTGCTCAAGTAATGTTGCGCCGACAACAGGCTAGGGCGATTTCGGAAGCAAGGGTGCATATTGTGAAGAACGCTGTAAATATGGTGGATGAGGTTCTTTTGCATCTGGAAGATCAACATAAGATAGGGCTGTCGGATGATCAGAAGATCAAGTTTGTCAGCAATTTACTAGTTGTACTTGTGTCGGATAGTGATACACAGCCTGTTGTCAGCGTAGAATAGGGTAACATATTGCGGTAATATGGCATTAGTGTGCGCCCGTGTTGACGAGCGTGTGCTTATACTGCTGACGAAAGTTTCGCTCTTCCTGTTGTGCACGTTGTCAGTGTAGGTATTGACAAACGTGTCCGTTATTCGTGAGCATAACGGCGAAGTAGATCTCTGTAACTTGAGATTTATGCATAGGTGAATGATCAATTCTGTTTAAAGTGCTGGGTTGTTGTTCAACATGTATTCGGCGTCAAAAACTAGTTTATTTCCTTACTGAGCTGTGAGCTGGATTCCCAGTGGTCTCTAAAATACTATAAAGCGGGCAATAACAGCCGGAAAAAGGAAAAATGTACTTGCCTCAGTTGTTTTCATAATGCTGCCTCATGTGTAAAGTGGTCTCAGACATCTTCCTGTTGTGCACCCATGCAAGCTTTTTGTGAGATTCTGAGCATGATGTGTAACAAAAGGTTATTATATGCAAGAACAACATGCCTTCTAGCAGAGGCAAAACGATTAGGCCGCGTGTGGTTTTGCGATGTACCATGTGACCTTGGTAAACCACTTGTGATTGTGTGCACTCTAACTGTAGCCTGAACATGATAACATGCACATTTTTATTGAAACGATTCTTGGTCGCATTACAAACCACTCGGTAGCACAATGTCATAATCTTTTGTTTGTGATTAGTGTTTATAAATGCGTTTATCCGGAAATAGAACACAGGGTGTGAGTTTCAGTCCTTGGGAGAAATGAGTAGTAGCAGGAAAATCATTTGTAACATGTAAAAAAGTACTAAAAATCACCATGTGTTGGGGTGAATAAGTATGTTTCTTTCAGTTGGGCAGGGGATAGCTGCAGTAAATTTCGTTTTGGATGAACAAATGATTTGTAGTTCATGTACGCAATATTCGCGATATTGATGATGAGTAATATGTGCTCTAGTGTGCGTAGCGGGTATCAAAATAATTTTCGGAAATCGACTGAGAGATCATCAGTTTTGAGATTTACAAGTACGTCACTGCAACATACAGAGTGCGTTATTGTTGCTAGTTAACGCACTGTTATTGCGCGATAAGCAAATTTGGAGAATTTCTTTGAGGTTATAGCCCGGACAGCCGTTCAAGCTAAGCCAGTAAAGTATATTGGCCAAACACAATTGTTGAGTCACACTAATAATTACTGTCAGGCTTACGAAATGAACAAAGCTCGGAGAAAAAGCATAACTATAGTTTTTGATCAGTTTATTATGAAATATCCAATATAATTATATTCTAACAGGCATAACCATTTAAATGGCTACTACGGGGATTATGCCGCCATTATGCGCAAGAAAAAACGGACTAATTCTCAATGCATAACTTGATTTTTTTCTTTACCTAAGTTTTGAATCGATAAATTTCCGTATCTGAAGGGATGAAAATGAATTCTGATTTATTAAATTTCTACAATTATTGTGGGATATATGAGGGATTTTCTACTGACCGTTCATACAACCTAGAGGACAGTGAAACACTGAGCGAGAATACACGATACAGTGCTCTATGGGGAGCCGTGATTTTACAGGCAATGATTGATGTTACTTCTAACTACAAAAGGACGGAAAATAACATAGAAAAAACAAAGGCTTATAATTGGATCAGTGACCTACATAGCGATTTTATAACAGTATGTCACTTTTCTGGACATAACCCTATCTATGTAAGAAACAAAATGCTATCAATGCTAAAGTCTACCAAGAAACGTAAATAAATATACTTTTGCCCTCTTACCTTAATAGTCGTACTGCTGCAATGCAAAATAAGCGCTAACGGTGTATTAAGGATTTTTTACTCCGTGAGCAAAATGTTGGCATTTTGTGTGGAGTACGTCATTTAAGAATTCAGGGGAACGAAGCTGTGAGTTTTAATGCACCAACTTGTAGAGACAAGCAACCTTCTGCTACATAATGTTTGCTGACGCAGGTGGGGGAAGTTGTTGTACCCTTAAATTATTTTTTTGTTTGGTGTGAAAAACTTCCAGTTCCGGGTACTGTAATGATTATCTTGTAGGGATACATATGGGTGGTGGGTTAGATAATTTGTTCAAGGTCTACAACGATATGGTTGCTAGGCATGAAATCGTGTTTGATGAGTTGCAGGTAACTATTCTAAAGGAGTTGGGAAAATACATAAATACGACGAGTAAAAAGTGGAAGTTTTGGGAAAAGCATACTACATCCCCCAAAAGGGGCGTATATTTGTATGGAGATGTGGGTAGGGGAAAGTCTCTTATTTCGTGTTTGTTCTATGATCATTGTGGCGTTGCACGAAAAAAGAAGGTCCACTTCAACACTTTCATGAAACAAATACATAACTTTTTACACCAAACAAGGATAGGTAATTCCGTAAAAACTGATTATGACCAAATGGAAGTGTGTATTAATGCATTTATTGGCGATGCCGATTTGCTATATCTAGATGAAATACAAGTGAGGGACATATGTGAGGCAGTCATTCTACATAGGGTATTTTCCATATTATTCTCGCGCAAGATAACGGTTTTTATGACTTCTAACTATCATCCCAGAAAGTTATACGAGGATGGAATCCAAAAGGAGCTGTTCGATCCTGCAGTGAAAATTATAGAGGAAAGGATGGAGGTTATGTCACTGTCGGGAAATACCGATTACCGTTATGCCGCTAAAAACTCAAATGCAAGAAGTTATTGCTGCAGATTTTATGTAGGTGAAAAGGCGGGGGTAAAACTAAAGGAGCGTTATGATGAAATCGTGGGATTGAAAAGGGAAGAGAAGGCCACATTCATCTTCGATAATGGTAGGAAAATACACATGGGAAAAGCCTGCGGAGGTGTAGCATGGTTTTGTTTTGATGAATTATGTGGAAATCGGAATCCACTGTGGGCATCAGACTACAAAAAAGTGACCGAGCGATTTCGTACTATCTTCATCGATAACATTCCCATATTTGATTTTTACTCACAGAATGAAATGCAGCGGTTCATTGTACTTGTAGATGAATTGTACGAACAAAAAAACCTTCTTTTTTGTTCGATGGCTTCAGAAATAAGGCATATATATCAAGGCGTACTGACAGTTGACATAAAACGTGCGATGTCAAGATTATATGAAATGAGCTCCGAAAAGTGGGAATACGCCCATAACACGAAAACAGCGCAGAGCATATCAAGTTCCAACTTGTAATTTTTGTGTTACTAAGTCGTACAGACACTCTGTAAACCGCTTTTCTGTCCCCACAGTAGGGACCCGGAAAAACCTTTTTTGTTTCATTATCGCTTTGTACTCAATATCAAGTTCCACCAAAGTTTCTGAGTTTTCTGACACAAAAGCAATAGGGGCAACAACAACAGGAACATCATCGATGTGCGCGCGAATTATTTCAGATTTTGTACTAGGCTCGAGCCAACGAACGGGCCCCACCTTACTCTGGTAACAGATTACATAATCCAAAGATGGCACACACATCTTTTTAATTAGCAAGTCGACCGTTTTTATTATCTGCTGCTGATAAGGGTCACCTTTTTTTATAAACGATACAGGAAGACTATGTGCCGAAAAGAGCACTCTTGGACGGTTACTTATCGACAGCGCATGCTCATATTTGTCTAGGATCAGTCGACAGCAGGAGTCTATATAAGTGTCATGATCGTGGTAACTCCACACTATGTCTGTATCGAACACATATCCTAATTCGTATGCGCCACTATACCAATCTTGGATAGCAGATTGCGTAGTAGCACATGAATACTGCGGATATAAAGGCAAGAGCACGACCTTATCAGGATTAAAGCTATGTGTCTTGCATAACACCTCTGTTGCCCTCGGAGCAGAGTGACGCATACAAACAAACACGCGATATTCAACGTTTACGGATTCAGGATTATTATTCAGACGTTCTTCTAGACAAGCTGCCTGACGCGTGGTTTCTTCCAGTAAAACGGATTTTCCACCCATTATCTCATAAATTTTTCGCGTTGATCTCGCTCTAAGTTTAGAAATTACTTTCGCAAACGCAAGCCTGGCAATGACCTGAATGTCTACAATGTACCGGTCACTAAACATGCTATAGAGGAATCCTTCAACACTTTCAAGTGAATCTGGTCCCCCAAGATTTAGCAGAACAACAGCGACTTTTCGCACCATTCCATGACACCGTACTCTCCGTCCATTATACCACTAGGGCTTGGTACGTCCAAGCACTATAAACAATATGCACAACCAAGGTACGCTTTAGTAATAATATACACAAACTTATGTAAGGCTATGCTAACAACACGGTAAAACACTAATGCTCACAAAATATCCATGCAGCTGCACCCCCCAAACCATAATTTCTCACCGAGCGGGTTTTTTTGTGTTAGGCACGACACTTTAGCAGCAACTGAGGCGAATAATAACGTGACGGCACACGAGAGACAGACGACAGTGGCAAATTTTGCGATATCGCTCAGTCGTAGCCTCCCCCTCACCCGTCTCACAGCGCTGTTTTGTTGTAGCTTAAGAGGCGACAACTCCAGGCATCTCGTGTTGTGGCGCACTTTCTTTCAAGCACCTTATCGCGCTTACGCTGGAATTGGGACACTCGGATAACTTGAAGGCAGTTGTCTTCCCTTCTGTTTCCCCAGCATTTGCAGTGTTCCGTCCTTCAGCCGCAGCTTTAAGACTCCAAGTCCCCGAGATACCTAGACTACAAATCCAAAGCATGTCCATAAGCATAGCACAAACAAGGTAAGACACGGATCTACAACAGCCAAAAGAATTATCGTAAACTACTCTTCCGCCATAATTAGAGTCACGACAGATAACACTTTTTCCAGTTGCCCATATGTCAGACAAAATAGCATATGGAAGCGACAACAACTTTGCAGCAAACAACACTAGCGTAGAAAATAATGTTACTGCCCTAAGCGGAATAAACAAAAAGGAAAGCGCAAAAGCTTTTAAAAACGTCAATGGCATCTCACCAACGGAGGATTCAGAGCTTGTTGGAGAACAATCCCCAAGAAAGACTCGTGTATCCTTCATGGCAGGAAATGGTCTTCCACTGCTATACATTTGCTCTGCCAACTCCGGGCAACCCTTTAAGAACCTGGTCAGCCGTGCTGTAAGACATACGAGAAACATTACCGCCCAGCAACCAGCTAAACAGTACACAACATCCAATCCTGCGTACCTATGCAGCAATCCAAAAACTGTAGGCATAAGAACAAAAGCTTCAAATGCTGGTAGTGCGCCTTTCCACATAGCATCAACAGCAGCTTTGTTCTTAGCTACCTCCCAACTTCTTTCAAGGGGTAATATATTTTTTTTACATACTCTCAGATATACAGCCGTTTGCAGATATGAGGAAAGGGATATCAGGAATTTTGCTGACCCCTCTATACCACACAGCATAGACTGTCTAACATACGCAGCAAACGTTGAGGCATCTATTCTTTTAGAACTGTTGTTTTTACAGCAAGATCCTGGCACGAGATTTACCTATGAGTTAACAAATACATGCGTCCCCTAGACAGCGCATGTCAACTATCCAGCAAAACACACCACTGAGGTCGCTTTTGCACTGCTTACTGTCTTCCGAACACCACGCAAGTGTAACATTTTACGATATAAATGCAACAAAGGCGTACGAGGAACACCGTATATTCAGGTGAAGAGCAGAGCCAGGCCTGGTTAGCAATCAAACAAAAGCACTGAGTAAGCTACACGTCTCGCCTCATGTTGTACTGCAACAACAGTTACCCAACATTGTCCGCTCGCAAACTATAAGAGCATTTTGCGCAACTATGCCCTGACAATCACTCTGAACTGGACAGCATAACACAATCTGCAAGCTCATTTGTTTTCGTTATACTGTAACGTAAGAGCTCTTTTAAAGAATTTCTCATTGCAAGTTCCTGATTTCTTTGCGTTCTACACTCTTCGAGATCTTCTCGGACTTTTGCCAGCTCAAGCTCCAATTCTTCAATACGATCTTCTAATTGTAAACCCACAAGCAATAGCAAAAGCGCATCAGTTGCTTTACTTCTCACAGAACCAGGGACCGCAGCATCAATACGATCACTTAACTTCTTGGACAAATCCACCAATCGCTCACGCTCTCCCTCCCTGCAGGCAACCTTATAAGCGCTACCACGCAACATTATCTCTACTATCTGCTGTACGCAATGTACCCTATCCGTCACCTACCTTTCTCCTGTTCTAACACGGATTTTATTATCTCTATTGAAGCGTTCAACCTTCCCACCAACGTGCTACACGTCACCTTCCAGTCCTCACAGGCCTTTTTCTGCTCATGTAGCTCGTTCTCAAGAACCACGTTACGTGCCGCAAGCTCGTCAACCTTGACCTTAAGCTCTATCAGCTGCGCATCACTTTTATTTTTGCATTCCAACTCAAGCCTAGCAGCCAGAGAGCTCTGCAATCTATCAAATGAAAGACGCAGGTTCTCGGAAAACTCCTCTATTTCCTCCACCCTACATGACTATCAACAGAAACTCCGATCCAGAGGTTATTACAGATTATAGCAACATGCAAACTATTTCAAAAGACACTCACAATGTGTGTAGTGTCCTTAACCGATGGAAATCCACTGCTCGCAGCACCCAGATGATCAATATTGTAATCCAACAATCCGAACACCACAGTTTTATTGATTTTTCGAATGATGAGCATTTACCGCCTTCACAAGCTTTTCACTCGGTCTAAAATACATTCGCCTGTATTTCGTTTTACTGAGAGCAGCATTTGAGTTTTTCAGCACGTAACTTCTGGCAGAAAATGATCCAAATCCTCTCAATTCAACTCTACACTCATCGCGAACATGTTGCAGGATAGCCAGAAAAAATATATTCATCACTTGGGCTACGACTGTCTCACCCAGCGAAGGATTCTTTCGGGCAACCCGCCTGATCAAATCAGACTTCAACGACATACGACATTCACTCGAAATAAGCCATGTGCACTAACTTCACTAGTGATGAAAAAAACGCCGATGACAACAACCCACCTACCGCATGGCTACTATATTCCATATCTTTTATTGGCATCTTCTCATCAATGTTTTCATGCGCTTTTAGCCATTCAACGGCCACAAGCTCGTCTCCTATCTCGTCAATTAAGCCTGCGTTCAACGCCTGCATTCCCGTATATACCCTTCCATCGGAAACTTTATAGGCCTCTTCTATCGACATCCCCCTTCTTTCGGCAACCAGCTGAACAAAGAACCTATGAAAATCATCAACTATTCCCTGAATTACGACTTCAGCACCCTCACTCATCTCTTCCAAAGGCGACATAGCAACCTTTAAATCTGAGGTCTTGATCGACTTCAACGTTATCCCGAGATTTTTTGCTATCTGAGATATTCCCACATACTGCGATAACACGCCTATGGAACCAGTGACAGTGCCGTTGTGAGCAACAACATGGTCAGCTGCGAGAGCAACCATATACCCGCCCGAAGCCGCGACATTGCCTAGCAACGCAACCACTGGTTTTTTCTTCGCAATACGTCTTATTTGGTTGTACAGAATCTCACTGTCTCCTACAGTGCCCCCCGGGCTATCGATTTTGAGCAACACAGCTTTTATAGCATCATTGCTCTCGATTTTTTGGAGAATTGCATCTCTACTTTTGCTTTTTCCTATGGCGCTCTCTACTCCTATACGAGCTATGTACCCACCTCTTGTCAGCCCCCATGATTCTACCTGCCGGAGCCTAGAATAATCAACCTGTGATGCAACAACTACCAGCAAAACCGCAACCGCAAAGAAAAGACCTCTCCACAGCGACACCCTTGCGCTCAGTGCCTCTATCTTCAACAAGTGATCAAACACGCAAAACCTATTCTAGAGATAAAACAAGACTATACGCCCCTATCATCAATACTTCAGCCTCTACTCTGTCTCCCGGGAAAAACTTCTTCCCCTCCGGGATATACTTCTGTTCCACTAGCACATTGAAACTTTCCGAACCATCAAATACATCCACTAACACACCAACGTCCTCTAGCACCTTGGATACAGTAACAGGTATTCTTTCTCCCAGACCTATCCTTCTCAGCAGACCTAGGAATGGATCACGCTCTATTTGTTTTACACCTAAATCTATTTTATTCTTGTTCGTATTCACCATCAGAATCTTTGCCTTCAGACAGTCACCTACATTGTACTTCTTCAAAGCACTCTCCGGCGATTCATCCCAGCTAAGCTCAGTGGACCGTATCAAACCCTCGATTCCAGAATTCGTGTCATCATCAACAAGCGTAACGAACATACCCAAATTGCTTATGTTCCTTACTTTTGTTTCAACTATTGATCCAACGGGATGCTTAGCTATGAAGGCTTCCCATGGGTTCTCCTTACATCTCTTGATACTTAAGCTCATACGATTTTTTGCAGCATCAAGACTAAGGACCTTAACCTCAACCTCTTCACCACGCATGAATACCTGATTTACAGGCAAGTGACTCCTAACCCAGCTGACTTCTGACACGTGAATCAGACCTTCCACTCCCGTTTCCAACTCAACAAATATCCCATAGTCTTCTATGCTGGTAACAATACCACGATGCACACTGTCCACAGGGTATTTCTCTTCCACGTTCGCCCAAGGGCTCTCCTCGAGCTGCTTGACGCCCAGAGAGATTTTCCTATTCTCACGGTCAATTCTTATGATTTTTGCCTTCACGGTCTGGCCACAAGTAAACACCGCAGACGGATGGCTTACACGACTCCAGGATATGTCAGTTATATGCAACAGACCGTCCACGACACCAACTGTAGGAGACTCGTGAATTTCGATGAACACACCATACTTAGTGATGCTCTTGACCTTTCCTTCAACAACACTGCCTTCCTCAAGCTGATTCAAGAAGGAATCCTTGGCATCTGCAAGAGACTCTTCTAGCACAGCCTTTCTTGACACCACTACGTTGCCCTGCTTTTTATCCATCTTCAATATGCGGAATTTCTGCTTCTTACCCAAAAGCGGGGTTATATCCTTTACCTGACGCAGCCCTACATGACTTGCAGGCAAGAACGCGACAACACCACCCACATCCACAGTGTACCCACACTTTATGGACCCAAATATTACTCCTTCTATATCCAAGTTTTCCTCAGCAGCCTGTTCTAGTTTCTGCCACAACTCATCACGCACCGCTTTCTCACGGCTCAATATCACGCTACCGCTTTTGCTTTCTGCCTTTTCCAGGTAAAGCTTTACCTTGGACCCCACCTGTACATCCTGCTTGCCGTCACCGAGCTCAAACTCTCTCAGGGAGACCACCCCTTCTGACTTTAATCCTGCATCTACAGTGATATACCCACTGTCCATACATATTACGGTACCCTCTATTACTTCGCCCTCCTTAGGACCTCCATCCAGAATTTCCGACAACTCATCCGACAGATCTGTACTGCTAAAATCAATCTCATCAAAACCGTGACTGACAAACCTATTAGAATGCACTACACTAATGCTGCTACCCGAAGGATTCCCCCGCAAACTCGCACCTGATGACATAAACAGAGCCTAAAAACAACGAACCGCAATGATATACTTTTCACGTAGTTTTACAAGAATGTTTTTATTTTTTTCATTAACAGTTGTAGCGATTTTTCCATGCTTGTATTCGAATTATTAAGGTATATAGCTTCCTGTGCGCGCCTCAAAGGAGCTGATTTTCTGCAGGAGTCCCTTATATCTCTTTCCAGTAAACGGTAAAAAGCATTCTTGTACATCACTCTGTTTGCATTACCGTAAAGCCACAGTTGTTTTAGGCGTCTGCGTGCCCTCTCAGACGCGTGTGCAGTAACAAATATTTTTACGTCAGCGTCTAGACAAACCACTGTTGATACATCTCTACCGTCCAGCACTACTCCGCGTTCTGACGAGCATATAAACTCTCGTTGTATCTTCAGCAGAGCCAAACGCACTGACGGATTTCTTGCAACAATTGATGCCGCTCTACTTACGCTTTCTGTGGAATACTTTGCACGATTACTAACTTTTAACAGCGATAACATCTTTTCCTTATCTACATGGTCCATGGCAATTGCCATATTGCCAGACAAAGTAGGGGCATATTTGTCCATAATTTCGGCGGCAAAAATTCTGTATAACATACCAGTATCTAGATGCACAAAGCCTAGTGAAGAAGCTAATGCGCTGGCTATTGTGCCTTTTCCAGATGCAGATGGACCATCTATTGCTATTACAACGCGTCGCACTGAAGTGTCGCTTTTGTTTCCACCGTGTTGCACAGCATGTTCCTCCATAAATTCCCCAAGGCATAGGTATCCACACTAAAGTCAATGGCGTCAACACGCCTCCTCATATTTCAGGTGGATAACAGGGCAATCTGCAGGTGTGGAGGCGCTGTCAGCAACAGCGCTCAGTTCTGTAACATCGCCGAATACATCGCTATAGCTGCCGCTGTTGAGACGTTTAGGCTATCCATTTTTCCCGACATACTTATCTTTACAAGGTGATCACAGTGCCTTCTAGTTAATTGCCTAAGCCCTTTATTTTCCGATCCTAGCACGATAACACGGTGTTTACTGAATTTTACCTCATGCAAAGGGCTCCCCTCAACGGCGTCAAATCCGTAACACCAGTAATTTTTTAGCTTCAGATATTCTAATGTTTTTACTAAGTTACATATGCAAACAACAGGCACGATGTCTGTTGCACCGCTAGAAGCTTTGGCCATGCCAAAGCTTTCCGCAGGCGAGTTATGTTCCGTGATCAATACCGCGTCCACATTGAAGCATGCTGCTGAACGCAAAATTGCCCCGACGTTATGCACATCAGTAACCTCGTCGAGCATAAGGATTGTGGAGGTCGGGAAGCCTGCGGTACGTGCTACTACGTCCTCGACACGTATTGAAGAGCTGCTGTTATGGCCGAATATTGGCATTACCCTCATGAGCACGCCCTGGTGTACAACTTTGGATTTCACGATTGAATCCAGTTTTTGGGCATCCATTTCTCTTACAAACACCTTTCGGTTTCTGGCCAATTTTATCAGTTCTGCATACTTTTTGGACAATCCGGCAGCAACAACTAGCTCCTCGCACACTCTGTTCATGTTGCTGATTGCAGAAAGACAGGCATGTCTTCCATAAATCCACACGTATTTTCCTTCTTTGCCGCGATTCATAGTTTTTGTTGTAAAGCAAATAATTTTTGCTAATTTATTCATTGCGTATTGTAGGGTTAATTTTTTTTAGAGCAACTGGGAATCTTGCGAGGTTTTTTTGTGTTGCTTTTCTAAATTATGTGCTATTACAGAGGCTGTTGCTTTGGGCTAAGTCTCAGGGGAGGGGTGGCCGAGTGGTTAAAGGCAGCAGACTGTAAATCTGCCCACTTTGTGTACGTAGGTTCGAATCCTACCTCCTCCATGGCTGCGCGGGTATGGCTCAATGGTAGAGCGGCAGCCTTCCAAGCTGCACGTGTGGGTTCGATTCCCATTACCCGCTCTTTTTGGATTTTTGTGGGATGTTTAGTTAAGTAGTGTTGTTGTTTCGTTGTTGGGTAGTAGTAGTATGACAGAAGGAAGGAAGCCACATATAAACGTAGGGACGATAGGGCATGTAGAT
>JBGCXB010000007.1:0-44270 GCA_048496795.1 Aaplasma endosymbiont of Hyalomma asiaticum | reverse complement strand
TTGAACTTGATAGAACTATCGACCACCATTTCTCCCACTTGTTGCTTCATGGGGTAATGAAGATAGCGAAAACAATGTTTTGAGGTATAGCACAAGCTTTATTGTGTTTGGAGCTAATCCGTATGATGGCCTATATCGTTTCTTGATGTGCTATTTGCTTGAAGCAACTCCTATGTGTCGTTATGAAATAAAAAAAAGAACATATGTATTGTTTCTGGATACATTATTTTTTTATTAAAATGAATAATCACACCATAGCAGGCATGTGAGATTTTAGGAAAAACACAGGCTAATTTATCTGAAATTTCCAAAAAATACTTCTTTTCTCTTAGCTGTAAATTAATGTTTATTCCTTAAAAGGCTGTCCAGAAGCACGCGATGAACGACGTGAGTCTTTTAGCAATTGCGTGCGAGGTGGAAAAAGAATTTGGTGCATTTATGGAATTGACAAAAAATAAGATGAGAAAGCGGAAGGAGATAGCAAAGACAGTTGCTTTTCTTATGCTTTCGCTTATTCCTTTTCAAGCGTTTTCTCATGATTTGGAACACACTGAGAAATCTAGGAAAAGCTTGTATTTGAGTGGATCCTACAAGAGTAGTTTTTCAAATTTTGGAAGTTTGGACGTTGCAGAAAGTGCTTCCAATGTTCCGCAAGTGGGAACTGCTGTCAAAATGAGTATGAAAGGCGGAGCAGTTGCCAACATTAATAATCATGGGCTATTTGTGCCGTACAGGACAGCTTTTTATGAAAACGACTATTTTGGTTTTTCTGGAAGTATTGGTTACTCAATGGGGGCATTCAGAATAGAAATAGAAAAAATAAAGAGCGAATTTCGTGTTCGTGGGGGGAATGGATCCGTTCATGAAGATGATTCATCATACATTGCTTTAGTGCGTGCAGAGCCGATTACAGCCAGCAACTATGTTGTTGTCAAGAATAAGAAAATTGGCATTTCGTCTGTTGTGTTTAACGTTTGTTATGACATAAATGCCCAGTCTGATCCAATAGTGTCTTACTTGTGTTTTGGTATAAGCGGAAATGCGCTTGACATACTCGAAACAAGAAAAGTTACCCATGGCTACTACGGTAAAATAGGAATGGGAGTGCTGGTTACAAATGATGTAGTTTTGTTTTTAGGTGGATACTACCATATGTTGCATGATCATGACTTTGGTTCACTAAAACTCATCATCCCTACAGCCGCAGCGGCGCTTAGACCGTTGCCCACAACTGCACATGCCAAGATAGACCTCGCATATTTAGGTGGTGAAATTGGTTTGAGGTACTCTTTCTAGAAGCAAAGCTACACAACGTAAATGGTGGTTAAAGAATGATTAAGGCATAACCTTATTAGTGTAAGGCTTTGTTTTCAGTCTACTGTTAAGTGCTTGACTTTGGAGTTGTACACGCTACAATGACGACCGTAGTTGCATGAGTGGAGATCTTCCGTGGGCGCTGTTGGGTCTTGTGTCTCTTTTGTACTTTTTTTCTTTTCGTGTGTTTACGTTTCTGCGCCGTTGTGGGCCTCGGACATAGTTGGCCCCTTATACATTGGTGGGGTTTACAAGCCCGCAGCTCCCCTCATAGGGGACGCTAACCTTGGTGATGCCTTCGGGGGGAAGATTGAGGTTTCTCCCCTTAGCAGGGGTGATTGTAATGATTTGCTGGGAAATTGTAGAGATGCAAAGCCGGTGTTTGACAAGAGTCCTAGGTTGGCGAGCTCAGGGGATTACGGGAATAGCGTCGTGGGGTCAGCTTTCATCGTCGGTTGTGGTGTGGGTTCGTCACGCGTGGAGCTTGAGTTTCAATCTGAGAAGTTTGACGTAAGGCGTGGTGTTTTCGTTCTAGAACGGGGTGATAAGTTTAGATACTCGCTAGCACAACGTGTGGGTCTACGGCCCCATGTGGGGAGTGCGACAAGAAAGGCCACTCTGAGAGAAGGAGGGGTGATATCCATTAGAAACAGCGGTGTAGGTTTGGTTTCTGGGATCATAAGTGTGTGCAGAGATATTGAAGTGGGGTTCGGCACTATGCCCTACGTGTGCGGCGGTTTTGGTTTGGAAAGAGCAAAAAGCTTTGGTGCGACTTCATTTGGTGTTGCGTGTCAAGTGAGAGGTGGTGTTTCTTATAGGATGAATAATCGCCTGAGCGGCTTTGCGGGGTTCTTTTACCGTAGGTTTGGTATGGGCGGTGACAGTGAGTTTTCCGTCCCTTTAAGCAGCTCCAATATATCCATAGGGAGAGAAAAACTGACGGGTGATGAAGGGATGAGCGAGGAGCCAAGGAAGACAGAATTGGTTGGTTACGGACTGTTTATAGATCCTGTGGTTCGAATGGGGATAGCGTATTATGGCGTCGAAATGGGGGTACGTTTCAGCTTTGGTGGATAGAGCGGTTGGGATTATCAGATATAGGACACTTCTAGTGCGATAGGAGCGACGCGGTTTCGTGTTGTGCGGTGGCGTAGAGCTTGTCTTTTGTGGAGTATCTTGTTATCGTGTCCTAGCTCTCGGTTTTTGTGTAGTCACTTATGATGTTCTCATGTTTGGGGGAGTTTATTGGATTTCTTGAGAAGAAAGGAGATCTTGTAAGAGTTCATGGGGAAATATCAACCGTACTTGAGGTAACCGAGGTTCACAGAAGGCTAGTCAAAGAAGGGGGGCCGGCTGTTATTTTTGAAAACGTGGTGAACGAACGTGGCGCGTGTGAGGTGCCCATGCTTGTGAATCTTTACGGCACGGTTAGGCGTATAGCGTACGGTTTGGGTGTTGAGCCGGAAAAGCTCCGTGATGTGGGTAGGTTGTTAGCATTCTTGAGGGCGCCTACTCCTCCTGAATCTTTTCGGGATTTGCTAAGCATGTTTCCTATGCTGAAGAATGTGGTTTCAGCGCGTACAAGCACGGTGAAAAGGGCTGAGTGTCAGAGCATAGTAATTCATGGTGAAGAAGTTGATTTGGGTGCATTGCCCATACAAACTTGTTGGCCTGGAGAACCTGCGCCTTTGATAACTTGGCCCATAGTAGTTACTAGGGGGCCAACAAGTGCACGTGAGGATAATTTCAATTTAGGTGTGTATCGCATGCAAGTGGTCGGAAGGAACACTTGCATTATGCGATGGCTGCATCATAGAGGAGGAGCACAGCAGTATTCTAGATGGGTTCACGAAGGTAGGGGTAATTTTCCAGCAGCTGTAGTAATAGGGACGGATCCCGCGACGACCATAGCAGCAGTTTCTCCTGTGCCTGATACCATGTCTGAATATCAATTTGCCGGAATACTGCGAAAAAAGCCTACGGAGTTAGTTAATTGCGTTACTATTCCCCTGCAGGTTCCTGCCAACGCTGAAATAGTTTTGGAAGGATATGTTAGTGCAAGTGATCTTCTGGATGAGGGTCCTTATGGTGACCACACAGGATATTATAATAGTAGGGAGAAGTTTCCCAAGTTTGAAATTACTGCGATGACAATGAAAAGGTCTCCCGTGTACCTGAGTACATACACAGGTAGACCGCCAGACGAATGTTCTGTGCTTGGAGAGGTTTTAAACGAAATTGTTATTCCGATTATGATAAGCCAATATCCGGAGATAGTTGATTTCTGGTTGCCTCCCGAAGCGTGTTCTTATCGTGTGGCTATTGTTTCTATAAGAAAAGCTTATCCCGGCCATGCGCGCAGAATAATAATGGGAGTATTATCATTTTTGCGCCAGTTTACATATGTTAAGTTCGTCATAGTGGTGGACGAAGATATATGTATAAGGAGTTGGAATGATGTTATATGGGCGATTGCCACTAGGATGGATCCGGCTCGTGACATGGTGTTTTTACACAATACTCCAATAGACTATTTGGATTTTGCGTCTGTTGAAACTGGGCTGGGCAGCAAGGTGGGTTTTGATGCAACTAATAAAGTATACCCGGAAACTCATCGTGAGTGGGGAACGCCTATTAAGATGAAGGAAGAAATTGTCGAGAAAGTTACTTCCAAGTGGCGTGAGTACGGATTTACAACCAACACATGAGTTCTAGCAGTTAGTGCAAACACTGCCAGTGAGCTATCAATATCAAGATTTTTCCTGTGTTATATAAGACATTTTGTATTGTACGATAACCCGCAAGATGCATTGGTGATGCTTTGAGCATTATATGTGCAACTATTTCCCTGTAGCTAGCATATTATATGGATACATCTGATACATAAATACTTTTTTAAGCATAATACGTGATCCTCAAGTCGGATATTATGGTATTTTTATGATTTTTCATATAAAGAGGAAATATATGGTTAAGCCCTTGGGTCTTGGAGTTGTCACTTTATCTATGCTGTTATGCATGGCTACGGCAAAATCATCGTGTGCAACACAGCAGAAAGTGAAGAACTCGGGTAATTTTTATGTTGGTTTGGGGTATGGACCTGTAATAAGTGAAGTGAATAACTTCAGTATGGGGGTTGATAGGGAAACAAAGTGGATTTTTCAACATAATGCAACAAATCCGCATTACCTTAGACACTCAGAGAATTTTTATTGGGATGCCGAATACGCTCCTGATTTTAAATTCCAAAAATACTATTATGGTTTCAAGGGAAGCGCTGGATATAGTATTTCAGATTTGAGAATAGAAATGGAAGTCGGCCATACTGAATCGGAGATTTTGGAATCAGGAGTACAGAAGAAAATAAAAGGAGGAGAATTGCCATTTGTATTAGGCAAGCAAGTTACAGCAAATGCGGCGAAGAAGGGTGCAGCTTTGTATAGAGCGATGGCAAAGTATGGCATAGAAGAGTTAAGGAACATTAGGGACTACATGGCAACATTATCAAGAGCAGGAACAACTAATGCTGCAGATCTGAATGCTGTATATGACCTCGTGCGAAGTAGTATAACCTACATCGAAAATGGAAGAGGATATCTGGCAGCGGCATTGCCTCTACAAACGCGGATAGCTATGGAGAAGATAAACCTAAGCAGAAGTTTAAATCGCATGTCCCCAGAAAGAAAAATGATTTTTATTAGGGCCATAGCCGTGGGGGCCGAAGGAGCTGAAATGATAGAAATTGCTTCAATAAAGAGCACTTCAGTGACAGCTAATCTGTGTTACGATCTTCCCCAAATTAGTTTTGTACCAAGAGTGTCTCCCTACGCGTGTGGAGGTCTAGGAGGTAGCGTTGTGGGTATTACTGATGGGTCCGCTGATGTACAATTTGCATATAAGCTTAAACTTGGTCTCAACTACAGTTTCAGAGAAAACTGCATCATATATTTAGGAGCGTCTTATCAAAAGGTAGTTGGTGAAGACTATAACAATGTACCTTTATCACGGCTTGTAGATGACATAAGGCCAACAAATGAACCAATAGGAAAAGCAAGTGTCAAATTTGGGCTGCGCCATGTAGATTTTGAGATAGGCAGCAGGATAATTTTCTAGTTTCTTGCAGTACACAAAATTAGACATCAGTTTTTCAAACTACAACTTGCAAAGTCTCAAATCACAAAAGCCCAAGAAACGTGGGCTTTTGTCAGGAATCACATGGCCGAGATGCGACAAGGTAGATCAGTTTCCTGTATCAAATTGTCAGCACTTTTGCTGTCTGTGTCTTCAAAGAATGAGCTTACATCGCAGCCTCCTTTTTTAAGGGCATCTAAGCATGAATGCGTGGGAAAGTTTTTATCAAGGCTTTTCTTTAGTTCTTGTTTTAATAATGACTTTACTTCAAGATAGGAAGAAATGCTTAGCTCCAATTTATCCGCTATGGCCTTGTCTTTTTTAATGTGAAGAACAATATTTTCAATGCAAACTGCTATAGTAAAAATGGTAGCAACAAGTAAAGAGGCAAGCGAAATTGCATGAACCAGGCTGTACATAGGCGCAGTTGAGGGAGACATCACAGCACTTCCCAACCAGAAACCCGTTATGAAAACTGCTGTAACAATAGTAGCACAAATACTTTCGGTTTTTGCTTTGTTGATCAGCAAAGTGCCTAGCGCTAAAGACCCCCCAGTAGCTGATAACAAAAGGGAGTACAGAGAACTTTCTGTCTTTCCCATTGAGGACATTACTAAAGAAAACAATCCGCCAAAGAAAATCAATGTCATTGCGGTAAAAAACACTATTTGTGACAGAAACTGCATTTTCGTCATGTGATCAGTTTTTGCTGCAGCCAGAAGTACGTGACGTAATCTTGCCGTTTTTCCCACAGCAGTTGTCTTATTATGTGCATCTTTTAATTTAAGAGCCTGCAAAGTGTCGAATACTATTTTTTTGAACGTCAAGACCTCTAGCTCTTCTGAAAAAACAACACTTTGCAGTGAAGATTTATCTTTTTGTTTTTTTTCATATTGTGAAAGCTGCCACCTGGTTAAGTTGCTTGCTTTATATTTTTCTTTTCTACCACAAGCAATAATAAGTGACACTAACGGAATCAACAATGTAGGTAATAACAGAACGGTAAGAATAGTCCTCAAACGACGTTCTTCTGGTGTAAGAAGCTCCCTTTTTTCCATATACAGAGCTGAATCTATGAAACGTTGAAAAAATGACTTTTTGTATGGGTCATACCTTGCAACACAAAACATATTGCTTTTCGTGCCGTCGGAGTTTTTTATAAACCTTGCACCAGAAATCTGACTTGATATTTCTTCTATAAGGGAAGCCTTTAGGACGGGAGAAGCGGACAATTTTTCCTGTATTTCATCAAGCTTTTTACCAGAAAACGTTTCGCAGTAGACAAGCAGCAATGTATCAGAGACCAGAAAGTGGGACGTTCTAGTTAGTAATTTTGATTCTGCTGTTCTGTCTATAGAGACTATTTTTTTGGCATCTTCCTTGACACAAACCAGACGAGGAGTAAATGAGCTATCATCCAAAGCTTGCAATGTTTTTACAACCATCTTGGGAGTATGGTCGTAGAAAACTAGTGTCCTGCTGAGAAGGTTTTTACTGAGAAGGTTTTTACGTGTGGCTAATGTAAGCGAGGTTTGCGTTTCAAGTGTAGAAAGCACATCGGCCACGTTTACTATTTCTGATAGGGGAGCAACCCCGTATAGGGCAGTACCTCGTGACATAAGTCCTATACTAGGTGTAAAAAAAGCAGATCTTCGCAGTACCTCTTCACGCAGAGTAATAGCTTCATGCCCATACATGACATGCCTCACAAATCATACATACCAAAAGTGCAGCCCTAACCCCAACTTTTTATGACTCAAAGTCAATATGTAGCATTTCATAGTAAGAAAATATCCTTACAGGAGCCATTAGCTGGGCCGGATTGCTTGTTTTCTTACGCTATAACTGTAACCGGAGTGCTAAAATCCAGGAAATATTGTTGAAAGCCAAACGTCTAGACTAAACAACATGGTGTATTGTAGCACAAAAGCCCAGATTGGTGCACTACTTACAGTAAGAGGTGTGCGTAGGGACGAAGCCGGTGCCTAAACGGCTATTTTTTGCCGAGAATTTTGCCACAATACGGACAAGGCTTTGTTTCACCCGCGGCAACTCTCACGTATACCTTAGGATGTCCTGAAAAAACACCATCGTCTTCTTCGTCATTGTACCCATAACAAGATACCACGCTCTCTTCAGAATCCGATTCTCCACTCATGTGTAGCGCCTCACAGCTTATAACATCTCAAGTACCGATACTTTTTATGATACCCAGTCTCACGCCCACGTCGATTAACACTTTTGTCAAGGCTACGGCGGACAACATTGAACAGAGTATCCCAACACCTAAGGTAACAGCAAAACCTCTGACAGATACACTACCAGAAAGTAGCATAATCAAAGCTACTATTAGCGTCGTCATGTTAGAATCAAAGATTGTAGACATTGCATTCTTAAAACCACGCTCAACAGCTAGACGCAGCTTTCCAGATGTCAACATCTCCTCTCTTATTCTCTCAAAAATTAAAACGTTTGCGTCTATTGACATACCCACAGTGAGTGTGATCCCTGCAATGCCAGGAAGAGTGAGAGTGGCCCCGAGTAAGGTCATAGCCAGTAACACAAACACTATGTTGAAGACCAACCCTATTACCGCAAAAACTCCCAATGTGCCGTAAGACAAGATAACGAAGAACGCCACAGCAGCTATGGATGTGAAAGTAGCTATTTTGCCTTTACGTATGGACTCTTCACCAAGACTGGGACCTATCACTTTTTCTTCAACTACACTCAGTGGCGCAGGAAGAGCCCCCGACTTGAGAAGAGTAGCCAATTTTTTTGCCTCCGATAGGTCAAATCTACCGCTTATCTCTCCGTTTCCGCCTAGTATAGGCTCTCTTATTACTGGTGCAGTTAGCACAACATTATCTAGCACTGCAACGAAGGGTTTTCCCGCATTTTGTCTTGTTATATCGGCAAATTTCCTTGTTGCTGCACCATCGAATCTGAAATAGACAACGGCCTTTCCCATTCTGTTGAGACCAGCGCTGACATCCGCGAGCGAATCACCACTTATTTCTACTTTTTTTAGTACTGGAAACACATTTCCTGCATCATCAGAGATAAGACGAGTGCTAACTGGATTGATGTCTGCAAGACTTTTTACTTCTTCTAGCAGATGAAAAGTAAGTTTTGCAGTCTTTCCTATCAAAGACTTTATGTCGTCGACGTTGTATACCCCAGGTACCTGTAAAGAAATTTTGTTTTCACCCTGGCTGTTTATCGTAATTTCCTTAGTTCCTGATTTATCCAATCTTCGGAGTATATTACCGATCGAATCAGACATTACTCCCTTTAGCAACTTCTTCTTGTATTGATCGCTAAAAGATACAAGAAAATGTGGATAGGAACCTGAGATTTCTACGTTACTGCTGAAAGACTTCAGTGTAGATACATCTGTTGCACTGTTAAGATGCAACACAACTGATGAGTCCTTTACGTAAAGCTTGTCAAACGAAACCTTTTTTTTAAACAAGAAATCTTGCAGTTCATCATTCAAGCCATATAGCCTTTCCTTCAAGTATTCCTGTAAGTCTACTTCAAGCAGTAGATATGTGCCCCCCTTAAGATCCAACCCCAAGCTTGCCTTTTTCTGGAAAACCAAAAAATCTGCATCGAAGAAGTTAGGTAGCACAAGGTATACAGAAATGGCACACAACAACAGAGTGGTTGCTGCCTTACCCATCAATTGCATAGGTCATCACTACAAAGTATAAGTGTATTATATTCTATCCAGAACAGTCCCGATAGTGATTTGATTATGCTTTTTCGGCTTGTCTCAAAATTTTCTGCCGCGGGAGATCAGCCTTCTGCTATTGAGAAGTTATATGCGGGTGTATCGAATCACGTTAAAGAGCAGGTGCTATTAGGTGTCACGGGGTCCGGAAAAACCTTCACAATGGCGTCAATAATAGAAAAGAAGCAGTGCCCCGCAATCATAATAGCACACAATAAGACTCTGGCTGCGCAGTTGTATGAGGAAATGCGAGCGTTCTTTCCTCACAATGCTGTTGAGTATTTCATATCGTACTATGATTACTATCAACCGGAGGCTTATATCCCACATAGCGATATTTACATAGAAAAAGATGCCCTAATCAACGAGAGGATAGACATGTTACGGCACTCAGCAACTAGGTCCATGTTGGAGAGAAGAGATGTTGTCGTTGTAGCCAGTGTATCGTGCATATATGGTTTGGGTTCTCCAGAGCTCTACTCTGAAATGACAATTCTCCTTGAATTAGGTATGAAGGTCGACATATGCAAATTGAGCGAGAGGCTTGTTGAACTTCAATACCAGAAAACTTCGAGGGAGATTCGCGGTGTTTTTAACGTCAAAGGCGACGTAGTAAGCATATACCCCTCGCACTATGAAGACCATATGTGGAAACTATCATTTTTTGGTGATGAAATAGAGACGATTCAGGAGGTGAATTATAAGTCAGGTGAAGTAACAGCGCGCCTTGAACGAGTCAAAATATTTCCTAATAGCCACTATGTCACGCCCAGGCCCACCCTCATACAGGCACTTGATGGTATAGAAAAAGAACTGCAAGAATGTGTCCTGAATTATCGCAGGAACAATAAGGTAGTTGAAGCTGAAAGAATACTCGAGCGCACCAGGTTTGATATTGAAATGATGAAAGAGACGGGCACGTGCAAAGGAATCGAGAATTATTCTAGATATTTGTGCGGCAAAAAAGCAGGTGAGCCCCCAAACACTTTACTCGATTACTTACCCCAGGATGCCTTGATGTTTATCGACGAAAGTCACATCACAATTCCGCAAATAAGATCCATGTATAACGGGGACAAAATGCGGAAAGCAAACTTGGTTGCACATGGCTTCCGCTTACCTTCTGCTTTTGATAACAGGCCCTTAACATTTGCCGAATGGGAACAGAGAAAACCCGCAGTTGTGTATGTTTCGGCTACGCCTGGTAGTTATGAAATGGAAAAAACATCAGTGGTTGTGGAACAGTTGATCAGACCCACTGGGCTCGTAGATCCTGTATGTGTGGTAAAAAGTGCTGATGGGCAGATTATTGATGTTATAAGTGAAAGTCAGTCAACAATCTCTGAAGGACATAGGGTACTAATCACCACTTTAACGAAAAAAATGGCAGAAAATCTATCTGAGTACATGCGGGATGCCGGGGTCAAAGTCGCGTATCTGCACTCTGATGTCAAGACCCTTGAGCGTATAGAAATCATAAGTAGTTTACGAAAGGGAGAAGTTGATGTTCTTATTGGTGTTAACCTTTTGCGCGAAGGATTGGACATTCCGGAATGTGCGCTGGTCTGTGTGCTAGATGCAGATAAAGAAGGGTTCTTGCGTTCGACTACTTCACTAATCCAGACAATAGGGAGAGCTGCCCGCAATGAGAAGGGGCGAGTCATTTTATATGCGGATAGAATAACAAAATCAATGCAAATGGCGCTTGATGAAACAAATAGAAGGCGCAGCATACAGGAAGCTTATAACAAGCAGCATGGAATAACTCCAAAGAGCATACATAAGTCTATATCAACAGACCTTAAGGATAGAACTGCAGTCAAAAAAGAGAAAAGCTCTGAAGTCCCCGCAAAGAGCATCGCAGAATTGCAAAAAGAGATGCTTATGTATGCGGAGAATTTAGAATTCGAAAAAGCCATAGAAATAAGGAACAGGATAAACAAATTGAATCCGCATAATAGATAGCCCTACCAACCGAAAGAGATTTCACTAGTTACAGCTTCGTTATCTGTTTTTTAAGGTACCCTCACTAAAAAGACAGCCATTATTCGTAACGGTGGTGGCAACAATTAACGTGATTAGCAAGAGGATGTGAAAGTATCAGCAATAGTTGCTAGCAATATTGCTCAGCATTTATGAATAACAATAAAGCATCGCAGCATCTTAAATGTGGGAAAATTGCTTGGATTACTGGGAATTTGGTAAGTATTTCGTGCCACTTTTTGCAAAGTAACGTTGTTTCGTGAGAAGTAGTAACCGTGTTTTATTGGAGGGCATATTGCAAAATAAGATGACACCAAGGTATTTTCAGAGAGAAAGTGCTTCATCAGTTAGCATGTCAGCAAAGAAAGATATCTTCGTTTTCGTGCTCAGCACCAAAACCTTTCTTGATACTTGATGTGCATTATCACGATAGAGGGCCACGTTCTAAATTCTTGCAGTATGGAAATGTAATGGAGGAAACTATGCAACTATTTCCCGTGTTTTTGGGTGAGAATCATATTTTTATGAATACTTCTACCATTGGCATTATGCACAAGATGCTTGATCTTATGCGCTTTGACAAAATGTACAGGTGAACTGTTCTTTCGGTGGTGAAAGTTCTACTTCGCGTCGGTACAATCGCATGTATGTTTAGTTGCATACAAAGTTGCATTGCCATATTACGGAGTTTTAGCATTTAAATACGCTCTGCCAACTTGACCGGAATAGTTTTGGAACTATTGGAAAAAATAAGCAGATGGCTTTCCGATTTTGTGCGTTCGTTATGAATATAACGAACTTATTTTGCTTTTCACGAATCTACGCCAAAAACAGCTTGGAAAGTGTCGAGGCGAAGAAAGAAAAAACTGAATAACTAGGTGTCAATTGCGTAGACGCAGCGGTCCCTCACATTTGTCGAGTTCGTGAATACGCGCATGGCAAGTGTGGTTTTGGTCCTTCAACTGAGGAAAGAGCAATCAAGCCATCTGAGAAAACATCGCCATTTTGCTTTTTTATCGAAATAGTGCAGGTCTTCATAGTTATATGCCGAGTTTGCCGAGTATACCGTGCGTAGACAAACAAGAATTTTAAGTATTCCAATCTACGGATGAGTTATGGAACAGTTGAACAGAATAATTGAGTCCCTTAAAAAATTACTAGGAATCAAGAAGAAGAATATGGAATCACAAGGTGAGGGAATGGGCTTACGTATCATGAAGAGAACTTCAACCGCACTTGGTTCTTTACACGGAAAATACGCAAACGCGGGTGAAGATTTTACCACGGGCGAATATCAAGTGGCGATTAAAAAACAATCATATGTACGCAGACCTATTGGAACGGTTGTTGACGGTATTCGTTCTAAAAAGTGAGAAAAGAGCCTACTAAAAGTTAGGTGTGCTTTAGAGCTAAAACAGCTGCTATAGGGAGTCGGTTTTCCTTTTAACGTTGTGTGTGCTATTTGGCGGGAGATGATATGGATATTTTGGGTACTTACTATAATTACGGAAATACTTACAACTATGGTGACAACTGCAGCACAAACGCATTGTTAGACCCTTCTAACGAATGTCCTACATACGTACAGAGTGCTCTGTTTCCGGTTATAGCTGGAAGTCTAAGGGAGATGGAAGAGGCAGCTATAAGGATGCAAGTTGCATGATACAACTTACATGCGGTCCCGATCTTGGACACATGTACAAACCTAGATCTGCCTTTGAACAAATAACCTGCTGGTGTATTTTTGGTCTTTGTGTAAAACACAGAAAAGCCAGTAGAACTGCAGTCTTTAGAACTTCTGGATCTCCCGCGATAACAATGATCAAAAAACGATACCCAAGTGCGAATTTTTCCCTACCTAGAAACTTGTCTGTATATTTTTTTCCGTTAGATATGCACGAAGCATTTTCAAGTCTTCCCATGCAAGGCGTTTCTGCATTGGTTGTCTTAACAAGTACGCCGGATGAAAAATCACCATGGCGGTAATTTGCCTCGATAGAAAGTCATTTGTATAATTGTAAAAACGGCCCCTGAGGCGCGAAATGTTGTCTTGAGTTTTTAAAATCGAATAACAAGCAGTGCCTCCTACCATGATTACTACATCGGGGTCAACCAGGGATATGTGCCTTTCGACAAAAGGCCTACACACATCAAGCTCAAAATCTGTAGGTTTTCTGTTTCCCGGAGGGCGCCAAAAAACAGTATTGCTGATGTATATATTAGAGGTGCGCGCCAAATTTATGGACGCAAACATCTTGTCAAGCAACATTCCGCTGGTGCCGCAAAAAGGCCTTCCCTCTCTATCTTCCGTACCTCCAGGAGCTTCCCCTATAAGCATAATTTTAGCGTTAGGGTTCCCGTCGGAAAAAACGGTATTCATTGCTGACTTTTTTATTTCGCATCCTTCGAAAGCGCACACGGCTTCCTTCAATTCCTGTAGCGTCGAGCAATTACTAGCAACCTGGGTTGCATAGCCTACCCAATGAAGGATGTCCAGTTTTGCCTGGGTCCCCTGCTGTGTGACCGAGGCAATGCCTAGGCCCCCGGTTTTACTATGATTGGAATCCACAACACCTTCAGTCCCCAGCTCGTCATTCAATGTACAATTGACCCCACTGTCGTGATAAAACCCCAGAACTTCTGCCAGTTCGCTCTTTGCGGTTTTTCTGTGTTGTGTTTCAAGTTCTTTTTTCATGTTCCTAATAGCACAAAAAGCACGACACAGTATTCCTTAATAACGAACAAGACGTATGATTTCTTCATACCAATAACTTCGCAGAAGTCAACGAACATAACACCAGGAAGTTATACTAGGAGATAATAAATTTCAAAGTGTACTAAGTATGTCTGCTATTCGCTGCAGCTTTACGCATTTCTGCCATTACTAAATCACGCTTCAGCTTTGAGAGGTGTTTTAAGAAAACAACCCCATCCAAATGATCTATTTCATGTTGCAAGCATCTAGCAAGCAGCCCTTGTGCGCGAATAGTTTTACGTTTCCCATCCTGATCTGTATACTGCATTACTACACGTTTTGGACGGATCACGGATTCAAGCTTATTTCGGGGAACAGACAAACACCCCTCCTCCATGACAACCATTTCTCCTGATCGCTCTATAATCTCCGGATTGATAACTACGGTGGGACCGCACGAAGAAAGATACTCACCCTCGTCTTGTGTGTTGCCATCCGATGTTTTGTATCGTGTATTTACATGTAGGTCTATTACAAAAAGACGCTTGTGTACGCCAATTTGAACGGCTGCTAACCCTATCCCGCGGCTGCTATACATGGTGTCAAACATGTCTGATACAAGCGAACAAATCTTGTCGCCAAAGTCTTCCTCCCTTACTTCTTCAGAACACAAGAACAGCCGGCTGTCAGGCAATACAACTAGAGGTCTCACTGACACACAACACCTCCCGAAACCGATAAAACTTTACATTATTCGAAGCGCATATACCATTACCACGACGAGCGACTACTGTGAGGGCAAGGCGTGCTATTCTATGTTTTCTCCACCGTATTTGCAATTCTTTATTCGGTAGTAACCCTACCTATAATCCCGTTCATTCCGATTTCTTTAAGAATTTATATATGTGTTGTTGGCATAAGGGTCTTGCTGTTTTTTTGCAGAGTTTTTGATGGAATAACCTACGAAATAATTGGAAGAGAAAATATGCCAGAAGGCCCATTTATCGTGGCTTCCGCGCATCAGTCACCGCTTGAGACGCTAGTTTTTACGGCAGAACTCAGGGGAGTGGTATTCATTTTAAAAAAAGAGCTTAGGCTTCTGCCCATTATAGGAATATTTATGATGTCAATAGGAATGATATTTATTGACCGTAACAAGAAGGTATCGGCGCTTCGAAAAATAGTTCGAGAGTGCATGGTGAAGTCTAAGGAAAAAAGAACAATTGTCATATTTCCAGAGGGGACCACAAGAAATAGATCCCAAAGGGATTGGAAGTATCATGAAGGGGTTGCTATGATTTACGAAAAGTTACAGATACCAGTAGTCCCGGTTGCGCTTAATACGGGCCTGTATTGGCCACCGGGTATTTTTTCACTTTCTAAGAAACGCGGAAAGGCAACTTTGAAAATTCTTCCTCCCATTGCACCAGGAATGAGCAAGGAAAAATTTATGGAAAGTCTTAAACTGAGCATAAGTGAAGGTAGTAAGTGCTTATGAGCGGACAATGTTGATGAGAAGTACGTCAGTTTCATAAGGGCTTCTCAAGCTAAACCTACTTGCATTTATGATGAATTTCTTGTACAGTGCTGGGATTGTGGTGAGATAAAGGTTGATTTGTAATGCCAAACCATGCCAGCGCAAAAAAGATGATGCGGGTGATAGAACGGCGCACTTTTTCCAATCGTGTGCGCAAGAGTCGTGTTAAAAACTCTGTGAAGGCGTTTATTGAAGTTATGGAAGCCAATCGCCCTATAGAGGATGTTGTTGCTGCGTTTCGGAAGGCGGAGTCTAACATTCACAAGTGTGTAAACAAAGGTGTTTTCCACAAGAACACTGCCGCTCGTAAGGTGCGTGCGCTCGCGGGCAAGCTAAAGGCATTCGACCTGGCAAGGTTGCAACAGCAGCAGGGCTAGATAACTTTTTCGACGCGGGTGACTATTACGACAGACTGAGTGGGTTTGCGTTATGTTCCTTGTGGGGCGGCAGTTTCGGTTTGGGGGTCTCCTTTTTTCGTGGAAAGCGCGCTGAAAAGCAGTGCGTGAGTGTGTGAAAAATTCACTGAAGGGCGAATTTTTGGGGTGGGGGCGATTGTGATGAAGTCCTGCCTTGTGAGCACTTTATGCTTTTGCTGGTTATGCCACTGTCTGTTCTATCAAGGATCCACAGTGCATCATATTTACTGCCATTTGTGCTGGGTTTGGGTTAAAATCCTTCAAAACATCCGACTTACTGCATTGGGGGTAGGTGCCACGTGTGCAAATTGCTTTGTATCGTGCAACTCGGTTCAAACATGTTTTTTCCGAGAACGTTGAGTCTGTTGACTTCCAAGATTTTTTGATGCCCTTAAATGGGCAGGTGGTTCTTTCAAAAACCGTTTGTTTTATCACAGAACACTAAGTAGTGGCGTGTTTCACTGGATATTTCTCACGCGCGAAAGGCCGCAAATTATTTTATGCTATTCATTATTTCTCCAAACCCGCTTTCTTCACTTGTTTTGCGAAAAGTTTTGCGAGACTTGCTTATTTAGGTTATCGAGGCAGATTCACGTAATTTCGAAAGTTTTTCGTGATATAAGGTAAGGAGCTTTCTCCTTTTTGAAGAAACTTCAGTTTTCTCCATTGTAACATAGGCAGTTTTTGCGTGATCAAAGACCAAAAACTTGTGTGATTTTTATCACGCCAGAGCATATTGGCACACACGATGCGTCGCAGGCTAGCGAACTCCCTGCCTGTTTTCAAGGGACTGCTGAATTGAGACGGAAAGTACATTATCCATGTAGGTATCAGGCCCCTCGGCGCCCAGCGCGTTACTTAAGAAAATACTCTGCCGCACCTGAGGAGGAAGGCAACACGACACCAGATTCTCTATGTACCTGCTAGGCTTTTTCAACATCGCAACCTGATCATACAGGACGGGGAGCGTACCACGCCTTACACACTAATGCTAGCGTTATTAGCACGTCCTATGGAAAAAAAGTAGTACATGGTTAAGGGCGTCGACATAACGTTCTTCGGTTTTTTAGCTGCAGATATTATCGTTAGCAGAATTTGTGTTGCGATTGCGAATAATTCTTACCGCAAGAATAGCGGAGATAAAAGCCATAGGTACAGACAGAGCCATGCCCATTGTGAGCCAGTTGTGCCAAAGCGTTCCGAGTTGGATATCAGGTTCCCTGAGGAACTCTATGGAGAATCTTACTGTGCTATACCATAGGCAGAAGACACACGATAGGACACCGGGATACTTTCTTATTTCTGTGTAGCGAAACAGTATGTTCATCAAAATTACGGGCAAAAGGCCTTCGAGCACAGATTCGTATACTTGAGTGGGGTGCCTAGGGAGAGTTTCGTTGCTTTTTGTGAACACTACTCCCAAACATGAGCTTGTGATTTTACCATATAATTCTCCATTTATTAGATTAGCAATTCGGCCTAGAAACAATCCTAAAGGAGCGGAGCAGGCGCAGAGGTCTAATATGGGAGGAAGTTCCAATTTGTTTTTTTTACATACAATAATTGTGGCAATTAAAGAGCCAACAAGCCCACCATGGAAAGACATACCACCGTTCCAAACTTTGAAGATTTCAATTGGAAATTGCAAATAGAAGCTTGGGTTGTAAAACAAGACATAAAATGCTCTTCCCCCTACTACTATTCCCGCAATCATCCACGATACCAAAGATTCTAGGATTTCTTTTTTGTCAGGAAGAAACTTGCCTATTTTTCCTAAATACCAATAAACAAAAAGGGCACCAAAGACATAGGACAGTGCGTACCAACGCACTTCAACACCCCATAACCTTAATGCGACGGGATCCATTTCCAGGAGAAATACAACGGCCTTTACTATACTTAAACAAATTGACATATATGACATTATCCTATAGCCTGACACGTGGCCCTGACGCGGCCTCAGCGTATTGTTGGGACTTTACATAAGAAAGTCAAATCATGCTAAAGAAGATCTTTGCGTTCAGTTTCGTGACGCTTCTGTCCAGAATCTTGGGTTTGACGCGGGATACCCTTGTGGCGTATCACCTGGGAGCTCAGGGGTTCTCGGATGTTTTTCTTGCTGCGTTCCGGCTTCCCAACCTTTTTAGGGCGTACTTTGCTGAAGGATCTCTAAGTGTAAGTTTTGTTCCTATATACTCACGTAAACTAACTTGCGAAAACGAGGCAAGGAAATTTGCGAGTCAAACTTTTTCAATACTTTTTCTGTTTTTGTTGCTGTTTTGTGGTTCGTTGCTCATATTCACTCCGAAGGTTCTGGGTGCATTTGCTCCGGGTTTTTCCGGCAGTACGTATAAATTTGGCCTTACCGTGGAACTTACAAGAATCATGATACCATATTTGTTGTTCATTTCCATGACTTCCATTATCGGTGCTGTTTTGCAGACACATCAGTGCTTTCACATCACAGCCGCAGCACCAGTGATACTGAACACTTGTATTATAATAAGTGCACTTATGCCACACAGAACGATCCCTGTGTATTACTTCTCAATTGCTGTCGCTACTGCGGGTATTTTGCAATTTTGTATCTCTGTATACGTTGCAACACGTCGGGGGATAAAGATCAACTTGGTATTTCCTTCGTTTGATGAAGATATGAAGACTTTTCTCAAACGATCAGGAATGACTGTGGTCAGCGGTTGTATGCCACAGATTAGTATTTGGATAAGCACTATGTTTGCCAGTTACATCCCCGGTGCGATATCGTATTTTTACTACGCAGACCGAGTGAATCAACTGCCACAGGCATTAGTTGGGTTGTCAATGAGTGTTGTTTTAATGCCTACAATAGCCAAGCTTGCTAGGAGTGGTAGCACTGAGCAAATGATCGAAAAGCAAAATTGTGCGCTTGATCTTGGCATGACATTGATCGTACCAGCAGCTTCCGCACTCATCGCGATACCTGAACCAATACTGATGGCTTTGTTGAATTATGGGAGATTTGATTATTGGGCCATAGGGAACACGTCACCAGTATTAACAGTTTTAGCAATGTCATTGCCGGCTTTTGTTTTAAGTAAAATCCTTTTGCTTTTTTTCTATGCCCGGGGCGAGCATAAAATACCGTTGCTGTTTTCTGCTGTTGCTTTGGCCTCAAATGCTTTATGTAGCTGGGTTATGATGCGCTTTTTTGGTCACGTTGGTATTGCTGTCGGTAGCACTATATCCACATGGATTAACGCCATGATGCTGCTCATATATCTGCGTCGCAGGGACCTGTACGCAAGCAGCGAAGCGTTAATTACCAAACTTACTCACGTATTTTTCTCAGCTGCTGTTATGGTGTCGGTACTCATAATGAGCAAGTCTATCCTGGAACCGCTCTTTTTCCAGGGTCCGATAGTGAAGTTGTCTGTTTTGGTTATACAAATATCCATAGGGGCAGCTGTGTATTTAGGTACGTTGTGTATAGCATTTAGGCAAAGAATAGCCTCTGAAGATATATAGGTCATCTGGAAAGAATATTTAAATTTTGTGGATGATTTTGCCGCGATAGCAGGAGATCTTATACCTGCGATTATTACTTTTTTAATAAAAATTGTCCACAATGCTCTCCTGCAACCTACGCAAGTATTGACGTGATTACATGCGCTATTGTTAACAGTAAGAGTACGGAGATATCGTTTACCGGTGTTGCGTACGTGGAAGAGTTTAAGAGGAAATTCACCACCCTTGATTGTAACGTGGCATCTAGAGCGATTTTCCCTAATGAGGTAATGATTGAGTACGGGGATGACAACCATGTCAGGATGGTGCCGAGAGAGAGGGTTTTCTCTTTCATTGACATAAACACTATGGTGAATCACATGCTCAGACATGGATTTACCTTCAAGAAGGAAGTTCTCTCTTCTATTCTGGAACAGGCTAGCTTGCTAGATCTCGGGGAGATGTTTGTTTTGCACGATTCTCTCGGTAAGCCTTCGTACGTTGTGGGAATGTCGCAAGACACCGTGACAGTGTCACCGGTATCAGCAGATTATCTAGACTTTGGTGAGGGAGCCAGTTTAAATTTCGTACGAAGTCTTGACGGTAATCCTAACGTAAGTGGAGTAGAGGTAGACCAGAAAGGCCGTGTAATAAGGATTGTAATCAGGGGAAACGTCAGCGAGGCACTAAACGATATTAGCGAGGCTTTTGCCGAAGTCGGTGCTGTTGACTCAGGAGGCAAGGGCGCCGTTCTACAACAGCTTATTAGCCGGGCTTTCGATGATCTGACGGGTTATGAGCTGAGGATAATAAAGAATATAGCAAGCTGTTCAGTATCGCACCCACTGAGCAAGTACAGGGATGCAGCAAGACACATCGAAAAAATACTTGTGGGCTTGAGAGACAAGCAATTGGATGCTGACACACTTCGCCAATTGGGAAATGCCCTTGAGGGGCGTGGTGAGTTCTCATCTCTTCCTACGGTTCTGACCAAGGGTTTCTCACGTCTCAATAAGGACTTTGGCCCCACCCTACAGCACATCATAGACGAAGCCTCGCGTGACGGCCGACGCAGCACTAATTGACAAGTTCATCGGGGTTTGTGTTGTTGTGTTATGTTAAGAACACGCTGTCAGCATATGTTACAGTTTTATCCGTTTCTTGTTTGTGGCGCGGTCATTAGCGCCGGTTTTGTTGTCCATCACCAAGGTGCACCAACCAACACGACGCACTCACCACCCAACTGACGCATACCCGTATTGGGTTGCGCAATTGAGAGGCTCGGCAGCACTACAACAGGAGTAGCCGGAGCCCCAGAGCCATACGCAACCCCAAAACGGACACAGCACCACCGCTGTTCCGAAACGACGCACGGCGGAACAATGCCCGGGCACACGCAGCTCCCATCGCGCGCGCCGAGCAGTGTTACAACCTCACTAAGCTTACAAAGCTTCCAGGTCTTCTTCCGCAGGAGAGAGAGGCTTTTTGCCTTCTTCTGCAGAAGGAGCACGCCCGTGCAGGGAGAGTGTGATATCACAGCCTGACAGATCCTTCAGCTTAACCAAAACATCAGACCCCTCCACAGGCTGCAGAGATTCCACCAAAACACCCCCAAGGTAGTTTGATTTCGAATAGTACTTGTGGGCCGCTCCGGCTGGTTGTTCATCAACAGCTTCAGGTGCGTTGTACACATTCATGTACATGTCATGAAGCCTATAGGTACCATCATCTTTTTTTGTAAAATTCAGAGACAACGACTTCACCAATCCTTCGCTTTCGTCCCGGTACGACAAGTAAGATCTCTCTAACCCTTCTTCGCCAAGGGAATCGCTCTCCCAGTGATCTGAAATGACCAACGGCAAACGATTCATTTCAAGAATACCACAGCCGTTGTCGCAGCTTGACGCAACAGACGCAGCATATAAATCATCAAGTACCATAAACACCCCCGGAGCATAATATTTCCGTGGAGTATATGTGAGGTGGTATTTTTGTAAAGAAAAATATGTTTTTGTGTCCATATGTAGTATGCCAACCCTGCACATTCGCTTATAGGTGCTGGTGACACTACAATTGCGACATAGATATATCCGCTTTGTGCGGGTAAAAATATACTGCCAACCATTAACACGAATGATTTGTTGTGATATTCGAACAATGAAAGTTTTGCCTTCTAGTACACAAAGTGACTAAAATGCGCATGAGGTCGTCGCATTTCTGTGGTGAGTGTTGTATATTGTATGCTATACCGGAGGTTGAAGTTGTATTTCTGTTCGGTTTTAGGCACCGTTGGGCGGCTTTGCTACGAGTTGAGATTGGGAAGTGTTGTTGTATGTTTCTTTTTCACTAGTGTTCCGAGGTCGTTATTGCGCTGATGGCACAAAAGTGTGTACACATACTGCGTGCGCGCGCAAGCGCAGGCGGTGGCCAAGTGCTGGTTGAAGAATGAATGGTTTGATGGAGGATTCGCTTATATGCTAGGGATAGATATAGATCTTGGGGACAACCACTTAGGTAGTC
Organism: Aaplasma endosymbiont of Hyalomma asiaticum; assembly: GCA_048496795.1. Taxonomy (GTDB): domain Bacteria; phylum Pseudomonadota; class Alphaproteobacteria; order Rickettsiales; family Anaplasmataceae; genus Anaplasma. The sequence continues at coordinate 22,452 of JBGCXB010000007.1, read as the reverse complement.
CAGATATTGAGTATGATAGCCAAACGGGGAATTATAGGGCGTGCGCGTGTGAAAAGGACCCTTCGGGTGCGGGATATGCAACTGATAAGTGTCGCATGGTGCTCGGTGCGTGGGACAACTACGGCATGGCTATGTATATTGGTGATGAGGTTGGTGAAAAGGGTGAAATAACACAGCCCGGTTTTGCGTCAACTAAGGGTGTTATGTACTTCCTTGATTCGTCAGAACAACAGCAGGGGCAACAGGGTAATGCAAGCAGTGGTACTAAGTACGACATGGTCCACGGCGCTTTTGCTGTCTCTGATGACGAAAATGCGGATATTGATTACGATCCGGCGAATCTGCCTCCGCTCAAATCTGTCACCATATTCAAATCTATGGACGCGGTACCGTATGTTAATAGTGAGGGATCCGCAGACGGTAAAGAGATACAGAAAGACATATCTTCTGTAGTCGGTGTAAATGAAGAAAATGCTGCCGAAGTTGTAGGTTCTGTTGTTGATACGGAACAGGCTCCTCTTGTTCAAGATGGTGTAACAAATGTGGAGGTGAAGGCGCCGGAGGCGGACGTGAGTTCAGCAGAGGAGCAACCAGAGAAGGCTGCTACAGAGCCTGGAACAGTACCTCAGCCTGTTGTGCAGCAGGAAGAGGAGCCAGCATCTGGTGCCCCTGATTCTGATGCTTTGAAAGGTCAAGAGAAAGAGCTGCCTGAAGGATTGCAGTCTGAAACCGACAACATGGGTGTAAGACAGGAAGCTGCTTCAGGGGAGCATAAAGAAACACCAGTGCCTGCTGTACAGGAAGAAGAGTCAGCGTCTGCCGAAGTTGTAGGTTCTGTTGCTAATACGGAGCAGGCTGCTCTTGTTCAAGATGGTGTAACAAATGTGGAGATGAAGGCGCCGGAGAAGACGGACGTGAGTTCAACAGCGGAGCAACCAGAGAAGGCTGCTGCAGAGCCTGAAACAGTACCGCAGCCTGTTGTGCAGCAGGAAGAGGAGCCAGCATCTGGTACATCTGCTGGAGTTGTAAGTTCTGTTGCTGATACGGAACAGGCTGCTCTTGTTCAAGATGGTGTAGAAAATGTGGAGGTGAAGGCGCCGGAGGCGGACGTGAGTTCAGCAGCGGAGCAACCAGAGAAGGCTGCTGCAGAGCTTGAAACAGTACCTCAGCCTGTTGTGCAGCCGGAAGAGGAGCCAGCATCTGGTGCCACTGATTCTGATGCTTTGAAAGGTCAAGAGAAAGAGCTGCCTGAGGATGATGGTTTGGTGCAGGAAGAAGGAGATCTGAAAGCCTCCGGTGAGCCAGGAATTGCTCAAGATCCGGTGGCGGCTCCCAAAGCTGAAGTAGCACATGTTCCAGAACAAGAAGGCGACGTAACTAGTGGCGATGGAAAATCTAATGAAGAGGAAGAACAAACACAGCAGGATTCACCAAAGCCGCAGTCACAACAAGAAGATGGGCTTCCAGGGAGTAGGGAAGAGGAACAGGACTCATGGAGCCTGTTTGGTGGCCTCTTCGAGTAGTGCTGTAGTAGGTTGTCTGGCTTCGGGTTCTGTGTGGTGTATCGCTGCGTAGTTCCGAGTTAGGGTATGCGGCCAAGTGCTTGGGTGTGTGTTTGTGTTCTGTGTGCTGCCGCATACCTGGTGTCGACTGTAAGAAAAAGGGAGAGTGTTTCTGGGGTGGCTGTGCCGTCCTGAAGCGCTGCTTCCTTTGGCTCGTTGCTGTGTTTTGTATACCCGTGTACATAAGAGTCTTCTAAGTGTGGGCTGCTCGGAAAAAACTAGGCGCGCTGCGAAGGAGGGGGGCTATGGGGCTTATTGTTTCAGCGCACCTGGGGTGCGTACCCCGGTTCTGTAAGTAATGTGTTGGTGGACGCATGGCTTCTTTTCGTGTGATCCGCCACCCAAAGACAACAAGGTGGATCAGCTAGTGGTCTTGTTGCTTACACTTTTTGTATACTGTTTTCCGCGATGCGGAAGCATTGGAAGTGGTCTTGAAATTGCTTGAAGTTTTTAGTATCCACGTCTGTCATCCAAGCTTGGCAATTGAGACGCTTGAGTATTTCTATTAGCTCTTCTCTATGTTTAAAGTCGAGGTGGGACATTACATCATCCAGGAGCATGATAGGGGCTTGTCCGTCGATTCGGTGTTTCGCTGTTGCAGCAGTTAACAGAAGAGATAACAATAAAACCTTCTGTTCTCCAGTTGAGCAGCTGCTTGCAGCAAGTGATTTTCCCTCATGTAGTATTTGAAAATTATCTTTATGAACACCAAATGTAGTACACTGTCTGCACGAGTCTATACTCCTGTTATTGTGTAGTAGTTCGGAATATTTTTGTATTGTGGTTTCAATGTCGTTACCTAGCAGGTTGAAGACCTCGCTTTCAAAACTTATAAGGAACTTGAAGAAAGCTGACGCGTTTTCGTTTTGCGACAGTGTAGAATGTAGAGTTTCTAATACTCTGTGACGAATTATAGCAATGCGTACACCGCTGTTGCTCATTACGGTCTCTAAGCTAGAGAGCCATTTATGATTTTGGGGACACTCATGTAATATTCTTTTTCTGTCGCGCTTCGCCTTTTCGTACTTAACCATGTTTAGCAAATAGTTTTCGTCAAAAATATTTACTATTCTGTCGAAAAACCTAAGCCTTTCCGTTGGTGCTTTTAGCAATATATGATCTAGTTGAGGCATGAGCCATACGATACGGAGAATTTTGTGTAGCGATCCGTATAGTCCGTCCTTTCCATCTATCGAAATTTGGCGTCTGTTATTTTTTCGAGTGATATCCACAGAAAGGCGATCATCATTTCGCACGATCTTGTAACTTACCAACCAGGGTACTGATGATATATTGTTCTGCATACAGTCCGTGTTAACATTTCGCATCCCAGGCCCCTTGGATAGGAGTGAAACTGCCTCCAGTATGTTGGTTTTACCCACGCCATTTTCGCCTAGTAGTATCACTGATTTTCCGTCGCTTTCTAGTTCAGCCTTAAGGTAATTGCGGAAGTGCACCAGCTTCAAGCTCTGTATGTACGATTGAAATTCACATGACATACAAAATGACCCCACACACCTTCTTTTATTCCGATAACTGTACAAACTTCACGAGAAGAGGGAAATTCTTTGTATGAAGCAAGTCCACCACGGCACTAAAGACAAGATCTCTTCTTTCCATAGATTAACGACATTTTTCACGATCTGTATGAAAGATTCCGCTTAAAACTTAGTTTTCACGACGGAAACGAAGAAAAGCATCACGACTAGCAGAGATAGAAGAACAAGCAATAGCAAATTCTTTACCCTTTGGTTACGCTTCAGCTCATTTTTTTCCACAGAAGAACCCCTACACCGCAGACAAAACAAAACAGCTGCACTGTAGGGTTTTCATCATAAAGCACTGTAAATGTCAAGACGTTTTCTAGCGCAAGCTATTAAGCCATGCAACACTGGCTTCCACAAGCACGTATGCTAATAACCATGTGGTGTAAGAGCATAGACAAATAACAGGAAAACATTTTGGCTGATGTATCATCACATATCAAAAAGGCAGATACTTTATAAATTAGAAGATGAAATTTGCAACACATGGGATCACCGTAGTGTCTTAAGCACTGGATGAGTTATTATCAAACTGAGTAATGCACACGAAAAGTGCCGGCAGGAGAAATACAAATACAGTGGTTATACTATCTCTATAGTAGGCTAAAACTTCGACACACTTCTCAAGTCACAGGTTCTCATAAAGTTGTGGACCATAAACACAAATAACTGCCAACGTTTTGGGATCAACGGAATCGAAAAACCATCACCGACCCGATAAGAGTAACTTTTTACGGGGTAAAGTGTGCTCCTTGTGCGCAACTTTATATGTACTTGACAGGCAGTGATAAACAGAAGCTTGTCGTGTACTCCAAGCTAGGCAATATTCCACGAACACTATGTTTACGCATATGGGGCCGAGAAATAAGGTGCAAGGCGTCTTGAGAGAACCCTAAAATTATTCGTTAAATTTGTAACAAAAAAGTGCCAGTTAGCAGGTCCTTATGCGTAGACATTATACACGCAGCAGCTAACCATACATGTTTATGGGAATATGAGGAAGAAGTGTCCTCCCCCAAAAAAACTTCTGGGTTCTTTACAGATGGGAAGTTATGGATGTAAAGATAGGGAAGCATCACACTTGTCTTACAACGCTTTGCAGCACAACACGCATGAGTTCGCTATGCGTGAAAAAACCGAGAGTGCGTGAGGTTACTACCCCCGTGCCGCAGGAAACCACACGCAAAGCACATGCGGGCACCCAATTCCAGGCCGATGCACATCACGCTATATGCGTAACCCACGCGTCGCGCATCCACATTCAGGCAAGACAGCGCACGCAAGCGCGGGCCCATATGTGACATAAAGGTCTGAACAAAATAGCCGCACGCGTACAACAGTGAGATGGATCAAAGAGAATGGCCACGATGAGTGCGACACATACAAAGCGGACGCCACTACCCCCTTGTTACACGGCGTGCGTGTTACGAGACTACGCTACTTTTTCCCAACAAGAGATCTGAAGAAACTCACACACTTATCCCACATATCCGCCATGATAGACTGGCTCCTTTCCAGAAGAGGCTCGTCAGGAGTACTATCTTCCACTGTCTCTCGATCAACGGCGTCCCCACTCCCGCCACCAATACTACCTGGTCGTGAAAAAGATATCTCTCTTTCTGGATCCATTTGCTCTGCAACTGCGGTACGTACGATTTCATCCTTTCCTGTCTCAGCAGCTCCTCGTGCGACAGCCGCTTCAGCCGCTTTCCTAGCAGGGCGGGCACGAGGTAATTTTGCAGCAGGCTTTTGAGCAGGGCTTTTTGCCGCAGTGGATGTCCGTCTTCCTGCCGCAGGCACCTTGCGTTGCGCCACGGCCTTTCGAGAGGGTCGTGAACTCTTACTTCTACCTACGGGTGGATCCACTGTACCGCCACCTTGTGGTCCCAATGTACCTACTGTACTGTCGCTGCTTACATGATGTTGCACGGGCTTGAACGCTTCTTAATTAATTCCACCCTGGATTGTAGTAGAATGTTATTATGAAATCCTAAATACGAAAGCATTAATGGTGCACTCAGTGCCGATAGTTCGGCTTGGAATGCGTGCTACAAAATTTAATATTGATTTTTTCTTTCTGGAGAAGCGTGCCGTTTTAACGTATCTTGGGGCTTTGTTCTGCATGTCGGGTTATGGTAAAGAAGAGTTTTGTTGTCATAGATGCTTACGGGTTTCTTTTTCGTGCTTACTACGCGCTCCCCAACCTCAGTACTTCTCAAGGATTTCCGGTAGGCGGTATTTACGGGTTCATAAACATATTTTTGAGGCATCTTCTTTTTCACTCAGCAGACTATGTTGTAGTTGCTTTTGACTCCGGAACTAAGAACTTTCGCCACGCCCTATATCCTCAGTATAAGTCTAATAGACCTAAGGCTCCTGAAGATCTTGTTCAGCAATGCGAGCTGCTGCGCGAAGCGGTTGCGGCATTTAATGTAGAGAGTGAAGACATCTCCCACTACGAGGCAGACGACGTAATAGCTACTATCAGTGCGAGATACGCCTCAGATGAGGTAGCATTGAGAATTTTGTCTGCAGACAAAGACCTACTGCAGCTGTTGAGTAAAAATGTCCAGATTTATGACCCCATAAAGAGCAAGTACATAACTAACGACTATGTTATAGACAAATTTGGAGTAACCCCAGACAAGCTTCTGGATGCTATGGCACTCACAGGTGATGCATCAGATAATATTCCAGGAGTGCCAAGTATAGGAGTAAAGACAGCGGCGAAACTAATTAACGAATTTGGTTCACTGGACGGTGTTCTTAGTAACGTAGAGAAATTGACGCAAAAAAAGTGTCGCGAAATGCTGATTCAGTATTCTGACCAGGCAAGGCTTTCTCGTGAACTTATATCCCTATGTACTAGCGTGGAACTTGAAGGCACCATCGAGAAATATAGAAGAAAAGCTCCTGATGTGGGAAGGCTTATGAAATTTCTTGAGGAATATGAGCTGACATCATTAGAGAGCAAAGTAGCGAAGTACTGCAAGACCTTTTCTGGACTCACACAGGATGAAGAGAAAGACAGAAGGGTAAAAGCCCATAATGAATATTCTATTGATAGACTGGAAGACTTTTTCGTCAGGTGCAATTACAGTGGGAAATTAGCACTTTACGTGAGTGAGGAAAAGGAGGTTATCAAGGAAGTTTTTGCGTCATTTGATGATGAAAGTCATTTGATTGTTCGTGGAGAGGGAAATATCGCAAAATTTGTCAAGTATGCTGCCCCCATATTAATGTCAGCTTCTGTGCTGAAAATCGTTTATGATCTCAAATCGGTCATGAGATTTTTTCCCGAATTATCCACTGTCGATGACATAATGATTATGTCCTACAGCCTCGACGCAAGCAGCCACAACCACGAATTCGAGAGCATATCACAGCGATACTTAGGGCAGGTGTCAGAAGTTTCCCCTGCGTGCATTTTAATAATGCTGCACAAATGCATAAGATCCAAACTGTTCTCAGCAAAACTTTTTACTGTTTACTACACTATAGAAAGACCTTTGGTTCGCGTCATGTACGAAATGCAGAAGGCAGGTATCATGGTAGATATTGACATTTTGCAGCGACTTTCTGAAGAATTTTCATCTTCCATTACGGTGCTTGAGGAAGAAATATACAAGATAGCGGGATGTGAATTTAACGTAGCATCTTCAAAACAGCTGGGTGAAGTTCTTTTTGAACAACTGCATCTGGGTAAGGCGAAAAAGATGAACTCGGGTTCATATTGTACGAACGCGGAGGTGCTAAAGCAATTGCACATTGAGGGAGTAGAAATTGCGGATAAAATTTTGAGGTGGAGGCATTTCACGAAACTCAAGAGCACATACACGGATGCAATAGCAAAAAGGGTAGACCCTGAAACAAGACGTGTTTATACAAGTTACTCTATGATATCCACAGCTACTGGGAGAATTAGTTCGAGCAATCCAAACCTACAAAACATACCAATCAGAAGCAAAGAAGGAGAGGAAATAAGAAGAGCGTTTATAGCGCGAGAAGGATACAAACTAATAGCTGCGGACTATTCGCAGATGGAATTGAAGATATTGGCGCACATAGCGGATGTTCGCTCATTTAGAGATGCTTTTGCTAAGGGTCTAGATATTCACGAAGTTACAGCACGGCAAATTTTTGGTGAGCACTATAAAGTGGATAGTGAACTACGTAGAAGGGCTAAATCAATAAATTTTGGCATAATTTACGGCATGGGTTCTTTCGGTGTTGCGCGAAACATTGGCATGAGCAGAAAAGAAGCTTCTGGATACGTGGAGCAATATTTTAAACATTATCCCGAGATTAAGAAATACATGGAGAAAACAAAAGCTTACGCACGAAAGTTTGGTTACACGAACACGGTTTTTGGAAGAAAATGTTTTATCAATGGAATAAATAGCAAAGTTAGGGCTGTGAGGAGCGTAGCCGAACGGGCGGCAATAAATGCTCCCATTCAGGGCACTGCTGCAGATATTATAAAGAAAGCCATGGTGAAATTGCATGACCGTCTAAAAAATGGGACTATCGTCCTGCAGATACACGATGAACTGCTAGTTGAAGTAGAGGAAAAATACGTGAACTCTGCAGCAGGCTTGATGAAAGAAGTAATGGAAGGTGTTGTGGAATTTTCTGTACCGTTGGAGGTAAATATAAGTATTGGTAATAACTGGGGTGATATGGACCCCGTGGTGCCTTGATCCAAAGGTTGCATCCATAATAAGCAGAAGTTAAGCATAAGTGCACACTTTTTGAGTTTTGTTCATTGCAACTTGAAAGTACCATGGCATGGACATATAATACGTGGGTGTTTTCTTTCATGGCCTGTTAGCTTGTTAGCGAAAAAAGAGGATTTTGCGTCTTTCGGTGATGGTGTTCTCGGGAAGGCGGGTGGCGTCGTTGTTTCCGCTTCTATTCTTTCGGCAGACTTCTCTAATCTAGGTGAGTCCATAAGATCAGTGGATATGGCGGGGGCAGACTGGCTTCATATAGACGTCATGGACGGGAGTTTTGTGCCCAACATCACATTGGGCCCTGTTGTAATATCTAGTGTTCGCAAGTGTACTAGTATGTTTCTTGATGTGCACTTGATGGTCGAGTCCCCTGGTAACCACATACAAAGCGTTGTTGACGCAGGGGCTGATATGATCACGATACATGCCGAGTCAGAGGTACACCTATGTAGGCTAGTGAAGCAGATAAAACTTTACGGCCGGAAGGCGGGTGTGTCTATTGTGCCCAAAACTCACCACAGCGTGCTGGAATACATAGTACATGATCTGGATGTCGTTCTGGTGATGTCTGTTGATCCAGGTTATGGCGGCCAGGAGTTTTTGGACTCTCAACTAAAAAAAATAGAGAAAATTCGTGAGATGATCGATAAAAACTCTCTTAACACAAGAATAGCAGTTGATGGTGGGATTTCTCCTAAGAATTCGAAGTCTATTATCGAAGCGGGAGCGGATATTCTTGTGGTTGGTTCCGCACTTTTTTCAGCTGACAATATGTGTGAGGTCGTGAGAAGTTTGAAGGAAGTTGACGCATGAAGTTGGCTATGGATTTCAACACACCGCTGGTAGTTTTTGCTGCAATAGGAAGGTGTTTTATTGGTCTCTTGGCTCCGGTGGGGAGGGTTTCTATATTCTGTATTAAGTCTATAGTCCGTAGTGTAATTCCTCCGTACTACTTCATGATTACTGCTAGGCAGTTTTTTGAAATGTGGTTTTTCTCCCTTCCTATAGTAGCGGTGACTGCTATTTTTACGGGGGGTGCTCTTGTGTTGCAGAACGTAACCTTGGGCAGTGGAAAGATAGCGGGCAGCTTTATGGCGGGCATAGTTACAGTTGCCTTGGTTAGGGAATTGGGCCCTGTGTTGATGGGGCTTATAGTTGCGGGACGCATAGGCGCAGCGTTGGCAGCGGAGATAGGTACAATGCGTATTACTGAGCAAATTGATGCACTAACAACATTAGATACGGATCCATTCCATTACCTTATAGCCCCTAGGGTTGTGGCCTTGGTGTTGGCAATGCCAGTGTTAATAATATATGCGGATGTATTGGGAATATTTGGTGGCTATGTTGTGGGTACACTGGGACTTAACTACACACATGGGGAGTTCTTAGCGGGGGTTGAAAAATTTTTGAGTTTAGAGGATGTTGTTGAAGGCTTGGTGAAAGCGCTGTCTTTTGGGTTAGTAATCTCGTTGGTAGGATGTTACAACGGATATCATTGCGAGATGGGTGCAAGGGGCGTGGGTGTTGCGACGACAAGAACTGCGGTTTCGGCATCTATGCTGATCATACTCTTGAATTACGTGATTACTGTTTTTTACGCGTAGTGCCATGTATGCCGTATCCCTGTCAGATGTGCATGTAAACTTCCACAATAAAGCAGTGCTGCAGGGTGTTGACCTGGACATTTCATGGGGGGAGTCTCTGGTAATACTGGGAGAGTCTGGGTGCGGTAAGTCAGTGCTGACAAAAGCGATACTTGGGCTTATCGAACCGTCTGCAGGTAGTGTGACAATAAATGGCGTTGATATACTTGCGGATAAGCAGGGAATAAAAAATTTTGGTGTTCTATTTCAGAACTGTGCGTTATTCGACAGCTTGACCATTTGGGAAAATGTTGTATTCAATTTTCGTAGAAGACTAAACTTGGATAAAAAAGAGGCTAAGGTGCTTGCTCTACGCGGGCTTGAGTTGGTGGGGCTCGATTCCAGCGTGATGAATTTGTACCCAATTGAGTTATCTGGTGGGATGAAAAAAAGGGTTGCACTAGCTAGGGCACTTATAGGTAGCCCTAAGATATTAGTTTTAGATGAGCCAACCTCAGGTCTTGATCCTATAATGTCCGCTGTGGTTAATGACATAATTATCCGGTGTCACAAGGAGTTTAACCTCACAATAATAACTATTACGCATGACATAGGCAGTGCATTCCAGGTTGCGGATAAAATTGCAGTGCTCAAGGGTGGGAAGATAGTGGCATGTGATGGAGTAGAGGGCATAAAAAAGAGCAGTGACCCATACGTGTCAAAATTTATGTGTTTGGGGCTGCATACATAGTTTTTTGTTGCCCAATAGTGCCAGTGCTGAAGATTCGCATATCCCATGGCAGTTACCTATATGTACAGATGATTTCAGGTACCGGTGAGTAACTTTAGAGTTACTGCGGGTTGATAGTTTTAGTTGTTTACGGACGTTTTTGTTGCATATACCATCTCCAAGGGTTTAGGGAGTAGTGCTTTGGCTATCTCGATACGGAGTGTAATCAGTTACATGCAAAACCAGTATAATCCCGTGGAGCGCGTTGCTTATGCGTTGAAAGAACAGAATGACTCTGATCTTCTAGAAATGCTATCTCAGATGTCTGCAAAGGAAATTTTAGAGTTTGAGCACAATTCTGGTACGGTGTTATCAACATTGGTTGAAGCCTTATTTTCCTCAACGGAAGTGACAAATTTTTTTCTCGAGAAAACCTGGGAAAAGATAAAAGGGGGTATTTGCGATGGTTTTATTGCTTCAGCATCAGTAGAACCAGTGGGCTTCATGGAGAGTGTGCGCAAGACTGTGCAACATCTTATGGACACATCTTTTAGATGGTCTGAGTCTAGCGCAAAGACACGATCTGGAACGGATGGTGGTGGTGTGTCTCCAGAAGTTATACTTCTAGTAGCGAAGGGGATAAAAGTAATAGCGCAAAAACTTGAAGATGCGTTTTTGATTGCTCAGCAAAAGGGGCCCGAAGCGCTTGCGGAGCACAATGACGTTGTTACAAAATATCTACAGAATAGCAATGTAACGTATGTTTTTGCCGGTATAGAGTACAAAAGGAATTGTGTTTATGCTACGTCTTTACAGTATCTTTTTCATGCAAGTGACCCGATAAAGCAAAAAGTACTACTAGAGCCACTAAAAGAACTGCTCTTAGGCTTTTTTCGGTATCCGTTGGATCCCTGTAATGCCCGTTCATTGCATTATGCTCTATCTTTGAGCGGGGGAGTGCATGAGGATTTATTCATCGATTGTGTGATTAAGCCCTTGTTTGATCGTGCGTGGGACAAAGGCGAAATGGCTGACGACTATATGATTGATAATGAGGGCAATACTCTGTTGCACTATGCACTGTCTTCTGTGTGCTGTTCTGAGAAGACGGTTACTATGGTTGTAGAAAAGCTGGGGGTAAGAGGATTAGATGCCATTGGTAGGGATGATTTGTCGCTCGTGGAAATACTGGTGAACAATGCTCCGTACTATGCGATGTTTTTTTCCTTATGGGACATGAGTAGAGTAAGAGAGAGGGCACTTGATTTATCACATGCTAATAATGATCTGAAAAAAGCAGCTGACGATTCTAATTTTTCCGCAATGCGCCTTGCTCTAAGAAAACGCACCGATGAATTATATAAGATACACATCAAAGCTCACGAGGCCTATGGCCAATTTGGTAGCATACTTAAACTTCTGTGTCAGGAAGACGAAAAAGTTCGTAAGGCGGAAGAGTATGCGACTCTATACGATGATGACATTTGTTGGGATTTCCGAGTTCCAGGAATATTGTCTGAGTATAAAGAATTGCTGCAGCAGGTGCTAAATTCATCCGATGCGTTTACTGAAGAGAAAGATCAGCTCTTAGTCAAATGCTTAAGCGGAATTTTTGACGCATGTGATAGTAGAAGGAAGTTGATAGGCGCCAGTGGGGCAGCGGCTGAAGTTGTCCGGGCGGTTTTGCAAGATCCTAGGTATATAAGACGCTTTGGGGTCACTGCTGCTTGTTCCAGAGAATATGCGTCAGTAGAGCGGGGCGGGAGAAAAGCAGAAGGTAATGCTGATAGGCTAAGTAGTGGGTGGATATACGATCCCCATTCATGGGGAGTGAACAGATTTTTTGGCATGATGTGCATAATGTGCAAATGGAGCGCGTGTGCTTTTGAGGATTTTTGCATTCTTCATGACTTAACAAGGGAAGCTATGCTTGTGTACCGGTCAGAGAAGAGGGTGTGCAGTAAAATCATTAAAGTGGCATTGGGTGCACTGTGGGCATTGTCTTTTGGGGCTTTGGTATGTAGTGCGGTGTGTATCGGATGTGGCTGTGAAAGAAAGGTATTGTATGCTATCAACGCCGTTGTGTCATTGTTGGCCGTAGGCTTAGTGACCTCCATAATAGTTTGCAATAAAGAGTTGGTGGAATCAGAGCGCAATATAAAAGCTTTGCAGGACAGTTTCGCTGAATATGTAAGCGTGTTTTGGCGCAAAAGAGCAGAAGAAAACATTGAAAAATCAAAAGATGCCGGCTCTGTACACAGTGAAAACACTGAGAAATTACAGACTGAAGAAATAGTAGCGATGACCAGCAATGTCCAAACAAGCCATGAAGCACCGTGTACAAGTTTGGCATTTTGTCAAGAAGAGACAGCCCAAGGCGAAGGAAGCCGAGTTCTCACATAAGTCTGTGCTCCAAGAGGTCTCAATGATGTTTGGTAACATCGTGTCATAAGTTTTCTTCATTAGCGCAAGGGCATGTTGTAGCGAAAGCACAAACTGTGTTCTCAGAGTGGTACCGTCGAGACGGCGAGTTAGACATAACCTATGCTAGGGCCACGTGACTAATGTTTTACTCCTGCCAAGTCGAGCGCTGGGTCATGAGTAGTGCATTCTGTCGCTTTACCTTGCTCACATTGCACAGTGAGCAGAAGTTCAATAAGTGTGTACAAGAACATATTATTGGTGATTCGTTGCTGATGTTTTCTTGAAGTTGTGGTTTGGAATAACTTTTCGTTCCTTTAGGTGGCTACCACGTGGTTAAAGACACCTATTTATTATTATGTCGTGTGGGATAGGCAAAGCTGTGTGTGAATCACAGAGTGTCTACTGCTATGTACGCGATGGTAACAATGAATTAGAGTCTCGTACAAAAAGCCCAGCATCATTTATTTTCTGACACTACAAAAGTTTTTATGGTTATTTGTTCCTGCTCGTAAGGCTATACACCAGCAATGTGTGAATTAATAGTCCCTACAGAAGATGCTTAATGACATAACCCCGTCTGGTTTAAGTTCTCGGAGAATGGATAGGAAGAGTTTATACCGCGGTGATAGCACACTGTATATTTCGTAAGCAGTCAGCATTGTAATGATTTCTGCAGCTTATAAGCGCCATGAATTTAAAATGATTATTGCTTGATCTATCATAGATAAATCCTGAGTCATTTTTAAGACTTGCGTATGCTATATCTGTGAAGAACTGATAAATAAGCGTTAACAGTTTTGTAAATTGTAGGCAGTGAAGAAACTGGATGAGGAGTAATGTCTGCCATAGTTTGCCTAGAATAAAAAAAGACAGGGTAACTTAGCTGTATGTATTGTTTGTTATGCTCTGCAGCAGATAAATCGGAGCACTGCTGGTAATAAAAATGCCACATAAAGGCTTTCTATGTCGTTAAATCTAGACATTTTTTCGGCGGATTTTATGAAATAAGGGTTGCCTTGCATACGGTTTTTTTCAGTTGGCGCTTTGTGTTTGATCCATGAAAAGCCTAGCCACTGTAGCGAATGCCCCTTATTCGTGAGAGGATGTTATTTGCAATAATGAATACTCTTGCTTCATCCGGCGGTTCGAAAGAAGTCACCAAATATGCAGCAAACGCCTCTCTATCGTTTCATTAAACCACCATGCATAGTAAAACCTGGCCCATACTCGCAATTTCTCTTTTCCCCACATAGTAGGCACGCGATAGGCCAAGTTCCCCGTGCGTTTTCAGGTCGACGTAGAGCTTTAAAAGCATTGCAGACTTTTGAATATTATATTGTAAGAAGGCAGCACTCACTCTGCTTTAAAGGCACGGTAAGAATTTGTATTAGCGCAAATGATTTCTGCGCTGCAACAACACACTCCCTCGGCATTGTCAGATGATATCCCTTTATCGACAGAAAGATTTTGTAAATCTTTTCTGACATTGAATCGAGAACACGACAAAATAGGCAGATTTTGTTATATATTACAGATACCAAAAGCTAAAAAATGTAGTGCTTCGGGTGTTATGATGCTTCTTACAAGTCTGCTGCCAAGGGAAAAAAACCACGTCGATGCGTCTGTGTTATAAACCTATAAGGAGATTTTATTATTCACCGCTGTCTTTCTACGGCACTGTCCAACAGCCTTATCAGTTTGTGTTTGCATTGAGAATCAGGAAAAAGACTAAGCTGTTTTTTTGCAGCCGATGCGTATTGTTTGGCTAGTTCTAAACACTTCAGTATAGAATTGTTCTTTGTTATATACGAAAGCACCAGCTCCGGGTTTTGCGACTCTTTTGACATGGATGCGCGCAGTTCTGCTCTTTCAGAGTTGCCGATGTCTTCATACGTCAAAATTATTGGAATGGTTATTTTCTCATTGTTTAGGTCATTCAAGGTTTGTTTCCCGAGTTTTTCTTTATGTGATGTGTAGTCCAGGATGTCGTCCAGTATTTGAAATACTATCCCGAAATTGAACCCGAAGTCCCGTAAAGCAGTTCGCATTTCGGTTTCTACATCATGTAAAACAGCAGCTGCTTCACAAGACGCTGCGAACAACGCTGCAGTCTTTGAGGAAATGATTTCAAAATATTTTGCGCGCGACAAATCAATCTTGTCGCTATAGATCATCTGTTGTATTTCTCCAGTGATTATAGTGCTTGATGCTTTTGATAGCACAGAAAGTAGAGGTATGCTATCACATGATACTATCCATTGGAATGCAACTGCAAATAAGAAGTCACCCACAAGTATGCTGGCCTTGTTCCCCCATATACTATTCGAGGTTTGTTTTCCACGACGTATTTCACTCCGGTCAACAACATCATCATGAAGCAATGTTGCGTTGTGAATGTACTCTATTGCTGCGGCAACAACCACTCTTCTAGGATCTGTACACCCCAGCAACCTACATACAGCAAGAAGGATGGAGGGCCTAGTGCGCTTTCCACCAGACAATATAAGATGTTGCACCACATTTGTGATGTATTCTACATTTCCACAGCCCTTGTAAGACATCATATCTTCCGCTTCTTGTAGCTCGTCAGCTACTAGGAGCTTTAAGTCATTCAACGCAACAGAAAAAGGGTCATCCATCTTTTTACTCCCCCAACGGGCTACAAACGTGCGTCCGCACAATTTATCAACATCACAGCACTTCTCCTACACCGGTAAACACCACTACCAGCATGAGCGCAGCAGAAAAAGAGAACAAGTACACGCTTAAAAACACCAACAGGTCAACACGACTAGGGCATAAAAGCTCCTCCATAACCACAAGAACGAGGAGCCAAGCTTAACCTATAATGCGTAATAATTAGAAAATTCCACGGGGTGAGGGTACATACGCAAGGAATCCACTTCCTTTCTCTTTAACTTCACGTACGCATCTATTTGATCATTTGTGAAGACTTCCGATTCGAGCAGAAAGTCTCTGTCCTGGTTTAATGCATCCAGCGCAGATTCAAGAGAGAAGCAAACTGACGCCAAGCCGCGCACTTCCTCTTCTTCCATGTTGTACAATGACCTTCCTTGAACCTCATGAGGAAGAATTTTCTTTTTTATACCATCCAGACCTGCCATAAGCTGCGAGGCAAAGCACAAATATGGGTTGGCCAACGGGTCAGGGAATCGCACCTCTATACGTCGTGCAGCGGTGTTGGAGCTGTGTACATAAGGTATCCTGATCGCAGCAGAGCGGTTGCAGTGCGAATACGCAAGCCATACAGGTGCTTCAAAGTTGGGCACCAGACGCTTATAGCTATTCGTTGAAGGGTTAGAAAACGCATTAAGCGCTTTACCATGCGCTAATATTCCCCCTATGTAGTACAAACAAGTTTCTGACAACTTGGAACCTTTTTCTGCGAAGATATTTACGCCATCTTTCCATAAAGACTGATGACAGTGCATACCACTGCCGTTTTCACCCATTATAGGTTTGGGCATGAAGGTAACACTTTTTCCATAAGAACCAGCAACGTTCCTCAAGACATACTTGCACTTTTGTACGCTGTCCGCACTTGCAACGAGCTCGGCGTGGTGGAATCCAACTTCACATTGCGACTGAGCAACTTCATGATGATGTAGCAATGGCCTTACTCCAACCTCGTGAAGCATAGTCAACATCTCAGAACGCATATCATGAGTAGAATCCACGGGTGGTGAGCACAAGTACCCATCGCGAGCACGCACAGCATATCCGTGGCCTGCCCCAGACCTTCGTGTGTACCCAGACTCACATTCCAGTGTCCTTAACTTAAAATGTGAATTGCATGAATCCACCGAAAAGTGCACCTGATCGAAAACAAAAAACTCAATCTCAGGACCGAAAAAACACTTATCAGCTATGGCGGTGGACAGCAGATAATGATGCGCTTTTCTCGCTGTATACCTAGGGTCACGAGAATAGTTTGCCTGGCTATCTGGGTACACCACGTTACATATGATCGCAAGAGTGGCTTGTGCAGTGAAGGGATCAACAAACGCTGTATTTATGTCTGGCACCAGGAGCATGTCAGAATCTTCAATAGGCTGCCACCCCGGTACTGATGAGCTATCAAATGCTACCCCTGAAACAAAAACCCCAGGGTCAAGGGAATGGGTGCTATGTGTTACATGATGACAACGACCCAACAAGTCGGTAAACCGCCAATCTATGAACTTTATTTCATGTTTTTCTACATAGTCCAGCAAGTCCTTTGTGAATAGGAACATAACTTTAAGATCTCGAAAGATTAGTAAAAACCCGGCAAAGCTTAACAAATTTTAAACCTTATGGCAACAATGGCAAGTTTTGTAACCTTGTGTGTTTAGTGTCGCAATGCATAAGGTTTTTGACTTTGTTCGGCTAAAAATGTACACTCGGCCCATGCTTTTTGGCCTGGTCCCGTAGCTCAGTGGTAGAGCGGGTGGCTTTTAACCATCATGCGCGTGTTCGATCCACGCCGGGACCACTTAAAAGATTTTGTAGGCTGTTGTTTGTGATGTTTCCAGAATACACGGGGTTTGAATCAGAGTTTTTGGCCACGCTCGCGGCTCGTGGGTATTTGCAGCAATTGACTGACGCTAAGGCGTTGGACGACGCCATGTCTTCGGGTGAGGTGGTCGCTTACATTGGTTTCGATTGCACTGCGGTGAGCCTGCATATTGGCAGCTTAATGCAGATGATGGTTCTCCGTTACCTGCAGAAGGCAGGACACAAACCCATAGTGCTGCTTGGAGGAGCAACAACGAAGATTGGAGATCCCTCCGGAAGAGAGAAGTCACGTACCATACTTTCTGAAGATAAAGTTGTTAGCAATACAGAAGGTATACTCCGCGCAATTAGGAAGTTTCTACCTGAAGAAAGCGGTGTACTCGTAGTTAACAATGCAGAATGGCTTGATGGGTACCGTTATCTTGATTTTCTAAGAGATGTTGGCAGCAAGTTTTCCGTTAACGTTATGTTGGGGCTTGAGAGTGTCAAAAGTCGCCTTAGTAGAGATCAACAATTGAGCTTTTTGGAGTTTAACTACGTTTTGCTTCAATCATATGATTTTGTCGAGCTATATAAAAGGCATGGATGTATTTTACAGATAGGAGGCTCAGACCAGTGGGGCAATATTGTGAGTGGCATTGATCTGGCAAGACGCATGGGATGTCCGCAGCTTTATGGAATAACAACACCATTGCTTCTCAACAGTTCTGGGGCCAAAATGGGCAAAACTGCAGACGGTGCGGTGTGGTTAGATGAGACGTTGTACAGCCCTTATGAGTACTGGCAGTATTTTCGCAATGTGTCTGACCAGGATGTGGGTAGATTTTTGAGATTGTTTACCGAGTTGCCTATTGACGAAATTAAGCGCCTTGAAGTTCTAAGAGGGGAAGAGCTGAATGAGGCAAAGAAGGTTTTAGCTACTGAAGCCACAAGTTTATGTCACGGTATCAGCGCAGCGCTCCAGTCGGCTAGGCAAGCGCAAAAGGTTTTTGAACATGGTGATGATAGTGAGCTGCGAAGTATAGAGCTGAGTAGGAAATATGTTGTTAAGGGTATGACAGTAGCTAGGCTGTTGTCGGCTTTGGGTGTAGAGAGCAGTGTTAGTGCCGGCAGAAGGCTAATTAGAGGAAAGGGGTGTCGGGTTAACGGCGAAATAGTGGATGATGAGTATAAGGAACTGCGCTGCGAGGACTTTGATAGCAACGGGGGATATGTCACAGTTTTTTGTGGCAAGAAACGTAGGTTTAAAGTTATTCTCGGTGATTAGCGAGTTTTTGTTTATGCAATGATATGTTGGGCTTAGCGGTTGGTTGGGCTTTTGTTGATTAAGTTTTAAAAGAAATGTCTGCATTCTTGGTTAAATAGTGTAAGCTGTAAGCGCGGGGGCTTCGCATCAGTAGGGTGCGGGTCACTTAGTTCTTGAGTGCTTGTGTCTAAGAGTATGTAGGGAATTAGCGGTAAAAGTCTCTGTGCACAGATGTTGTTGTTGCCTCCAGATTCCGAGTTGTCTCAGATGATAGATTATGAAAAGGTGTTTCTTGAGAAGATCAAGGGCATAAAAGAAGAAGGAAGATATAGGGAATTCACGGGATTTCGCAGAATTCCCGGCAGGTTTCCGTACGCAGTAGAGTGTCAGACAGGAGATATTGTTACACTATGGTGTAGCAACGATTATTTGGGAATGAGCCAAAATGAGAGTGTGCTGTCTGCAGCCCGGGATGTAAACGTAAATGTCGGAGCGGGAGGAACGCGAAACATTTCAGGTACTACCCAGGAAGTTATAGAGCTTGAACGCTCACTTGCGGATTTACACAACAAGCCAGCCGCACTAACTTTTGTGTGCGGGTATGTTGCCAACCAAACAAGTATTAGTACTATACTGGCTACTGTTCCGGATATTGTGGTTTTTTCAGATGAAAAAAATCACTCTTCTATGATTGAGGGAATTCGCTCCGGTAACAGGGTGAAACACATCTTTCGTCATAATGATGTGGAGCATCTAGAAAGTCTGCTCAAGGCAGCGGGCACGTGTCCTAAAATAATAATATTCGAATCTTTGTACTCTATGGATGGCGATGTTGCACCCATTAGGGAGATATGTGACCTCGCAAGCAAGTACAACGCGATAACATACCTGGATGAGGTACATGCTGTTGGGTTATACGGTGCACGGGGTGGTGGAATATCCGAAAGAGAGGGTCTGACCGATAGAATCTCTGTGATTCAGGGAACGCTGTCAAAGGCTTTTGGTGTTATGGGAGGCTATATCGCAGGTTCAAAAAGCCTGGTAGATGTGGTTAGAAGTTTTGCTCCAGGGTTTATATTCACCACTGCAGTGTCGCCACTAATAGCTGCGTCTGCGCGTGCTAGTGTTGAATATCTAAAAAACAGCACAGTTGAGAGGGAAAAGCATAGAGATGTGCTGATGAAAGTCAAAAACTCCCTAATCAAATCTAATGTGTCGTTTGTTATGACGGAAACCCATATTATCCCCATTATTATTGGTGATGCTGAAAAGTGCAAACAAGTTTCCCAGGCCCTTTTGAGAGACCACAAAATATACATTCAGTCAATAAACTATCCCACTGTTCCTCTTGGTACAGAAAGGCTTAGGATCACACCTACTCCTTGTCATACGGATGAGATGATTGAGCACCTAGTGCAAAGTTTAGCAGATGTGTTTGGGAGATTTTCGGTACAGCCGCGGGCTAATTATGCTTACTTGGAGATGCTTAGACGGCCAAGAGGCGTGTAACAATTATGTGTTACACATGATTCTTGAAGACTACTAGCGTGTTGAAGGTTTATTGTCGCCCGTAACAGGTGTGCATCGTATGTTTTTAGCATCCAACACCGATTGTTGTGCCGTGTTGCATAACCAAACATGTAGAATGGTTTAGATCCATGTAAAGCACTTGCGTGCAGTATTTTTAATTAACGTGTTTTGCAATCTCCGTAGGTTATGGTACAGGCTTGGTTTGCAAGGGATGTTGGTAAAGTTGTGTACCTTTGAGTTGCGGCTGTAACATTAGCTTTTTGGGGCACGAGTTTTTATTCTGACAGATGGCTTCATAATGTAGGTATGAATTTGCTGTTGAATGACGGTCGGCAGACGGTATAACCTAGATTGTGTATAGGAATTTAATGTTTCAAGAGTGAGTAAAGAACGGAACGCTACACGTACTGCTGGGCATTTGAAATCATTACAACTAAGAATGTGGGTTTATTCGAGCGGAAGGGCACACGGATATACACAGTAATTACATCTGAGCCACTATGTGTTACAGCAGCGGAACTTATATACTATATTGCAAACCTTGGGTTATAAATGGGGGTAAATCTATGCATTTTGAGTTTTGAAATTAGTCATCATACCATGCATTCTTTATTTTCGTTATGCCATCTCTTAGTGATATAAAGTAGACTTCGAAGTTGATCTGGAACCCGGAAAATTGAGGGTTGTAACACAAGAAATACTTTGTCATTCTAGTGATAGATCTGCGTTGTCGCAGGCTAAGTGGAATAAGGGAAGAACTTTTTACAATGCTGGTCTTCACTTCTATGAAGAACAGCGAATCTCCCTTTTGTGAGATTATGTCGATTTCTCCTGCGTTATGTATTTTGTACCTGTGATGCAAAACTTTATGTAGGCGAATTTTTAGCAAAAGCAGTACAAATAACTCCCCCCAATACCCTACCACATTGTTCAAATATCCAACCATGTGCGTCTACCATATTTTTATGACTTGTCCGTTACCGAGTTTTTCTACAAAGCTTTACAGCGTTATACTACATGTGTGATAGGTGTCATTATTTTCCTTGAACGGGTATATAAAATATCATAGACTTCAGCGCTGGAAGTTCATGTTTTTGCCTGTGGTTCTTCGTATCATACCAGATGGAATTCGGTTTGATTTTGTCAGACGCGGCAGGGTTGCTGTCTGTCTGAGCATGGTTTTTACACTTCTATCGCTTGTTCTTGTAGGGATAAAAGGGATTGAGTTAGGCACAGATTTTACTGGCGGTGTTGTAGTAAATTTCGAATTGCAAAGCGGGACTGCGGATGTGGAACACGTAAAGTCTGTCTTGGTTGAAGCCGGGCTTGACGGAATATCCGTGCAAGGCTTCAAGGAAAATGCCAATGAATTTATGGTGGTGTTCAGAGGGAAAAAGTCTTCTGAAAGCCATGTAGCGGTTGATGTTGTCAAGAATGCTCTTGCTGGCTTGGGTAGTGTCACCTACAAGAAATTGGATTATGTTGGGGCCCAGATAGGTGCAGCTCAAATAAAGAGCGGTATTATGGCGGTTTTGGGTGCACTTGCATGTATGTTTGTTTATCTGTGCGTTAGGTTTAGGTGGCAGTTTGCAGTTGGAGGAGTAATAGCCTTAGTTCATGACGTTGTAATAACTATGGGTATGGTTAGTGCCACCGGACTCGAATTCGGCTTGCCCTCCATGGCTGCTATTCTCATGATTATTGGGTATTCTGTGAACGACTCTGTTGTGATATATGACAGAGTGAGAGAGCTCATGGCTGGCCCTGATATTGGTGATGCTAAACATGTTATAAACACTAGCATCAACTCTACTCTTTCCAGAACTCTTTTAACTTCCGGAACAACTTTATTGGCGGCACTTCCCCTTATTTTGATGTGTGATGGTGCTGTACGTGATCTAGGTATCATAGCTTTTTTCGGTGTTGTTGTAGGTACTTACTCTTCTATATTCGTTTCTACCATTCCATTTACTGGCAGCATACAGCGTATGCTTAAATAGAGCATGCCTACCTATCTCTGAAAACATAGGGCCGTTAGTGTCGATAAGAAAGTGCGTTGTCTACGTAAACGAGAGAGCAGGTTTTCTTGGCAACAACACCCAGAAGTAAGTCAGAACCGCGAACATCCAACAACATGTGGTAAGGTTTTTTGCGGTAAAAAGTGTCTTTTTATGATCATGATAGCAACGCGTTTTGTCTCTCCTGACGAACACGGAGGCATATTGCGCATGCAACAATGTGAAGAACTCGTAACAGCAATGACTAAAAAAGGTTGGGGAAAGCCGGGAGAGACAACGGAAGGAGGTAACTTAGAATTTGTAGTTTTCGCGTGATAATGCTGTTGCCAGACGGAAGACGACGGAAAAACGCAAGAGCACTGTTGATAGTCACGACGTAGAATAATTTTTTTAACGCAGTACCCACAGGGCGGTGAAAAGGTAGAGCTTTCGAAGCTTTTTGTTTAACAACGCGACAACTGAGCCATTTGTCACATGTTAACGACTAATCGTGTGGAAATTTTAGGAAGGCATCGAGAGCATATAGCATGAAGTGGCAACGAGATGCCCATGGTGAGAGGG
>JBGCXB010000006.1:0-46461 GCA_048496795.1 Aaplasma endosymbiont of Hyalomma asiaticum | reverse complement strand
GCTCTAGCTAAGACTAAGGGTGTTGATATTGTTAGGTTTGCTACTGAACTTAAGAGCCTTCATGAAAAGATAGATAAGAAATTGTGTAGACATGGCGATGGGAGCGTTGATAATACTGCAGGCAAATGCGATGAGCAATCTAATAAGACTGGATTGAAATCTGCGCTGGGCGGTCAGGGAGCGGAGAAATGGCCTAAGATATCGCACAACAGCAGCGTTGCGTATAGTGCGGACTCCACAGAACAGATCTCAGGGGAAATGGCAGGGTTTAATACCGAGGAGAAGGGAATAACCGCAGGGTTGTTTGCGAGAACTGTAGAAGGGAGCACGCTAGATACATTTTACTGTGCCGTGGCAATGCTTAAATTTCCTGCCTGAACCACACGGACATGGATCATTTCTAGCAATTCCCTCAAATATTTTTCCCTTCGATAACTCGTGCGCGTATGGTGACGCACTACCAGCCATTTGTGGTGTATCCTCAAGCACAAGGTGTGATAATTTTTGTACTACTACTTCATAGAATTTATAGAGCATCTTTTGCAGTAAAAAGAATGCCTCAATTTTGAACTCATTCAAAGGATCCTTCTGACCAACGGATCTCAGATTTATTCCACATTTCAAACTATCCAATGCTGCAAGATGATCTGTCCACAGATGATCTAAGGATATGATTAAGATGCGACGTGTAGCAAAATTCCATAAATTTTCACCTCTACAAGCAAACTCCGCGGCTTTTTTGTCCAAGAGAGTGCCGGCTTCTTGATTCAGGTACGCAACAACTTGATCTTTTGTTTCTAACTTCTCCAAAGCACCGACATCAAGTTCTATCCCGTATATTCCGCGCACTTCCGACAACAATAGCTCCGTGGTTTCTCTGTCAAAATCGCAATATTTCTCCTTGACTATTCTGGACACTATTTCGTAATTCACGTTGCTGTAAAAAGGCACAAGGTCGTAAGATTCTCTGTCGATGATCTGGTTCCTTTGCTCGAATACCACCCTACGTTGCTCGTTTATTACGTCATCGAACCTCAGAAGGGACTTGCGGATATCGTAGTTTCTCGCCTCGACCTTTCTCTGAGCCCTTTCTATTGCCTTGCTAATCCACTTGTGCTGTACAGCCTCACCCCTTTTCATTCCAAGGCGTCGCAACATTCCCTTAACTTTGTCAGATCCAAAGATCCTAAGTAACCCGTCTTCCAAAGATAAAAAGAACTTCGATAATCCCGGATCTCCCTGCCGGCCAGATCTACCACGCAACTGATTGTCTATACGTCTACTCTCATGTCGCTCCGTTCCTATAATGCAAAGCCCACCAGCATTCACCACAATCTCTCGATCACGCCGTGCCTGCGCAACCAGCTCTTCCAGCAGCCTTGCCCTCTCAACTTCGCAAGTAACACCAGCAAGCTCTGTTTTAGCTAACATTTCAGGGTTTCCACCCAGCTGTATATCAGTTCCACGACCTGCCATATTTGTGGCTATAGTCACTGCGCCAGGTTTCCCTGCTTGAGCAATAATGTAAGCTTCCTTTTCGTGGTAGCGTGCATTCAGAACAGAGTGTTTTATCTTACGTGCTGTGAGAAGTTGTGATAATAGCTCTGACTTCTCTATGCTTATTGTTCCCACAAGAGTTGGCTGATTTCGCGCATGACACTCAGCTATAAAATCTATAACTGCCTCGTACTTTTCATCTTCTGTGCAGTATACATCATCATCAAGATCCACCCTTTCTACAGGGACATTTGTCGGTATTTGCATCACCTGCAGATTATATGTACCAAGAAACTCGTCGGCCTCAGTTTGAGCGGTCCCCGTCATGCCTGAGAGCCTTCTGTACATACGGAAATAGTTTTGAAAAGTCGTAGACGCTAGCGTCTGGTTTTCGTTGTTTACCCGCAAGCCCTCTTTCGCTTCCAGTGCTTGATGCAACCCGTCCGAGTAACGACGGCCCTCCATCATTCTTCCGGTGAATTCGTCTATAATAACAACATTGCCATTTTTTACTATGTAGTCACGATCTGCAGCGAATAATTTATGAGCCCGCAGCGACTGACTCACGTAGTGCATCATCACTATGTTTTCAGTATCATACAGCGATGTACTTCCTTTTATGAGTCCCTTCGCTAACAACATGCTTTCGACTTTCTCCGAGCCTTTCTCTGTCAGAAAAGCCGTTCTGTTTTTTTCATCTACCTCATAATCCTCTGTCTCGAGATCTCTAACCAGGCTGTCAACTCTCTTGTACAACGAGCTATCACGCTCAACTGGCCCAGATATGATTAAAGGGGTTCTTGATTCGTCAATCAAAATGGAATCAACTTCGTCAACTATAGCATAATTAAATCCGCGTTGTACCATCTCATCGCGACTAAATCTCATATTGTCACGCAGATAGTCAAATCCTAGCTCGTTGTTTGTCGAATATAGGATATCGCAGTTGTACGCCTTTTTGCGCGCGTCATCAGATACCGTACTTGTAATGCAGCCCACACTTATACCCAACGCGTTGTATAGCTTACCCATCCATGCGGAATCCCTTGTCGCAAGGTAGTCGTTCACTGTCACCACATGAACTCCACGTCCTTCAAGGGCGTTTAGATATGCAGCAAGGGTCGCCACAAGAGTCTTACCCTCACCAGTTTTCATTTCGGCGATCATTCCACGGTGCAGCGCAATTCCACCTATGAGCTGTACGTCAAAGTGACGCATGTTAAGCACTCTACGCGAAGCTTCGCGGACAACAGCGAACGCAGGAACCAGTATGTCATCTAACGTGACACCGTTTTCAGCCAGCATCCTTTTAAAGTCCTTGGTCTTGGAGAAAAGCACATCATCTGACAGAGATGAAACTTCCGCTTCCATTGCGTTGATATTCTTTACTATTTTATGAAACGAAGCTTCGGCTGCTCTATGGCTATAGGGCCAGAACACGCGCTTTGCTAAACTCAACATAAGAACGACTCGAGAAAACCGGAGGATGAATTATACGCCTAAGTTTTTCAAAGCACAATATAATTGGCTTCGCTTTGATATAGGCTACCATAGCCGCATTTAGTTACAGTCAAATCTCAATATGCTTGTTAACTAAATCTTAACTCATGCGTGGCGCGATAATGTCGCCTTGGTTGTTGAGCAGAATCACATTACCCAAGACAGCTGAGTAAATAACGAAGAAAACCCAAACTATTTTCCAACTAATGGGGAACAAAAGAACGCTTTAGAGGACGCGAGCTAACCCCACCATTACGATCCAAAGGTTCTCCCGCTATTACTTTGGCTATGTCCTCTCCAGTCAGTGTTTCGAATTCTAATAGATTAGCAGCTACTGCATGAAGTTCCTCCATGTGCTGACTTAGAACAGCCTTTGCTTCCTCTAGTGCTGAAGAAACTATTGACTTTATTTCGTCGTCGATCAGATTCGCCATATTGGTTGAAATAGGATCTTCAATTGAGCCACCGTGATATAATGGACCAACGTTATCACTCATTCCCCACTTAGTGACCATAGACTTCGCTAGTTCAGTAGCTTGCTTTATATCTGAAGACGCTCCGCTCGTAACTTTACTGTATCCAAAAACCAGCTCTTCTGCAGCCCGTCCTCCCATGGCAACAACCAAATCAGCAAGCATTTTTTCTCTGGTGTGGGAAACACGGTCAGTTTCGGGTAGCCTCATTACGAGACCTAAGGATCTTCCCCTAGGGATTATCGTTGCCTTATGTATGGGATCAGAAGCCGGATTATGAAAAGCCGTTATAGCGTGACCAGCCTCATGGTAAGCAGTCAGCCTCCTTTCTTCCTCTTTCATCACCATTGATTTTCGCTCCGTTCCCATCATGACTTTGTCACGCGCATACTCAAAGTCGCTCATTGTTACGATTTTCTTATTCAATCTTGCGGCTATCAATGCTGCCTCGTTGACCAGGTTTGCAAGATCTGCTCCTGAGAACCCAGGAGTACCTCGGGCAACAACGCGTATGTCTACATCGGGGGCTAAGGGAACCTTTTTTGCGTGTACTTCAAGTATTTTTTCCCGTCCGTTGATGTCAGGTAAAGAAATGGTGACCTGTCTATCGAACCTACCTGGTCGTAGAAGAGCAGGGTCTAGTACATCAGGTCTATTTGTTGCTGCGATTATAATAACGCCCTCGTTCGACTCAAAACCATCCATTTCAACTAGCAGCTGGTTTAAAGTCTGTTCCCGCTCGTCATTCCCTCCACCTAAGCCTATGCCACGGTGTCTTCCGACTGCATCTATTTCATCCACAAAAATAATACACGGCGCATGCTTCTTGCCCTGTTCAAACATATCACGGACACGGCTTGCTCCAACCCCGACAAACATCTCGACAAAATCAGAGCCGGAAATACTAAAAAAGGGGACATTTGCCTCCCCAGCAATAGCTCGTGCGAGCAAAGTTTTACCCGTTCCTGGAGAACCTATAAGCAAGCAACCTTTCGGTATTTTCCCCCCTAGTTTTTGGAACTTCTGACGATGCTTCAAGAAATCTACTATTTCCACAAGTTCTTCCTTAGCTTCATCTATGCCAGCAACGTCGTCAAAAGTCACCTTTCCTCGGTTATCCGTCATAAGACGAGCCCTAGACTTGCTGAAGTTCATCGTGCGGTTGCCACCAATTTGTAGCTGTTTAAAAAATATGCACCATATGACCACCAGGGATAGCATGGGAAGGCACGACACAAACAGACTACCAAGAATGCTCAACAGGGTTTCATCTGACCCAAACTCGAACACCACGCCCTTGGCATGCAGACTTTTTATGAGACTGTCATAAATCACGCCGTTTGTTTTAAATCTCAGGCCACTATGGAGTCTTCCAGATATTGAACGTTCCGTTATACTTACGCTTTCTATGCTGCCTTCATCTAACTTCACAAGGAATTCAGAAAATGGCACAGTTACCACTCTATTTCCCATAATCCTGTCGCCGAAGTTGGAGTATAACATGGCAGCGAGAGCTATTACCGCAGACCAAACGACCAACCCCTCGATCACTCTTCTAAAGTTCACTTTAAGGACTCCTACAGACCAAGCTGACTACAAATTAGGCTGAATACTCTCTCCCTGAGCAGAACCCGCCTTATGACAACCACAGGGATACCACATATATTATTGTTTTGCTGGGGGTAAGCAAGAACTTTATCCCCCTTCACCAACACAGGGAGTCCGCGTACTACGTACTTGTTTACGTTTTTGTATTGTTGTAACTTACAGGGAATGGTTCGTGTTCCTAGAGGAATAATGAACATATTCTCCTCGTCGGCTCCAACGCCTTTGTTCTCCACCAAGCCAAATGGCGCACCTTTCATACTTTTCACACTTAATTCAAATCTAGAATCCCACTGCAGTATAGAGGTGTCTACGTGATAATGCAGCGGCACTATCCTTTCCACTTCTCTCGCAATGACGATGTTTTCGTTTCTGTCTACCAATACCTTGCATCCATGGAGTGTGAAGGACGCAAAACGCCCGCGCTCCCATATTGATTGGAAAGCCTTATCGAACTTTTGATACCTAGGCTTCAAGGGTTTGTTGCCTACTGTAATGAACAGAAATAATAGCAATCTGCGCGCCACTTCCACGTGCAACTTGAGAAATGCTTCACGTTTTATTATCACACAGCCCAAGGGGCTAAATTCCACACAGTTATCAACTGCCAGTGATACATAATGCAAAATGCAACGCAGCGCGTTTTGCATATGTATTGCTGTTCTGTGTAGTCTATCTATGGCATTCTCTGGGGCTTCGCACTCGCTTATAGCACGTCGATAAATGGTTCTGCGGTACTTGGGGTTATTATTGCTTGGGTCATCTATCCAAGACAGGCTTTGCCGTTTTGCATATTCAACAATTTCTCTACGTGTGCAGTTTAGTAGGGGACGTGTAACAACAACATTTCCTATCGTAGATCGTTCCCACATTCCTGCGAGTCCATCTACGCCGCTACCCCGCTCGAGACGAAGTAGTACAGTTTCGGCCTGGTCGTTCTTCGTATGTGCGGTAAGCAGAACTTTTAGGGAGTTCTCTTCACAGCACCGCGTCAATAACCCATATCTAATATCCCTAGCAATAGCCTGAGATTTTTTGTCGACACACCCTGACCAGTGCAATATATGGCATTCCAGCCCGAGGGCATTTGCTTGTTTCTTAACGAAATCTACTTCTTTGGCGGCTTCCGGCCGAAATCCATGATTAACAGTCAGCACAACCGGTATAGCAGAGGGATTCTTTCTGTGAAATACAGCCAAAAGGTGCATAAGAACTATACTGTCTACTCCCCCAGAGACTGCAACCGCACACTTACCACTGGGGACCACGCTACTGAGCTTCTTCAGTGATCTGGATTCAAATTCCACTTGCATTCCGAAAACGGAAAGAGGGGGATTCGAACCCCCGACACATTGCTGTGTACACACTTTCCAGGCGTGCGCTTTCGACCACTCAGCCATCTCTCCCTGGGCGAATTTTAGCAGAAAAGACCTAAATGTACAATTTGGTGTCTCAATAATTACCAAAGTGCACAGGAACGCTGCTTGTGAACAGCAAATTAAGAACTTTCATGTAGCATGCCCCAAACATAGATATACACATCGACTAGGCGGTAGCGGAAATTATGAAACATGGTAGGCAGGAATGCTTTAGGACTATGGTGTTTGTAGTGGGCATGTTTTCTATAGTGACATCTGGGTTCCTGCTGGTTCCTATGCTGTTAAACTTGTTGCATGAAAACGATTGGGACTGTTTTTGTTATGCTTCGGTAATATCCTCGATTGTGGGCATATTATGTACCACAAATGGCAGAAAGCTATGCTCAATTCATGGCACTGGGGTGATATCATTGGCTTGTTTTGTATGGATAGTGCAAATAATGCTTTCCGCGGTTCCCTTTGTATTGTCAGATACAGCTAGATTGTCTTTTGTGGACGCAATATTTGAAGCAACATCTGGTCTGACCACAACAGGGGCTACGGTTATGAGTGGGTTAAACGACATGTCCTATGGCATACTGTTGTGGAGAGCCATGCTCAATGCAATGGGGGGTCTCGGTGTTATAACAGTTGGTATCTTTTTGTTGCCGGATCTTGGGATAGCGTGTTTTAGAGAAATGTACGGAACCGAGGGCATAGGTAGAAAGTTTAGGTTTGGCGTCTTCAGGACTGTGATGTACATAACAGTCACATATATAACGCTTATCCTCGCATGTGCGGTTTCGTACAGAGCGGCAGGCATGGGAACGTTTGATGCAATATGTCACGCGTTAACCACTGTATCAACAGGTGGTTTTTCCAACTATGATGACTCGATTGAGCATTTTCAGAGTATAAAGATAGAGTGCATCGCTGTTGTGTTTATGTTGCTTGCTTCATGTCCGTTTGTAGCATACATAAGGCTGGCTATAGATCGCAAGTTTCGGTCTTCTCAATACTTTGTATATCTGTGTATTTTAGCGATTGGAACAGCTGTGTGCGTTGTCGGATTTCCTAAGGATGCCGTTAAGGAGGGGTGGTTGTTAGATGCCATTAGGTTTTCATTATTTTCCATAGTTTCACTAAGCACCTCAACCGGATATAGTAACTGTGACTACAGTGAATGGTCTTATATTGCTGTGTTGGGCACTGTACTAGCCGTGTGTGGCGGATGCACGGGATCTACAAACAGTGGGGTGAAGATGCGAAGGTTACAGGAATTAACGGCAAGTGTTTTGGATTACGTACGTAGTCTCCTAAAGGGTGGAAGCACTATTGTGACGACAAACAACAGCAAGCAGTCTGGGCGCATTGAGGCAGGTACGGTTTTCTTCCTATATTTTGTGGTGTTTTGCATATCAAGCGTCTTGGTAGTTGGTAAAGAGCATGATTATGTTACGGCTATAACGGCGGTTACTAGTACGCTTTCTAATACAGGCATAGGAGTAGGGAAGATTGCGGGCCCCGCCGGGGATCTTGCCGTATTGGCCCCCGGGATAAAGCTGATTTTATCTGCTGTTATGTTTCTTGGAAGACTAGAAATAATACCAGTCATGGTATTCTTAGCGACAATATTACGGATTGGTATTTGTTGGATGAGTAAAATTTTTAGGAAACATGAAAAGACTTGATATGTTGAGATAACTATATAAGATTTGCTGGGGACACAGCCAGGTGTCTGGTCGTTTATGTAAAGAGGACAAGTGATTGTTGCATTCTGCTGTTGTTACAGAGCCCAGGGGAGGTGTGTTCGCCGTTTTGGACATGGGTTCCACGAAAATGGTGTGTCTAGCAGTTAGGATTAACGGTGAAGGTGTGCCAGAAATAGTTGGTATAGGTTATAAAGCCTCAGATGGAATAAACGGGGGAGCGATTACGAATAAGCACAATGCATGCTGCGCTATTCTGTCAAGCATTGATCTTGCGGAACAGGTGGCTGCACAGACTATAAGTCAGGTGTACATAAACGTTTCAGGGTGTGGTGTAAAGTCATCACATATTTCCAACGAAATTATGTCAGATGTTCACGAATTGTCGGAACGCGACATAAAAAGGGTCATGTTGCAGACCTATGAAAAGTTTTCTGGTGATGATATAGTAATTCACAACATACCCATGGTGTATCACCTAGATAACCTTAATAATGTAACTGAGTTGGAGGGGTTATACGGAAGCAAACTCAGGGCAGATGTACACGTTGTGACTGTTTCAAAATTAGCGCTTGTTAATATTGAACAGTGTATTACAAGCAACAATCTAAACATGGGGGGTTGTATTGCGGAATCGTACGCGTCAGGATTGGCATGCTTGACCGAGGATGAAAAAGAGCTCGGCACCATGATTATTGACATGGGAGGTAGCCATACCTCTATGGGTTTTTTTTACAAAGGCAAGTTTGAGCACGCAGATAGTATTCCTTTCGGTGGTCTGCATATAACTCGGGATGTTGCTTATGGGTTGTGCACAAGTGTAAAAGATGCTGAGCGAGTAAAAGTTCTGCACGGCAGCGCGGTTAAAACGCCTTCTGATAGGAACTATTCTATAGAAATAGAAAATGTTGATGGCGAAATGCAAGCTGTTTCACGGGCTGATATTGCTAATATAATACAGCCTCGTGTCGAGGAGATACTTGAATTTGTTAAGAGCCGCATGTACGAGCACAGAAATGTTGTCAGCAAGGTGGTTGTTACAGGTGGATGCAGCAAGCTGCCTGGAATTAAAGAAGTGGCCAGCGACATACTAAGTAGGCAAGTCAGAATCGGAACACCATTTCATATAAAGGGGATGTGGCAGGAGTATGCCAGAAGTCCTGAGCTATCAGCTTCCGTAGGTACAGCGTTATTAATTGCGAGGACTTTCTGTAAGAGGCAGCGTAAGACGCCTCCGGCCCTGCACGGAAGTTTAGAGAAAGTTCTGAGATGGATAATAGCTAAGGTCGAAGCATAGCAGTACGAGGTGCAGAATAATTTGATGTGCTGTTGTTTTATCAATCGTCTTCGTTGCCCCGCAGCTCTCCTATGTGTTGTAATTTGGTCCTTTTGTTGCTGATGGCTTACGGCAAGGCTGGTATTGCATAGAAAAAATGGTCACGCTAGAAAGCGGGTGGATAAAAACGGCAGAAAGTCTTTGTACACGATACATGCGCCAATACCGCATAAGCAGCTTGGTATTTACTGATCACCAGATATTTTCTCGGCTGAACAAAACAGCGCTTGCTTTGGCAGCTTCCACTGTCCTTTTCGTCCAAACGCGCAACATAAATCTGTATGGCTCACACCACGCTACCAGAACGGACCCCGTGTCATCTTTTCGCACCAATACGGTCTTGTACATAAGAATCCACTGTTCCACTTTTGATCTTAGCACGTACACCCCCATTCAGGCATGCGTACCTTTTCTAAACTTCTCTGAGCACAAAACGCCCACCCAGTTTCTTAGACATGCCACCCGCCTTGTTCTGATCTCTGCATTTAATAAACACAGCAGGCCATTTGTATGTCCTTCCAGCAGCCTGGTTTACCACCCAAGCACCTCTTTTTTCACAGGAAAAACTAAGCTTTCCTCACAGAAAGCATGCTAGTGCAGTTTCTTCACCACATTATCATCAGAACCTGTTGATGCCGATGAGCCGCTATCTCTTGACCCCATGCTATGCCCATCGATGTCCTCACGCACCAAACGATGTGTTGCTCCAGCAGCCACGTCTACCGCCGTTAAGCGCAAAGACCTCATGAAGTTTTCTATTCTCATTTCTATTTTTTCTGTTGCGAGATTTATATTGTCTTCAATCATCTTCTCCATATCTTTTTGGCCTTTTTTGAATATTGCTTGGCATCTTTCCTCAGCAAGGGACAGTATCTCATCCACATGGCTATCAATCTCGATGTGTTTTGGCGGCACACGTTTTAGCATTACATTTAGTCTTTCTGAGAGCGCCTCCGCTTTTTCCAAGTCCTCATTTGACTTTTTATTATAGCTAGATAGTAACCTACGTATTATTTTTCGTGCTGGATTAAAAGCTAACGCCACACCGACAAAAAAAGCGGCATCCACAATTAAATGTGTACTCAACATAACTTCTCTCCGTACATTTCAGCAACCAACTGACGCATCCTCTTCCGCCGGGTTTCGTCTATACCAAAACTCATTTTGGAACAGTATAACAGAGCTATTTCTGTTGACAACGCAACTAAATCCTCACGCTCTCTATTACGACGATCATACAGCATCGCATCCACGTCTTTCGTCATTTCATCTAGCTCGTTTTTGAGTGCGCTTTTTGTTTCTTCTATTATAGACACTACTTCGTCTTGGGCGTACCTTTCGAGATACCCTGCTCGGAGGTCCGTTTGCTCCAGGGATATCTTTTGCTTTAACAGCTCTCTCTGTAGTTTATCACATCTATTTTGTGCTTTATCCAGAGCGCTTCGATGACGGGCAAGTCTCAGCCCAAGCGTTGCCTCTAATCTTGGCACAACCACACGTTGCACGACGAGGTACAACAGCAAAAATGCGCAAAGGAACCAAAAGACCTGAGAAGGATAAAAACAAAAATCTAACTGTGGCACTACACTCATAACACGCTATCCAGCCACAAATATCAGCAATAGGGCGAGCAGAAACGAAAACAAACCCATAGCTTCAACCAACGCAGCACCGGTATAAACGTATTTTTTCAGTTTATCTTCAGTTTCCGGATTGCGAGCGATACCATTAAGCATAGACGAGAAAACAGCAGCTACTCCAAAAGCGGACGCCACCATACCAAGGACACTCAACCCAACAGCAACAAACCTAAGGGAGTCCATAACCACCACCAGTGCATATTTCAACCATACAATTATAAATGCTGGGGACTTTAAGTCAATTGGTAATTAACCTACGTGATAACAGTTTATGTGACATGCAATCACCACCAAAAGGTCCACAACCTACCAACGATTCACTTAACAACAGACCAAGCCTAATGTTAGTGACCTGATACGGCGTCAGACAGATAAACGGTGGTCAGCACCGTGAATATATAAGCCTGCAGAATAGCGACGAAAATCTCGAACGCTATGAGCACAATTATAAACGTGAAGGGTAGGGGAGTCAGCACAGGGTGCATTTTTAGAACAAACTCCGCTATGACCTCTATTATTGTATGTCCTGCAATCATGTTAGCGGCCAAGCGTATTGCAAGACTCACAGGCCTTGCCAGATAGGCAAACAGCTTTATGAATACCATCATAGGAGCAAGCCAAAGAGGTGTACCTTCTGGAAGGAATATCCTCAAAAAGCCGAAGCTTTGGTGGGCAAACCCGGCAACAGTTATGTATACGCATACCACAATCGACAGGGATAGAGTCACAGATATGTGACTTGTGGCCGTAAAGCCCAACGGCAAAATTCCTATGAGATTGCACGACAACACGAACAGGAAAGTCGTGAATACAAAAGGGATATACCTCAGGCCGCCAGCGCCAGCATTACTCTCTATTGCACCTGCAACAAAATTGTAAATGAACTCTACTGCGGCATGGGCCATACGCCCTTTCGAGCCGCCCTTGTTTTTTAGAACACAGCACAGCAATGTCGCCGACACTAATGTGGCCAATACCATGAAAAGCGCACAGTTAGTAAAACTTATGTCTACCCCCAGTACAGGTGGGATCTCAAACAACTTTACGACTCTAAACTGCTCCAGCGGACTCAAACTACACCCAAAATTACATGACCCATTGAGCTCCAGTATCATGCAGAATACACTCGCCGTCAACATGTATGCTGTGAGCGTATAGGACGTTCCTTGAGTGCCAATTCTCAGCATACTAGCTACTACGTGTGCTCTGCTATGGAGACTTTAGCAAATATATCAAGCAAGTTTGCCATGTTGTTGTCTCAGATATATACTCGCTCTGTTATTTTGGTTATTTATACATGACGGCACAGTTACTTGATTTGGCGTTACCAGCGATAGCATCAGCTGGGCATCCAGAAGTTGCGGATTACGTTACTAACTCCGTACACTTTTGTAGAGGGATATTATCAAATCTGCCGGATGTAGTATCTAAATACAAAGGCAGAGGCTTTGTGGTCGCTGACACAAACACGGCATCCTTCGTTCCACAGGCCATGCTGGAATTGTTTCCGTACCATATAATCCAGGGGGATTATTGTGCATCTGAAAGGCTTGTAGATTATGTAGCAGAAGTGTCTGCAGATGCTGATTTCATAATAGCTTTGGGTAGCGGGACTATAAACGACATATGCAAATATGCGAGTTTTCTTGGAAAAAAGGAATACATTTCCTTTCCTACGGCTCCTTCAATGAATGGTTACACGTCTTCCAATGCGTCTATAACTCTAAATAACGGAATAAAAAAGTCCCTGACAGCGCACCTGCCTAAAGATATTTATGTAGACATAGACATAGTGACGAATGCTCCTCAGAGGATGATCAACAGCGGCTTTGCCGATTTCATTTGTCGCTCGTCAGCGCGTGCCGATTGGCTAATCTCACATTTTCTTTTGGGAACACCATACAACGAACTTCCCTTTTTCATTACTCATCCAAGTGAGCAAGCTCTGTTGGACAACTACCGAGGATTAATGCACCGGGATGTCAGCTCCATTATGGCTCTTATGCAAGCACTTATATTGTCGGGTATCGGGATGTTGATAGTTGGGAGTAGCCACCCTGCCAGCCAAGGCGAGCACATAGTCGCAGGTGTTACCGAACTTCTAGATAGTTACAGTTTTCTGCATGGTGAGAGAGTAGGCGTTGCTACGGTGTGTATGTTAAAGCTTCAGAAGTATATATGCGCATTAAAACCAGTTATAGGGACAACCTCATTAAGTGAAACCACGCTGCATAAGTATTTCAGCAGAAGTTGTGCTGATGAATTTTGCACTACTTTATCCAAGAAGCATATAGACTTCAAGAAAGCAGAGTGTCTCAATGATAAGATTAACAAGAAGTGGGGACAGATTTCTGAAATATTTGAGGAAAAAGTTCTCGACTCAGTACGGTTGAAAAACGTACTGTCATACTTGGGTGCGCCCAATATGCCCGAACACGTAGGGTGGTCAACTAATAGGTACAACGAAGTCGCGAATTTGGCCTTTGCCACGAGAGATAGGTTTACATTTTTGGATGTTGCGCATCACGCGGGTGTTTCAGTTTGTGATTGACCGCAAGTTATAGAAGCACACAAAACCAGCTAGCGCAATGAAACAAGATCATTTTAGGTTTTTTTGCTAAGAGATGGAGTATGGTAAAATCCCAGGAGCTTTTGTTCTTTTTATGTCCAGGCAACATGCGCATTGCTTGTCTCATTACTCCATGTATCTCCCCCCCCCCATCAATACGTACGCAGCGCATCGAATAGTACGACTTTTTTAGAGGAGTTGAGAGTTTTTCCCTCTATTTTCGGACATACTCTTTAGGCACTACTGCACCGGATAGGTTTGCATTTTCAAAGTTTACATCCACCATGCTCGCGTTACTAAAGTCGGAAAATGATAGATTTGCTCCGGAAAAGTTCACTCTAGCAAGGCTGGAATCCGTAAATTTCACACCTGCCAGTATCGAATTGGAAAAGTCAGCATCTTGTATGTCTATACCGCTGAAGTCTAGGTAAGAAAAATTCACATTTGAAACATTGCCGGAAGACAATAGACTACTAATGCCCTCGAACGTGCCTATTGAGCCAGCAGGCGCTTTTTCGCCATTGTACAGTACTATTGTACTTTCGAACGCACATTTACGGAATTTTGTAGTAGCAAACTTGTTTCCATGAATACTGGTTCCTTTGAATGATGATCTGATGAAGTGTGCTCCTGCCATGTCATTTTGAGAAAAATTCACTTTGTCAAAGTTGCTGTTATTGAACAGTGCTTTAACGAACGAACTGTTGTATACTATAAGGTCACGCAAGTCCGCATTTATCCATCTGGAACCATTTGCAGTTATATCGTTATACACAGATTTTACGGTACTAGAGCCACGGAAGACGGCACCAGAAATATCCAGCTTTGATGCCATTACACCTTCGAACTTGGTATCGTAGAAAGCGGCAGCGCTTAGATTCGTTCCATTAATACTTGAGTTTCTTATTATACCACCGTTGAGCACAGCAAAATGCATGCGACTGTTGTTTATTTGTACCGAATCTAGTGTAATTTCACGTAGGTCAGACTCTTGAAGTATGGATTCGGATATTATAGCGTTGTTTAGTAATGCGCCGCGCAGTGATGCGTTACTTAAATCTATACCTGCAAGCACGGTGCCTTTCAGCTTAGTATTACTCAGATCGGCTTTGCTAAGGCTGGTGTAATAAAGGTCCGCCCTGCTTATGTTAGCATTGTGCAGGTCTGTCTTATACAAATTTGCAGAATGCAAGCTTGCGATTTCCAAGTTTGAAAAACTCAAGTCACTTCCAGTCAGATCTGAGAAGTCTAAGTTTGCGCCATACAACACAGAGCGCCGTAAAATCGATTGTTGTATACGTGCATTCTTTAAGATTGCACCAAAAAAACTTGATTTTGATAAATCACTGTTTTGAATAACAACACCAGTTGCTTCGGCATCCTGAAAGTTTGCACCATGCAGGAAGGACTCTTGTATGTTTGCTAACGCAAGCTCTGCATCGGCAAATGTTGCGTGAGAACCATTTACCTTTACCATAGATAACGATTGCATGTCAGACCCTACAAAGGAAGACTGTCCTATGTCAGAAGACTGGATCTTCACACTGCTTAAGTCAGCCAGCGCGAGGTTAGCAAACTTGAGGTCTACATTCTCGAACCGAGATTTGTTTAGATCAGTGCTGGAGAAATCTGCGCCCCTCAAATCGGAATTTGAGAACACTGTGTTGGAGATATTACTATGCCTAAAATTAGCCTGCACTAGGTTGACTCCCTCAAAAATTGCTCCTCGCATGTCAAGTTCACTGAAGTCAGCGCCATGTAGGTTCGTCCCAAACTCCTTGGCAAAGTTCAAAGCTATTCCTTTGGTATTGCACTTAACAACAAATTCCCTAAAATCTTGCCGCGTGTAGGAGGTTTTTTTCATGTTCTCAACATCCTTAACAAAGGAGCGTTTCTGATCCTCAGCATTTGACGAGAAGGCACCGTGGGACAACGTGGCTCCTAGCAACAGGGCCAGAGCACAAGAAAATAAGCGGGACTTAGCACGCATGAACAAACCACATACATCAAAACTTGCTATGTACATACACATATAAACACTCAGGCAACATCTAACCAACATGGTAGCTCATTGTAACGTGCAAAGACTCAAAAAGTCTTAATCATCTTCCTAATTATTTTTGCCAGCCTTGTACAATTATTACATTGTGTAATATCGCAAAAGTAGTCTACAGCTGCTGATTATGTGTGTTTATACTATGAGATGTACCGGAATTAAAGCTTTGACGTGACAAAAAGTTTTGCTAGCGTCAGGGCGACTTTTTTGTCTTAGTAATAAGATGCACGAGAGTAATCCTGTTCTGTTACGATATGATTCTGGTGGCAAGTGAGATATATAACATTAATTAGCAAAGTATGTGGGTGTATAATCCCGTTTATGGTGCTTTTTTCTTTGGGGACATGGCAAGTTTTTAGACGGCAGGAAAAGCTGCAAATAATAGAGAAAATGAGAGCAACGCCCATCAATATACCAGCAAACATTCACTTACATTCCTACAAAAAAGTCAGAGCTACGGGAACTTTCATGGAAGAATCATTTCGCGTTTTTGCAGGCAAACAAGGATATTATCACCTACAGCTTTTCAAACTAGAAGATGGCAGGCATATCCTTGTGAATCGCGGTACGTATTCAGGGAAGACTCTTCCAGAGGTTACCAACATAAAATTGCAAGAGAAGATAGAGGGTATTCTTTACTGCGAGTTGTCAAACAAAGTAAAATGGGTTGTGAACAACGATGCAGACGAGAACATATGGTTTTGGTTTGATTTAGAGAATATGGCTAAACTAATTAACGTTCCTTTGGAAAATTGCGTAGTATGGGGAAACAGCAGCACTGTTGCAGCAGGTCTGAAGCCCAATGTAGCGCCAATTCTCAGGAACGACCATACAGAATATGCAATGACATGGTATGTATTGTCAGTAGTATGGATTGCGGGATACATTAGTTTTGTGAAAAATAGAACAAGCTACAAGTGCTGAGAGAACATGGTGTGAAAACAGACTAGCAAAACCTCCATGGCATTATTGTGAGTTGTACCGAGATAACTTGACGAATATCTGATGCCGCAAAGTTGATATCTTGTATTCTTGCTAAAGTATTCAGTGACACGCAGTTATAAGTATTTGGTCGACACATGAGTTTTGCCTAGGGGATTTGCAGGAGTTATCGACATGGAGCTGCCATGGCGAGAATGCTCTCTCCCTTTGTATGTGTGTGGCTGTTCGCTGGTGCATAGGCTCTATTAGAAGGGAACAAGCTGATGACTACGGAACATGCTTCACACACGTACTTTCCTTTCCACGGTTGTGGGAAAGAAATTACCATGAGCGATATCAAGACAGTGTTAATAAATAACCGTGTCCTATAAGGGATGTGCTGCATCATGGTGTGAGTGCACTTTCTACACTGATGCGTTAGAGAGAAAGCTATATAAATTCGAAGAATATAGTCTTATGGAGGACTTGTAATGTCGGTAATACTAGCTACCAGCGGTCCTAGTTAATGAAGCGAATGGCCATTTATTGTTTGATAGCCCGCTAAAATATGCGAGACAAACGATAGAATGTTGTTAGTGCAGGGAAAAGCCATTCTGTTGCATAGTCATCAGTAGTGTTGCTGTTACCACACGTTATACTGGGCAACACCACTTCAAATGCGATTAGAAAGATTTTGATTCCCGAATGTTTCACGCATAGCGATAGTGCCGGCATGTGGGGTGAATAGCTTTGTAGAAAAAGGAGAATAAAATTTAGTTCTCTCTAAACAATTCCGCAAATATGCTCTTGGCGGGGTTTACATTGCCATGCTATCGGCAATAAAAACCCCAAATAAAGATATAGGAAAATCTTTCTCCCTAGTCTTCCATTTTACTGATCTGTTTTTTATGACCATAAATGTGAGCTAGTACCAGCAGGACAAACATCAAGCCCCCCAATATCGCTATTGCTCCACCAAGTGAAAAGCAATGCTTAGCTATTTTTGATGCAGTGTCTGGTAAGAAGGTAACTTTTCTCAGCGCTCCGTACCCTCCCAGTAACTCAAGCCCTGTGATGTGCATTGCTTGCCCTACGCTGTAAAGACCAAGCTGCATATTTCCCAATTTTATTGGTACGCTTTGGTAGCCTAACTTAGGAAGCATGCCGTACACGAACCCCATGAATGCTACAGTCATCCCCACTACACAGCCATGATAATGCGCTGGGATTGTGACAGTTCCGTCCATACTCAAAACTCCTAAAACGCTTCCATAGATGAACATTAGAGAAGAATAAAGAATGTGTCTGTGCATGCGATAAAACAGTGGTTTTATGTTAGCAATGGTAAAAAATATGAGGAACAATGGAACCACACTTTCTGCTATGCGCATGTGCCATGTGAAGAAGACAGAAAGAGCCTCGAAATCATTTGGGTAGATAATATGCGATGCTGAAGCAAGCATTATGGCAACAGTGTTTGTAAGGAACACCATGCTCAGTATGTAGGGATGAGTTAGTCTGCAGCTTTTCATATCGAACAACAGAGCCACCAAAAATGCTTGACTAAATACACCCTGCAGCAGATGTCCAGAACCCCAAAAAACCTGTTCATAGAAGGACAAAGGATCCGTATTGCGTGTGGTGACAGCGTGTGCTGTTATGAAGCATAAAAGCACCGAGGATAACATAGCAGCAATGCCATATACTCCCGCGGATAAAGGGGATGATGTTAATATGTTTGTCCGTCGTAGCAATGGCATGGTATTGAATACTACTCCAGAAAAAAACAGGGTAAGTCCTGCAAAAAACGTGGAATTATCTATAACCGGAACGTAATTGTTTTTTATAGGATGCGCATGTGTGCTCAATGCCGATAAAACTATAAGTATGGTTCCGACTGAAGATAAAATCCATGCACGAGAAAAGTATTTGGTTTTCTCTTGAATTGTCATGCTTACTATGATTGACAACATGGAGCATAACCATACAAGTACCGAAAGATTGACGTGTATCACAAGCGACAGATCAAACACTCTGTCCGCGTTTTGTATCATGGATTTGAAAAACGGTATTCTCAAAAATACTATGAATATCGATAGAATTCCCGATAAACTTAGGGAATATACCCCCAACATCAACCATCCACGACAAGGTTCTCTATTGATGTTGTCTGCTGATACCATAACATAGTAAACTAAAGTGGACAGCGTATGGTACAAGGAACCCATAGGGCATGCAAACAAAAAAGGGAACACTTTACAATGATGAAAAAATGAGACACTATCCGCGACGGGGAGGCGTGTTAGTGCGCCTGGGACCTTTGGTTCTGTAAGCACGTTTGTTACGTATTCCAGGCGGTTATACGTGAGATAGGGGTCTTTGGCTTTTGCGAGTGTCGACTAGCAAATGTGACGGGGGTTGCGCTTCTATAGCCACATTCTTATTTTATTAACACTTTGGGTTTTGCCTTTTGTGGGATGTAGAAAAATCGTATTTGCTGGTTTTTATGGTGAACCATTTTCTGCTAGACGTGGCCAGAGACACTGGTGCATTTGTTCTATTGCACAAGACATGGTCTGGTGAATTTTTTGATAATGTGATACTTGCATACTTCATTTCACACGCTGGTGTTTCTTTCCTATTGACAGTGGTACTGCATGCGTTGTACCACACACGGGGGCGTTTTCTGTTTGTTTCCGGAATTTCTTGGTGCCTAGCAATTGTGAAGAAGAGGAGATCTGTATATTAGATGGGGTAGGGGCTTGAGGAAAATCTTTCCTAATATTTTAACAGTGTTGCGTGTTTTTGCTATACCGGCAGTTGTGTTGAGCTTCTACCAAGGTGCGCAATACGTTACTCTCGTTATATTCATCGCGGCGTGCATTACGGATTTTTTCGATGGTTACTTAGCGCGCAGATGGGGTGTAAGGTCAAAGTTTGGTCGAATATTTGACCCTGCAGCAGATAAACTTGTAGTGATAGCTACGTTTGTTATGCTCATATACGCTGCTAAGATAACGGGTTTGTCCGTGATCTTTGTGGTGATAATAGTATGTCGCGAGGTGTTTGTTTCCAGTATGCGGGAGTTTATGATAGCTTCTGGTATAGGTGTTCCAGTAAATGGGGTAGGGAAGCTGAAAGCAGCCACGCAAATAGTAGCAGCGTCGCTTCTGATACTAAACGACGAGCCCATCATAAGACTGGGAGAAGTATTTTTGTGTGTTGCTGCCACCTTGTCTGTATACTCGATGTTCTTGTACACAAAAAGCGCTGTCGCCAAAGTGAACAACATGTAGCTCAGTAGGAAAACGTGCCTCCTTATGCACAATTCTACTTGTTGCGACTAATGACAAAAGCTTCTAAAGCCAGTGAAGTACATTGGTATCTTACTTAAGTTTGCTGCATCTATAACTTCTTGATCTCTAATGGATCCACCCGGCTGAACAATGGCCACTATTCCCGCGCTCACAGCGTGCTGTAAACTATCAGAAAATGGGAAAAACGCGTCCGAAGCCATAACAGCTCTTGCACAATTCCCAGCTTTCCTTATTCCTATTTCAACACTGTCCACTCTGCTCATCTGTCCAGCGCCCACCCCTATAGCCATGCCTTCGCGCGCTATTACCACGGCGTTCGACCTGACATGTTTACATACTCTCCAGGCAAATAGCAAATCCTCGAGCATTTCCTTTGACGCACTCACGTCTGTGACTAACATAAAATCATCTATCACAACTGCGCTGTCATCACGCTCCTGAACTAACAGCCCACAGTCAAAAGTACTTTTACACATCAGTCCAGAATTCCCATACGGGATGTGTTTCAGTATGCGCAGCTTTCC
Organism: Aaplasma endosymbiont of Hyalomma asiaticum; assembly: GCA_048496795.1. GTDB lineage: Bacteria > Pseudomonadota > Alphaproteobacteria > Rickettsiales > Anaplasmataceae > Anaplasma. The sequence goes on along the minus strand of JBGCXB010000006.1, from coordinate 25,956 downwards.
CTTTGCACCCAGGATGTCAAGCACTTCTTCGTCAAAATCAGGGGCTACGACAGCTTCAATAAAGACCGTTACTAATTTTCTTGCTATTTCAGCAGTCATAGGTCTGTTCAGCGCTATAATCCCCCCAAAGCTGCTGCGCGGATCGCAAGAAAGCGCCTTATCATAAGCGTCATTTATGTCAACGCCAGATATGGCTACACCACAAGGATTTCCATGTTTTATTACAGAAACAGCCGGCACCTCGAACTCCCTCACAATTTTTAGTGACGACTCAATGTCAACGATGTTGTTATAACTAAGCTCTTTGCCATGCAACTGCTCTATAGGTACTCGAGTCGAGCGGCCTATTGTGTAAAGAGCAGCTTTTTGGTGAGGATTTTCACCGATCCGCAAATTCTGTATCTTCTTTCCACATATTATAATTTCTTCGGGAAACAACTCTTCACCACATAGCCACCTGTTTATATGTGCATCATACGCCGTAGTTACAGCGTATGCCTTTGCGGCCATCCTTCTTCTATACTCTACAGTGGTCACTCCTCCGTTTCTTTCCATCTCTTCTACGAACCCGTTATAGTCACTCGGGTCAGAAATCACTGTTACGTACCGAAAATTTTTTGCGCCCGCCCGCAGCAATGACACACCCCCTATGTCGATTTTTTCGATTACTTCCGATTCTGACGTGCCGAGCCGTACTGCAAAATCCGAAAATGGATACAAATTCGCTACAACCACATCAACATCGGGGATCCCAAGGTGGCTAGTTTCAGCACTGTGCCTTTCACGATCACTCAAAATACCGGCAAAGATCTTGGGATGCAGGGTCTTGACTCGTCCACCCAGTATTTCATCATGTCCCGTAAACTCGGAAACCTCTTGCGAAGCAATTCCAGCTTCTGAGAGCACGCTACATGTATTTTTCGTCGCGACTATTGAAAAACCACTCTTTACTAAAAACCGCGCAACATCTACAACTCCAGCTTTATTTGTTACTGACAGAAGAGCGATTCTAGACTTCAAATTATTCACCACCGTGCACACTTAAAATTAATTAATCATTGCCAAGATTTCTGCTTCAGACGCTAACTCATCCTCGACGTAAGCCTTACATTCAAACCTGCAACTCTTGCTACGTCTATGAACAACACGAGACTTCAATATCAGAACATCCCCAGGCACAACAACTCTGCGAAATTTTGCAGAATCTATAGACATAAAATATACTGTCTGCTCAGCAGCTGTAGCTTCGTCAGCGTTCTCCTCTACCCCTACAACGCACAACATGGATGCTTGTGCTAATGCCTCAATTATAAGAACTCCCGGCATAACAGGATTGCCAGGAAAATGCCCAGAAAAAAACGGCTCGTTGAACGTGACATTTTTTTGCGCCGTTATACAGTCTCCTACATTACAGTCCAATACCCTATCTACCAACAAAAAAGGGTACGAATGAGGCAACACACGCATTATTCGTTTATGACTTAGCTGCATCGCTGACCTCGATTTACTAATCGCCCAGACTCACACGTGACAAATCCTTGTTCAGAACCTCTAGAACCTTATCAGTAACGTCCGCATGCTCGGCAACGTATGATACCTGGGCTCTTGATGTAAAAAACACTATCTGTGCACCACTATCTGATGCAAACGACTTGGAGATCTGCTGTATCTTCTCGTATACCTGTCCCAATGCGTTTCCATATATTACCTCGAGCTCCGTCATCTTAGCCTCAGCATCGCGGTTCATAGTGTCTACAGACTGCCGAAACTCGAGCACTTTTGTCTCAAACGCTTCCGAGCTCAAAATTCCTCTCTGCTTCAAAAGCTCCTCTTCGCTCTTCTGCAACTTTTCTCCTCTTCGCGCAAACACTCCCTGCAATTCCGTCTTTCGCCTATCTACCTGAGCTCTGATGTCTTTGGCTACCAAAGCTTCTCCCATTATTCTATCAGCATCAATGAACAGCACTACCTTTTCATGTGCACCAGCTGCCTCTTCGGCTGCTTGAACTTGCAACGAGCACATCATAAAGACCATGCTTGCAAATACGATCTTGATAAAACTACGCATCATCATATTATATACCCGTATCTGTTGAGATCCTCATCACCTCTTTGACATCAAAAGTTTCGGAAACTATAGGAAACCCGAAATCGACTCTTATTGGGCCAAAAGGTGATCTCCAGGAAAAACCAAAACCCACAGACACTCTAGGTGTGCTGCTTGTTCTATAACCTTCTGGCCTACTGTAATCAAGCCCATACAAGCTGGCAATGTCCAAAAACAAGGAACCCCTTATCCCCAAGTTCTCTGGCAAACCCACAGGGAAATCCATCTGTGTTACCAACCCATAATACAGCTTCCCACCTAGCGCCTCTTGAGTTTTTTTGTCTCGCGGACCTATTCCGGATGATGAAAAACCCCTAACTTCATTTCCACCAATAAAAAACCTCTGTCCGATTTTTACCTTCTCGCCACCATAAGCAAACACATATCCCACCGCAGGCTTTATTTTTAATGTTATATCCCCATTTAACCATTTTAGCACAGGATACAGATGAGCACTGGAAGCCTCAGTCTTTACATAATGGAGATTGCCACCTATCCCTGAGAATGACTGACTTAATTGTATATACGTTCCCTGCCTCGGTTTATACATACTATCTATGCTGCTATACATCAGCGAGTATCCCACCGAAGAATCGTAATGCACCCCTTCCTGTTCCTTTATGTACTCGGAAGCCGAGCTGCCTACGTTATGTATACTATGGTACTTATAGTAGTACTGCAAAGATGCGGCAAGGTTATCAGTTAAACTACACGATAGACGAGCCGAATATCCCGCATTTGTGCTACTAAACGGACTTTCGGCCGGGAACAACCCGTTCACACTTTTCGCCAACGAACTCCCTTGATGTGCGTAAAATGCGCCTAATCCGAACGAAACTTCACTATCAAATATATCCGGAGTGACAAAATCCAGGACGCTCGACAACCCTGATAACGACCTCACGAGTTCGAAGCCAACCACCTTCCCGGTCCCCAATAAATTACGCTCTCGAACACTTATTTTACCCACCAACCCGCTCAATGGCGAAAACCCAGCCCCTACATCAAACGATCCTGTACCTCTTTCTTTGACGGTAAAATTTATGTCCACCAGACTGTCAGTAACTCTTTGGGTATCCACATCTACGTTTTCAAAGAAGTCCAGGTTCATCAGCCGTCTACGTGACTGACGCATTGCGTACGTGCTATAAACATCGCCCTCCGTCATTCCAAGTTTGCGTCTTATCACAAGGTCTTGTGTTCTCGTATTGCCAACTATATTTATTCGCCGTACATAGACACTATGTCCCATCTTTACGTCGTACTGGATATGAACCTTATTTCCGTCTACGCGATAGTCACTCCTTACCGTAGCAAATAGATTACCTTTCTCATTCAAGTAGGCAGTTAATAACGCTGTTGTCTTTTCCACAAGGCCCATATTGAGCACATCACCTTCCTTTGTGAGCACTAGACTAGACAAACTTTTTCCTATCTCCTCTTCGCTCATGGGACTGTCATCCACAGTAACAACAGAGTTCCCGAAATGGTATTTGTTTCCCTCTTCTAAGGAGAAAACAACCGTCGCTCTTTTCAGGTTTTCATTTACTTCGGTGGTCACCGACCTAACCCTAAAATCCAAATACCCATTGCTCGTGTAAAAATCACGTAAACGTGATTGATCAGAGATTAGTCGCTCGGAATAAAACTTTGATTTACTACCAAAATACCCGAAAATATCATACGTTTTTCTTTCCCTTGTTTCCAAAACGCTTTTTAGTTGTTTATCTGTGTATACATTGTTCCCTATAAACTTTATTTTTTCGACTCTGGTGACATCACCCTCGGTAATCCGGACTTCAACATCAACATTGTTCCTCGGAGCAGGCTTAACTGTATATGAGATTTTCACACCAAGCATCCCCTGACTTTGATATAGAGCATGTAAATTCGCCAAATCTCGCTCTAACTTTGCTTCAGTGTACACCCCCATCTTTCTTAGCTTAAAAATATCATTAGCCAGGTTTTTATCACTGAACGCTTTATTTCCCTTTATGACCAAATTGCGCAACACGGGATTTTCTTTTACCTTTATCAATAAATCTGCCCCTTCTGTGGCTACATTTACTTCCTTGAACAAACCCGTAGCGTACAAATTCTTTATTACCTTGTCTATTTCATCTGACGTTATCTCAGCCGATAGGTCAACTTTTGCGTAGAATTCTACTGTCTCAGAATCAAGTCGCTGATTTCCTTCTACCCTTACTTCATTGATCTCAACGGCGCTTGCATGGTCTGCGACCACGCACAGAGCAAGCAAAAGGACGAAAGCTAAAAAATATCTCATATACCTCATCTCAAAATGCTCTTGACGTCATTGAAGGTCACAAGGACCATCAGCGATACCAGAAGAATAAAACCTATAGCCATAACCACACTGCAATGTTTCGGATCAAGCGTCTTACGCCTAAATATTCCTTGCAGTATGTACTGCAGCACGAATCCACCATCTAGCATGGGCAGGGGCAACAAATTTATCACACCCAGGTTCGCAGATATCAATCCCACAAACCTCAGCCCCTCTTTGTTTCTTATAGCCTCTCCAGAATGCTTAGCAATCCGAACAGGACCACCCAGTTCATCCACACTACGGGTTCCCGTTATTAGTTGCGCTACGGCCGTAAGCGTTATCTGTACTATTCTATACACGTATCCGTACGCCTCTGCACACGCTTTCATCACCGGGAGCCTTCTTATTTTTGCATTTTCAGGCGACACACTTGCGGTTATTCCCAGTCTCCTCGTCCCATCGGCCCAGTCATCCGGACCAAGCGTCACGTTATAATAGCTGCCATGTCTGTCGAACCCGATGCTCACATATTCATCCTGGCCACTCGTTATGTAATGCCGTATCTCTTCAAACCAAGCTATCTCGTGTCCATTTACGTCGGTAATCCTATCGCCAACTTTGAGTCCCACACGTGCCGCAGCGCTTCCATCTAGGATGCCACCTACTATGGGCATTGGGCTCATCACTCCACGAGCACTGAAGAGCACAAAAAACACAAGAAAGGAAAACAACAAGTTGGCAGCGGGTCCAGCAAACGCTATGGCAGACCGTTGTAACAGCGACTTTTCGCTGAGAGCAAAAAACTTCTCTTCCTCACGAAAACCAGGACCCCTTGGTGAGTCACCCAACATTTTAACGTATCCCCCCACAGGCACCAGACTGAATTTCCATCTGGTCCCAGAGCTGTCAGTTATTCCAAACAATTCGGGGCCAAACCCCAAGGAGAAAGTTTCTATTTTTACTTTACATAACTTAGCAACTGAATAGTGCCCATACTCATGCACGAATACAACAACAGAGAGCACGAGAAGAAAAGAGGCCACATAAAATGAACCCTCCTGAAAAGCGCTGACAGCCCGCGCTAAGGACAACATAAGGCCACTCAACAAGCTCGAAAACCAGCAGCATGTTATACCATATTTATACCCTTGACAACACTATTGTGCCATATAAAGTTTCTGGACAGTAGCTATGGTGGGCTCGTATGTTTTATGCAATTGGGAGCTCTAATATTGAGCGGAGAAAGAGGTTAGTGTACAGGAGTGTGCACAGGGGATGTAAGGAGATGGATATCCTTCTAGGGAGCTTTGCGCTGAACTATGTGCACCTGTTGAGTGATGATAAGGTCGCGAAATACGAGGAAATTGTTGAACTTGATGATGCGTTATTGTACTCCTACGTGGTTGGTGCTTTGCCAGTTCCTAGTAACATTGATGGGGAGCTCATGGAGCTTATTTCGAATTATGCATCGAGAAAGGAGTAGTTTGGATATCCGGTAGTCGGTAAGTCATGGTATTGTTTGATGAATATTACGTTTTTGAATGCCCTAGTGTTCGCGTTTGTGGGGGGGATATTTTTGAACTTCATGCCATGTGTGTTTCCCGTACTTTCCTTGAAAATCATTTCACTTGCTAGGCAAAAGTCAGCTGGGAAAAACAAGGTGTTACAAGACTGCGCGTTCTATACCGCTGGGATACTGTCCAGTATGTTGATTTTGGCTAGCGCACTGTTGCTGTTTCGTGCCACGGGCAGTCTTTTAGGTTGGGGGTTCCAATTACAATCGCCTGTTGTTGTATCAGCACTTGTTTACATAACGTTGCTGATAGGATTGTCACTCTCCGGATGGTATGAACTTCCTTCCACTATGCCCCTGTTGGGGCCAAGGGGGTCACAGAATGTAGAAAGCTTTCTTTCAGGAGTTTTCTCTAGTCTTATTGGCACTCCATGTGCCGCACCATTTATGGTATCCGCAGTTAGCTTTTCTGTTTTGCAGCCTGGGTTACAGTCAATTTTTATTTTTATGTTTATGGGATTAGGTATCGCATTTCCCTATGTCGTATTTTCCTTCATACCGGGAACAATGGCTTTGATGCCTAAGCCGGGTCTCTGGATGGACCGTTTAAAGCAATTTCTAGCGTTCCCGATGTACCTGACAACCGCATGGCTTTTGCATGTTTTTGTGAGCCAACAGGGGCTGTCAAGTTTGTTCCCCATAGCATGTTCTGTGGTATTGCTTACGTTCTTTGTTTGGGTTTTAAAACTTGTATCAAAAGGAAAGATGACGGGCGCGGCATTTATGGTTTTGATGCCGGTTTTAATAACAGCCTTGGCGTTGTATGCTGGAAGTCTACGAGGTGGCGAACGCCACAACATAACTAATAATGAAAGCGATTCAACGTTCTCTAGGGAGAAACTGCAGGAGCTTTTGAATAGAAATGAGACTGTACTTGTTGCTGTGGGTGCCGAGTGGTGCTTGACATGCAAAGCCAACGAACTTGTTATAGAGTCAGAGAAAATCCAAAGGGTCCTGAATTCAAAGCATGTTTTGTACATGAAGGCAGACTGGACGAACATGGACGAAGAAATTTCACAGTACCTGAATAGCATGGGTTCAGGTAGCGTTCCTTTTTATGCGCTGTATGTAAAGGGGAAACTGGTGGCTGAACCTATGCCGCAAATGCTGAGCGAAGGGAAGCTGTACGAGATCTTGGAGAGACTGGTTCGTTAATTATTCCATGGTTTTACCGAGGTGCGAACTCACAAGTGAAAACAGCTTTTTGTACAATAGCCTCATGTAGTTACACACTCTACAGGAGGGGTGAATAGTCTTTCCCGCGTATATGGGAAAAGAGTACTTGGTGCCTTCGATCTTAATGGTTAAAATTCCCACCTCTTGTCCCTTGTCCACAGGCGACCCATCGAGCTCTTTTGGAGATATAAACGCCTTAATTTCCGATCTTAGATTCTTAGGGTAAGTCACTACCACATCTTCCTTAACATATACTGGCATGAGGGTAATTTTTTTGTGTCTTACTGGTATTTCTCCAATAATAGTTTCAGAGGTAAATACCGTCTTGGTTTCAAAATAGTCGAAAGCGTACTGTATTAGTCTTTTAGTTTCATATGCACGCTCTGTTTCTGTCTTCAGCCCGTTAACAGCAACAAAAACTCTGCGCCCGTTACGGGCAGCGGATGCCACCATGCCGAAGCCACCGCTGTGTGTATGTCCAGTTTTTATTCCGTCAACACCAAGACTGTTGTAATTTAACAGAGTATTGTAGTTTTTTTGTGTAACTCCGTTATAGGTGAACTGCTTTTCGCTGAAGAGGGTATAATACTCAGGAAAATCCTGGAATATTCTCACCGACAAAGTGACCATATCCCTTACAGACATGCTGTTCAAATCAGGCCACCCTGTAACATTAGAAAAGTGGCTATTGTTTAAGTTAAGCTCCTTGGCAACGGCGTTCATTTCTTCGACAAATCTCTCCTTTGATCCGTATATTCCTTCGGCAAGTGCTATGCACGCATCGTTCCCAGATGCGACAATAGCTCCTCGTATTAGGTCCCTAATTGTTACGGATTGTCCCACCTTAAGAAACGCGGAAGGTGCTCCAGATGAATGCGCGCTGTCACTTACTGGGAACATATCATCCAGGTGCACGCTTTTTGCTTTCAAGTGTTTGAACACTATATAAAGTGCCATCAGCTTGCTTATGGACGCTGGTGGTGTTGGAGCATCTATGTCGTGCTCAAAGAGTATTGATTTTGATTCCAACTCAAACACTACTGCATGTGGGGCTTTGGTGGAGATCCCAACTGTGGTTGCAAACACAGGCACAGCAAGAACAAAGACACCGACAAAGGCCTTAACTGCAAACAATAGCGCAAGGCGGAGACCCGAACGTATCTTCACGGTATAACACAAAACTGGGCAGTCATCCTAGTATCACTCATAAAACAATGTAAACAACAAAAATCTTACGAAAACCCGGGCAGCTTACATGTGCAATAAAGAAAATTGTATTAACAGAAAAATGGATTAATTGCGAAAGCTGGCACAGGGCATTGTTTGCCGAATTTATCAAAAGCTTTTTGACTTCATCTCAGCAATCCGACAACAAACACTTCTAATGCTGTTTATCAACTAACACAACATACTTCCCGCCGAGTAAATATGATGTATTAGGGATTCTTTTGACTTCTAGTGATGTGTATTTTACCGGTATGTGGAAAGTAGACGCTTTTAGTGCAAGGTAACAGCATATTGGAGGAGTAAGTTACCAGTGCCCGCTGTTTTTGGTGAGAAGTGCTGCGCACAGTTTATGATTACGAGAGTGGTTATGATCTTGCTGTCTTTCATAAGGCTGTGTTTGTGAAACTGTGGCTTGTGTCGTAGACAACACGAAAGTTATGGCTAAGAATGCTGTCAGCATAATGGGCAAAGTATTGTTCGGGGAAACCACAATGAAACGTTATAGGTTTCCGGCGTTTTTTATAGTCAGTCGTTTGGGAAATCTTATGTGCAATTTATTCTCAAATTTTACGGTAAATGTTCAAAGGTTTTGGCCTGCAGAAACGAATCTTAATTATGCCGTCAGAAAATGTTTAATTTTGGCATCTGCAGCGGGAATTGTAGTTCGATAGGGTGCTATTTTGCATATGCGCGGGAAAGCTGTTGTTTTTGTAAGGTAGTAGACGAATAGTGTAATAGCATGTTTTGTCGTAGTATGCTAAGAACAACGCATGATTTCAGTGTGTAGGTGTGCATATGTCAAATATAAAAGGCTGCATCTTGAGTTATGCTGGGATTATGCCGTTTGTTGACGGCACTGCTTTCATAGCGCATAACGCGTACATTATTGGCGATGTGACTATACGTAAAAATGCGAGTGTGTGGTACGGTGCAGTGCTAAGGGGTGACGTAGACAAGATCTTTATAGGAGAAGGCACAAACATACAGGACTTGACTGTAATACATACAGACAGTGAGCACGGGGATACAAACATAGGCAAGTTTGTTACTGTCGGCCATGGCTGTATATTGCATGCCTGTACTATCAGAGATAAGGCTTTTGTTGGCATGGGCTCTACAGTGATGGATAGGGCAGTTATTGAGAAAGAAGGCATGCTGGCGGCCGGGTCACTGCTGACAAAAGGCAAAGTTGTAGGGTCGGGGGAATTATGGGCAGGACGACCAGCGAAATTTCTAAGGCATCTCACGGCTGATGAAGTGCTGCACTTGCAACGATCATCTGATAACTACGTCAATATATCTCGTAAGTATATGGATTGAAGAACGGGATCAATGGTTTGACATTAGTGCATTTTGGTGACTAAACTGCCCGGCGTCCTGTAGTTTGAGTGATACTGGTTTTGTTTTATGGGTGATACTGTAGAAATTAGAGCGGAAAATCTTGGAGGTGAGTCCATTCTTGAGGCCCCAGTGAGGGTGCTGAAGAAGGTTGGGGATAAGGTTGCTGCTGAAGAGGTGATTTTTGTTGTAGAGACGGACAAGACTTCTTTGGAAATAGTATCTCCGGCAGATGGAATAATTCAGGAATTGCGTGTTTCAGATGAGGAAACAATCGCTAGGGGACAGACACTTGCTGTAATACGTAAACGACAGGAGCATCCGGTTAAAGAAGAGAGCAAAAATAGCGAGCGGGGAAGCGACGCAAGTGATCTCAAGGATAAAGACAGCGATGTGAGAGGGCGGCTTGTGGATTCGTTGGTGAAGGAAAAGTCGATTTCTAGTGGTGCGTTAGGCAGTTTGCCTAATGTTGAGGAATTTGTTGCTGAAGTTTCGTCAACTCCTTCATCGAGAGCGCTGGGGATTTACAAAAGCGCGAGTGTTTCGGATGGGAGGCACGTCGAAAGAGGTACCGGAGCTGCAGAATTGGTCCCGAGTCGAGGAAGTGTAGTGGGAGAGAGACGTGTCAAAATGAGCAAGATACGTCAGGTCATAGCCGCAAGGCTGAAGGAATCACAAAATACTGCAGCTATTCTCAGCACCTTTAATGAAGTTGATATGAGCGAGGTAATAGAGCTCCGGGCTAGGTACAAGGATGCCTTCATGAAGCGGCATAACGTGAAGTTGGGATTTATGTCATTCTTCATAAAGGCTGTGGTGCTTGCGTTGTCAGAGATCCCTGTGCTTAATGCGGAGATTTCTGGTGATGAGATCATATACAAGGACTATTGCAACATCGGGGTTGCTGTGGGTACAGACAAGGGATTGGTAGTTCCTGTTATAAACAGAGCAGAGACCATGTCATTAGCGGAGATGGAAAATACGCTGGTAGAACTAAGTTCTCGTGCACGTAGCGGCAAGCTAACTGTTGCTGAAATGTCTGGTGCGACTTTTACAATCACTAATGGTGGTGTGTATGGTTCTCTATTATCTACGCCCATCATCAACCCTCCGCAATCTGGTATATTGGGTATGCACGCAATACAGGAGCGACCTGTTGTGGTGAGCGGTAAGATAGAAATTAGGCCAATGATGTACCTTGCGCTTTCATATGACCACAGGATAGTTGATGGTCAGGGGGCGGTCACGTTTTTGGTCATGGTAAAGCAATATATTGAGGACCCCAGCAGGATGTCTATTGGAGTATGAGATAGGGAGTTCTATGGGATGCAGAGGGATCACTATTCACGCCGAGGATGGTTTTGTGGGTATGCGAGCTGCGGGAACTTTGGCAGCGGAGGTGTTAGATTTCATTGCGCCCCATGTTGTTCCGGGTGTGTCCACGAATACTCTTAATGATCTCTGCCATGACTATATTGTTGCGGCGGGGGCCATCCCGGCTCCGTTGGGATATAGAGGATATCCAAAATCAATATGTACCTCGAAAAATGCCGTTGTTTGTCACGGTATTCCCGATGACAATGCCCTCAAGAATGGAGACATTTTGAACATAGACGTAACTGTCATACTTGATGGTTGGTATGGGGATACCAGTAGGATGTATTGGGTTGGAGACAATGTCTCAGTCAAAGCGAAGCGAGTTTGTGAAGCTAGCTATAGAGCAATGTGGGCGGCAATAGGTTGTATAAAACCTGGTGAGAAGTTGAGTGTCGTAGGGTTGGCAATAGAAAGAGAGATAAGTAAGTATGGGTATTCCATAGTTAGAGATTATTGCGGACATGGCATAGGGAAGGAGTTTCATGCGCCTCCTAACGTTGTGCACTATTATGACAGTGACAGTGATGTTGTTCTGCAGGAGGGAATGTTCTTTACTGTTGAGCCCATGATAAATGTTGGCAAGCACCATACGATTCTGGATTCGAGAGATGGGTGGACTGTCACAACAAAGGATTTTTCTCTTTCGGCGCAGTTTGAACATTCTCTGGGCGTGACCAAGGATGGGGCCGAGGTTTTTACTATATCTCCGAGGGGTTGGCACTATCCTCCATATCTATAGGTAGTTTAGTGGGAATGAGCCTAGCACAGTGGTTTGGAGTGTTCCAGGTCGCATCTCTTGTGTTTGGAGATGAAATTCTGAGATTGCAATATATTAGGCATAAAACGAAACCCAGTGGTATGTGATTAATGAATTGGCATGTGCCCTATTAGACTGGCAACTTTACTAAAGGAAGCAACCGCACTTTTGGGTGGCGAGAGCGGTATAGACACTCCTGGTCTTGATGCTAGGCTTATAGCAGGTCGTGTGCTGGGGTTGGTAGAAAGCGATGTTCTACTCAATCAAGATTTGGTGGTGACAGCAGAAAAAGCAAAGGAGTTTTTTGAAGCTATTTCAAAGCGGGTATCTGGAGTTCCAGTATCTCATATACTGTGTAAACGAGAGTTTTGGAGCATGGATTTCACTGTTAGTTCCGACGTGCTTGATCCTAGGCCAGATACGGAGACTTTGGTTTCATCTGTGCTCAAAATTTACCGCAACAAGACGCGCAGAATGACGATAGCGGATTTAGGCACTGGTACGGGCTGTATTATTATTGCGTTGTTGTCACACTATAAAAATGCTATTGGAGAGGCATATGAAAAGAGCCCCAAAGCTTACCGAGTTGCTTATGGCAACCTAGCCAAACACAATATAGCAAGAAGAGTACGGCTTCACAGGGCTAGTTGGGAAAAATGCAATGGCAAGTTTGATTTAATAGTTAGCAATCCTCCATACATAAAAAGGTACAAAATTCCTCGATTACAGCCGGAAGTTAGATTTCATGAACCGTTATTGGCGCTTGATGGGGGTATTAATGGCACCGAAAAGTACGTAGAGATTTTTCACATACTTAACAGGTGCCTCAAAGTTAATGGTAGAGCGATTCTTGAAATAGGGGAAGACCAAAGCAACATCAGAGCTTGTGCCATTCGTTGGGGCATGAAATTTTGCGGATATGTAAATGACCTGGCTGGAAGACCAAGATGCATTGTTTTGAAAAGGTCTAATTAGGTAGTTTGCAACAGTATGCCCAACTAGTGAAAGTTAAAAATGTTTCATTATGTAAGCAGGAGCCCGAGTTGTCATACGGGACAAATTTTGTATAGTGCCAGTGTTTTTTCCATTATGGCTTAGAACGCAGACATGACGGTTGTTGCAAGTGACCTAGTCTGTGTTTAGCCGGTTTTGTAAACGCACAAAGCTGTTTTTAAACATCTAGGCTTCGCGGTCATTGAGACGTTATGATACATCCATATTGGCCCTTAGGCATGCAAGAGCAATTTCCATAAGTTAACACAGTGTTTTTGGTTTTAATGTTTAGACTTTCGAGTAGTGCGCAGGGGAAAATTTCCAATCTCTGTTAGTAACTTGCTTGTGTCACCTTCCCACGATTCTGTTTCGTGGCACCGGATAGTCTGGTTTCCTATTGATCCACATTAAATAACGCAGCTGTCACCAAGTTACTACGTTCCAGCAGAAAAGGGTCTGTTCTTTGCGCATACCCCACGTCATGCTACTGGTAGCGGAGGTGCGTGGGAACGGCACCTGCGGGATGAGGAAAGAAAAATGCACTGTTAAGAGCACTCTTCACCGTACAAAGGCCAGACCCATGCCATGCATGCGGCTAGAGCTCAAGCTTGCCAGATTCGTACAGAGCATAAACGTCATCGCAACCGCCGACGCTTTCTCCATCTATAAACACTTGCGGTACAGTTTTCCTTCCAGAACGTGTGACCATTTCATTCAGGGCTATGGGATCATCGGTCACATCAATCTCACGGAAAGGAACACTTTTTTTGTTGAACAAAGCCTTAACCTTAGTACAATACGGGCAGGGGATTTTGGTGTATATCAGAACATCGCGCATGTTACCCCACTTAACTAACTCATATATGTGCGCTTGGCTAGCATAGCTTCGTTTGTGTGTAAAGTTTTTTTGTATGGAATTGCTTTGTGGGCGTTCTTGCGGCAAGGACGTCGTGCTTACGTTTGGAAATTTTGACGGAGTTCACCGTGGCCACAGGCACATTTTCTCAGAGGTAGTACGTTTGTCTAAGGAAAAGGGACTCGCTTCGGCGGTGTTAACTTTTTCCCCGCACACTGCGGTTTTTTTGCGTAAGCGTAAACACTTTTTGTTGTTGGATTTTGATGGCAAAGCTCAACTGATTGAGCAGTGTGGAGTAGACTATCTGTTTGTCGTTAAGTTTGACGAAGAATGTGCAAAAATGGCTCCTGAAGCGTTCATAGCAAATATATTAGTTAATCGCTGTAACGCAAAGTATGTCGTTGTTGGGGGAGATTGTGTTTTTGGGCACAAGTGTAAGGGAAACTTGGATATGTTAAGATCTTATGCTCCTCATTATGGCTATGATATAGTAGTGGTAAACCAGTTGTTGGCGAGTAACGGAGACGTTTGTTCTTCATCTTGTGTAAGGACATACATAGAGCAGGGGGATGTGAAGTCTGCAAACCAAATGTTGGGGAGAAATCACTCTGTAAGCGGCTTGGTTGTAAAGGGTCTTGCAAGGGGGAGATCCATAGGGTTTCCAACTATTAACCTTACTCTGGAAGACTTGGTTTTACCGCGAATGGGAGTGTATAGTGCGCGGGTGTCGGTTGATAAAGACCAGCACTGCTGGCTTGCTGGCATAGTAAATATAGGTATTAGGCCAACCTTTTCTCCTGAAGAGCGTGCCGTATTGGAAATGCATATTTTTGATTTTGACGAAGATCTGTACGGTAAATGGGTTACGGTCGAACTCCTGGACTTTATCAGAGATGAAAAAAAATTCCAAAATGTAGAACAACTCATAGTACAAATCAAAAGAGACATAAAGACAGTAAAAGGCCTCTTCTAGGGGGAAGTTTATATGCCTATGAGGTGCGTGCTGTTATTGTGTTACAGTGTTGTTGGTGCTATCATGCTTGCGTGGATTTTTACCCAAAGGTTATGCGGTGGTAAAGTACTCGGTAGGCGCGCTTGTTCTGATTTTTGTGGTTGTGCTCGACCAAGTAAGTAAATGGTATGTATTTGGGATACACGTGCAGCACGGCCCAATGCAAATTTTTGAGTTTTGCAACCTGGTACAATTTTGGAATAGGGGAATCAGCTTTGGTATGCTCAATTCTATAAAGAATAGCAATTTGATATTCACATGGCTGTCTGTAGCACTAATGTGCTCGTTAGTCTTCGTGCTTGTAAAAACGGAAAGCAAGCTGAAGGCTATGTGTATATGTTCAGTTCTGGGAGGATCGCTCGGAAATCTTTTTGATAGGTTGAGATTCGGTGCAGTATACGATTTTATTGATTTGCACATAGGAGATTTCCATTGGCCAGCTTTCAATATTGCTGACTCATTCATAGTATTAGGAGTTGTGTCGTTTCTTCTATTAGAGGCTAAATCATACATCAACAATGAGCATCATAGCGACGGTGCTTGATGCATTTTATGGCAGTATCCCCTTAATACTTTTGATATAGGGTTACTTTAGGGTGTGTTTGCATTTTGGATTGTAAGGATGAAAAAGTTTTTTTTGGTATGTGTTCTATCTTATGTGTTTTTTTGCGGGGGTGCAGAATCTGTAGAATTGCAAAAGATACGTTCTGTTGAGCTAAAAAACGGCATGCAGATTCATGTTATACCTGACAACAGACTTCCTGTAGCTATGCACATGCTTGTTTACAAAGTTGGGGGTATGGATGATCCACCGGGTTTGTCAGGCATTGCTCACTATTTTGAACATTTGATGTTTTCTGGAACTAAGAGGTTTCCGAAGTTTCCTGAGACTATTAATGGTATCGGTGGTGAGTTAAACGCTGGTACTACGACTTCGTATACTGCATTTTATGAGTTGATTAATAAACGTCATCTTCCGCTAATTATGGAAATGGAAGCCGATAGGATGAGAAACTTGCAACTCACCAAAGAAGTCATGGAGCGTGAACGCAAAGTGGTGAGGGAAGAACGGAAAATGAGGGTCGAAAGCACCGTAAAGGGGTTGCTAATCGAGGAGTTGTACAACGTCTTCTATAGAAATGGCTATGGGATGCCGGTTATAGGGTGGGACCATGAAATAACTAACTATAACAGGAGGTCTGCTGACAGCTTCTATCACAAGTATTACAACCCTAACAGTGCGGTGTTGCTGGTTGTTGGTGATGTTAACTTCAGAGATGTTGTAAGACTTGCGAACAAGTATTACGGGAAGATTAAAAATTTGCATGAACCACCCAGAGCGGCGTTTGCCACAAAGATAGACCCTGAACATCGAAACGATATTATCGTAAAAACCGAGCATCCCTCAGTCACTGAACCTGTTGCTGTTATGCTTTACCAAGCCCCTAGCATCGGCACTAACAGTGATAAAAAAATAAGGGCGTCCGTACTGATAGCTTCCGATATAGTGGCAGGGGATGGGTTCGGAGTTCTTTATCATGAATTAGTGAATAAAAGAGCAATAGCAACTCGGGTTGCTGGTGCATACAACGACAGAGAGAGAAGCCAAGGTATAGTAGCAGTAGAGATTGCCCCTAGAAATGGTGTTACACCTGGGGACGTTAATGCGGTTGCAAAAGAGATAATAGCAGGGCTAGTGGCAGGGGGTGTTACTGAGGAACTGTTAAATGACGCTAAGTACAGGAGCATGGCTAATTTTACATATGGGTTAGATGATATAGAGGGGCGGGCCTGGTTCTACGCAAGTACGCTTGCTGCGGGCTCAGATCTCATATTACCCGAATACATGCTTGAAACCATAAAGAGTGTTACAGTCGAAGATGTAAATGAGGCCTTAAAAAGCGTATTTAGTGGTGCAACCGTTGAAGCTCATCTAATGCACAGGGATGATCGTGGAGATGTTCTGGCAGTCGAGCCCGCAGTGGATGAAGGTGAAAAAGAGGGGGAGGAACAACATGAAGAATAATCAGCTTCTACATATTATTTTTTGTGTTTGGGTGCTGTTTTTTGGTGCACACTGCTTCGCAGCAGCAAACATAGACATTGATATTCAGGATGTTGTCACCAAGGGGGGAATTAAGTACTGGTATACGAGTGGAAAAACTCTTCCCATAGTTTCTGTTTCAATTGCGTTTCAACATACAGGTTCGTTGTATGACCCAGTGGGGAAGAAAGGGTTGGCAGCATTGGCTGCGGCAGTTATGGAGCGTGGTGTGACGAAAGACGGCGTTAAACTCTCTGAACAACTGGGGAAAAGGGGCATAGAGCTGGATGTTTCTGCGGACGGGGATAATACGTATGTGTCATTGCGTACTTTGGCAGAGAATCTTGACATGGCTCTTTACGCAGTTGGAGACAGCCTATCGGATGCCACAATAGACCATGGAGTTTTTGAGATCGAAAAAGAACGCTTAAAACACGACTCAGACATAAGCGGGAATGCTCCACAAGAACAGGCAAGTGATATGATGGATAAAGTGATTTTTGGCGATCAGCCGCATGCTTACCCAATTAAAGGTACTCCTGATACAATAGAAAACATCTCATTAGAAGACATAGAGAATTACAGACAGGAAAATTTTGACTTGGATAACATGTTTATTGGTATAGCGGGAGATGTGAGCCAAGAACATCTCTCTGAAGTTCTGGACAAAGCATTTTCTAAAATAAGCAGAGGGCAAAATTCTAAACGAGCTATTGAGGGTGTTCCGAACATAGGATCTCGTGGTTATGTAAAGTACGATTCTCCGCAGAGCGTTGTTATGTTCACGACTAAAAGTATTTCCCGTGGTGATCCCAAGTATCACATGGCGAGGATTTTGAACAGAGCACTTGGTGGCATAGGCTTGAGTTCTATCCTGATGAAGGAATTGAGAGAAAAGCTAGGGATTACTTACAGTGTTAGTAGCTTTCTGCAGCATTTTGGTGGAGTCAGTTTGTTTTCTTGTGTTCTGTTTACAGATAATAACACTGTTAAAGAGGGTGTTGACGCCTTTTTAAGAACGATAGAACAAGTAAGGGAAAATGGTCTAGATGAACGTACATTCCAAATTGCAAAGGCGAACATAGAGAGTTCGTTCCTGTTCTCTTTCATAAAAACTGCTGATGTTGCTGAAAGACTAGTAAAATTTCAGCTACGAGGGCTGGGGAAGGACCATATCCAAAAATACAACTCCAAAAATGAGTCTGTGTCCTTGCAGGAGGTTAATGAATTCGCCAAGGATTTTCTTGGAGATTTCTCGATTGTTGAAGTAGGTATGAAGAACAACATAGGTGCTACCATTACTTCTTGGAATTAGATGAATTCAGCAGAAAAAACACAGGCGAGATTACCCTGTGTCTTTTCTGCTGTTCTTTTACAGGATAGCGACACAGTTTTCAGTGACGTCCTATCAGTTTGTTTTTTTCATGATATGACTCCGGAAAACATAGTATAATACTGCGTCGGTGCGGGGTGAGTAAGTTGTTGGGAGATTGGGATATGGGTAGTAGCGGCGATGTTGTATTAGACAAGGAATTGGAGTCTGTTCTGTGTAGATCTTCATTTAGCAAAGCATATTATAGGTCTGGGGTACTAGTTGCGGTGATTTGCTCTGCAGTGTCGCTGTTTACTATTTCATATGCCATGTCATCTGGTGCTGTTATTTCCTTGCATACGCCTATGTTTGTGGCAGCTGTGGCGTCTCTAGTGTTGTTTTTCCTAAGTTTGGTATATATTGCAGTTGTTTGTGCATTAGAGAAGAGAAATCGCAGGGCGCGTTCAGCTGAAGGTAGTATGTCTATCAACTCTGTTGTAAGTAATATAAAGCTCAATCTTATTGCGAGTCGTAGCAGCAAGGGTGATGGCGGGTTTAGTACGTTTCAGACTATCCTCGCGTATGGATCTATCGTTTCGTTGTTGGCTGCCGCTGCTTCTTCTGGGGTAATGCTGGGAAATGGAATTGCTGTTGGGTCTACCCTATCAATAACTGCAGCAGAGGGAAAAGGTACCACGCTTGTTGTTGCTACAGCGCCTAGTCCGCTGGCTACATTTATGTGGATCTCGGTGATTGTTTTTTCCGTTTCGGTGATTATGTTATTTGTCGCTAGGGTATTCACTGAAGAAAGTAAAGGAAACGTGCGAATTTTAGTGTTTCCAGATTGCAAGGTTGACCGTCGCCAGGTAGGTGCAAGCGATGTACGCGAGACTTCTGGTAATGATAGTTGCGTTAGTGAGGTACAAGAGGGAATACTCTCATCAGAGAGTGTGCAGAAAGAGGCGTCTTCTTTAGGGCACATATTCAGCATGTTGGAAGGGGCAAGGAAAATTCACTCCATACTTGGGGATTGTGACCAGCGTTATAATCAAACTACCGTTGTAGAGTGTGTTTTATCTGCGGAAAGCGTGGAAGGATTACACGCTACTCTTGCTGTTCCAAAATAGTTAACCTTGATTAGAGGCGGAATCTTTTTTGGTTTGTGGTACGTGGTGTTAAATATATACACTTGCTTGTGCTCGACAGCTGCTGCTAATAGGTTGTTATTGTAAAATTTTTCGTGGAGTTTTAAGTAGCTAGGTGTTTGTGTGTAAATAGCGAACTTGACGACAGTAATTGATAAAAAAGTTGAGTCATACTTAAAACAAGTCCATGCAATTGTGTCTTGTAATTCGTCAGAAGTTATGAATGGTGTTGATGGTATACAGGCATGGCTCTGCGCCGTGTTTTTTAGCAGCGGAGTTTTTCAATGCCAGAGGCACAATCTTGTTTCTCATGATCCAGCGTTTTACGCTTTGATATTCACGCGAAATTGTGGTGTGGTTTATCCGTGTGACCGAATAGGTTTCCGAAGAGAAAAACGTTTAACGTAGGAATATAAACTTATTTGCATAAGCCGAGACGATGTACGTTTGAGTACATCATCAACTGCTTTATGCTGTGCATTAGATGTATTTACCGTTTTTATGGTATCATAACGATATATATTGACTTATTAATGATGTTGTCCTTAGTATGGGGCAGGTGCCGGTATAGGTGGTTGTATGTAGCAGTAGTAAAGTCGCTTTTAGTAATATGACACACGACTTTTCCTGATGACTGCTCGTGCTTTGTTTGTGCGGTATAGTAGTGGGTTTTAATAAGAGGGTATAAAAGTGCCAGGTGAGAATAGTTTGGATAAAATAGATGGCTACAAAGGTTCCGGAGTGTCGAGCATTGGTAAAACCAAGATACTTGCAAAGTTTTTCGTGATTGTTCTTGCGGTTTCGGCTGCCGTGTATGGTTACTGTATAGCATACGCTGTTACCGCAGGGATTCACCTATTAAGTTCACATCCAATTGTCATAGGTTCCTTCATATCGCTGGCCGCATTGTTGTTATCTACAATTGGTGTTGTTATTTATACTCACAAGATTGGGTCTATTGATAAGTATGACATGTCAATAGTAATTCCCGGAGGTAATTTTGATCGTGGGCGCTTGCTGGTAAAAGAGGGATTATACGTAAAAGGAGGGGCTATCAAGGCCGATATCACTGTCAATGGTGTAGCGAACCGTGGTCTAGCAGCGTTTAACACGATGTCTGCTGTGTTAACCGCTACTATGATCTTGTCACTGTGTGGTTTTGCCTCTACTCTTGGGATCCTCGTCGCACGGCACCAGGGTCTTCAGGGAGTTATTGGTGTGTTATCATCTCCGGCTGACATTGTTGCACGTTGTTGTTTAGGTGCGTTAGCTGTTTTCGTTAGTGCGGCGATTACCGATATTTTAAAAAATGAATTATGTGATTCGGGTTCCAGGTTGTTAGTGTTGGAAGAGGGGATAAGACGAGCAACCGATGATGATATTGCTGGCATAGCAAAAGGCTTAGGTGTTAGCTCAACAAACATTGCTCATGTCAGGATTTGTAGATCTGCTGAACCAGAGAATACTTATGTCAGTGTATAAACAGGAGATCATCGATATTTGCTGAAATCACGGTAGCGCATAGTATGTTCAGGACTAGGGTGCCCCTATTGGACTGAGTTTTGTTCGAGTTGTGTTGTGGGCACTTTCGTGCTGGGAAAGAAGGTATATGACAGAGTTATTTCCCGAATGTGCATAGTGGAAGTGTCGGTCTCTATACCGGGGTCAATCGTAAAAGATACGGGCATAATGACTGACTTGTGGGGTTCGAAGATCTGTTCTGTAAAACAGAAGCATGCAATTTTAAAAAAATACTTTCCTGCCTGTGGAGGAGAGACATTATATACAGCTGTACCGGATATGATTGTATCTGAGGTGTTGGTCGCAGTGTAGAACGCGAGTTTTTGTTGTCCAGGAGCAAGGGTTATGTGGTGTTGATTGGGGGAAAATGAAAGAGGCAGCCCGTTTGTTGCTGCGCTAAACCTGACTTTTATTTTTGATTTACCAGTGTTGTTTTCAAAAAAAGACGTTTTCTTTCTTGGCAGACCGCCGAATCCTGTGGCTTTGCAGAAAATTCTGTATAACGGAACCGACGCATACGATAGGCACAGCATGGAAAGAATGATAGAAATCAACACAAGTGGGATACTCGTTTTCTTTTTTTTCATTGGAGCTTGCCCGTGACCGCTTTACTTTAACATGTTGATTTCTGCATTCAACTTGTTATTTTCTCCAACATAAGTTTTGCTGCTGCCTGTTCCGCTAGTTTCTTGTTTTTTCCGGACCCAACGACCTTCTCGATTATAGAGGAACTTATTGATACCTCCACTGTGAAAATAGGCTCATGTTCACTTCCGATTTTCGATACAACTTTATATTCGGGTACGGGCAGGGCTTTACTCTGCGACCATTCCTGCAATGCTGACTTATAGTCCGTAAGAGGAACCGATATCATGCTTTCCGCCGCACGCTGCCAATGTTTCACTACGAAATTACGTGCTACTTCAAGCCCTCCGTCTATATACAGAGCACCAATTAGCGCTTCCAGGGCATTTTCCAAATTACTATCGTTATTTTGGCCACCGCATGACATTTCTCCTTTCGACATACGCAGAATCCCGCCCAAACCCAATGTTCTGGCGACCTCCACAACACGACTACCACAAACCATAGCCATTCTTTTTTTCGTTAAGTCACCCTCACTATTGTCCGAATACATCCTATAAAGCATTTCAGAAACCACAAGACCGAGTACCGAGTCACCAATAAACTCTAATCGCTCGTAGCTATTCGTTCTTGTCTCCGCAGCACTAGGGTGCGTCACCGCTATCCGCATAAGCTCCAAATTACTGAACTCATGCCCACATATTTCTAACATTGCTTTTCGCAACGTCACAACGTCACTTCCATCCATAGCCCATCGCTCTAACACACGCATTAAGTGCATCAACATCCGGAACAGGGCCAACAGCTTCACATCCCCCATGACACAGATTCTTATTGGCTATACAAGCCGAATGCCTAAAGCTAGCTTAGCCCCTTCTGACTAACATCACCTTTTGATTTTTACTGGTATGTATATTGGTGGTGATTCACCCTTTTTCACCAGCAATAACACCGAACCTTTCTTTTTATCTTTTTTCAGCTTTTCTGATGCTTTTACAAAATCTTCAACATTCTGCAATGAGTAAGAATCTATTGCTAGCAAGAGATCACCTTTACGTATACCCTCCAGGAAAGCATCACTCTTTACGTCAACTCGCAAAACTACCACACCCACTTGTTTTGATTCGCCTTCAGTCGCTACGTTTCCCACAGTAATACCCAGGACATTTGATGTAGCTTCCGAACTGCTCGATGCGTTTCCGTCGCTGTCTTCGGGCATTTTACCGATGATCACCTTCATACTCATAGTCTTGCCATCTCGCATTATCAACAGGCTGGCTTGCTCATTTGAAGTTGCCTTTGATATCATCGTTGTAAGCTGCGGCATGTCCTCTATCTTTTTCCCATTAAACTCCAAAATGACATCGCCAACCCGTAATCCCCCACGCTCTGCGGGGCTATCTTTCGCGATATCTGAAATCAAAGCTCCTCTCGGGCCGTCTAACCCCAAAGAATCAACCATTGCTTCGGTGACTCGCTGCACTACAACACCCAGCCACCCGTGCTCCACTTTTTCACCTTTTGACAGCACGCTTATTATCCTTGCAGCACTGTTGGAGGGTATAGCGAAGGCAATTCCAACATTTCCTCCACCTTGCGGCGATATTATCGCCGTGTTTACCCCTATAACCTCGCCCCGCGTATTAAACAGAGGTCCCCCGGAATGCCCCCTGTTTATTGCCGCATCAGTTTGTAAGAACTCACTGGCTGTTCCTATGTTTATGTCACGCGCACGTCCAGATATTATGCCTACGCTTACGGATCCCCCCAAACCATATGGATTTCCGATTGCCAACACCCATTCACCGATCATAGCTGCATCTGAATCGCCCAATTTGGCGCACTCCAGATCCTTTTTCACATTCACCTTCAGCACAGCTAGATCAGTTTTTTCATCCTGTCCGATCACTGTTGCTTTCGCGGTGGAATTATCGCTGAATTTCACCTGTATTTCCTGAGCGTTTGCTATGACGTGATAATTGGTCACAATTAGACCAGACTTGTCTACCACAAACCCTGACCCTAATGACACCACCTTCCGTGGCTTCTGAGGTTCTATAAGCAAGGGCTCTAAATTTCCTAATAAACCTTCTAATAATCCACGGGGAAACCCAGGACCGAAACCGAAAAAAGGACCACCCAACTCACCATGGCTACGCTCCTCTATCGTCTGTTCAGTCGATATATTCACCACAGACGGCAATAGCTTCGATGCCAAACCAGCAAAACCTCGCTCATACTCCACTGCAGTAGTAACACCATGACTCGTCTCCTTTTTAATCTCCGAGGAGATTGCATCCGTTCTCTCGGCAAACAAGGTACATAATAGCGCAAGCGCAAATATCTTTTTCACCTCTGTTCTCCTCCTGCGTTGTTCATTAGATCCATGAAATTGTTATGTGGGGTTAGGACTATTCTGGATTTTTCACTATCAGCAAACACCTTCCTGTACGCCTTCAACGTCCGATAAAAATCAAAGAAGTCAGGGTCCACCTTAAGAGCGTTATTATAAATTCGTGTTGCTTCTGCATCGCCCTCGCCCCTTACAGACTGCGCACGGCTCACGGCATCTGCGATCATCACCCGTTTTTTCAGGTCGGCATCCGCTCGCACTTTCTGCGCCAGCTCCGCACCCTCTGCACGTATTTCTCTCGCTTCCTTTTCTCTATCTGTCTGCATTCGCTTGAATATTGCTGTACTATTTTCTTCGGGAAGATCAGCCCGTCGCACTCGTACATCCACCACCTCTATGCCAAACTTTTTCGTTTCAACCTGCACTCCTCTCAGCACGTTTCGCATCACATCGGAACGTGATCTGTTAATAAAATCTACTAGCGTCACCCTTCCTACATTTTCCCTTATATGTGATTCTATTACAGACTCTACCTTATTCTCTAAACCATACTCGCTCTTGACCGTTCGATAAAATGTTTCAGGGTCTTTGATCCTGTACTTAGCGTAAAAATCCACAACAAACCTTTTTTGGTCTGCAGCGATCACTTCACATGATGCAGACCTTATCCCTAAAATCCTCTTATCATAATACACCACCTTGCTTATCAGCGGTGCCTTTACATAGAGACCACTCTTTTGCAGCTTTCCCACGACCTTACCCAGCCGAATCTCTAGCGCTTGTTGTGATTCATCTACTATAAACAAGCAGCTCAGCACAATAACCAGAGCCGCTAGCGTTGATCCTATACATGTGTATTTAATCGCTGACACTAGTCCCCCGTAACAATTTGAGCATTTCTGTTCTCTCTTTTTATTATTGGCATGTGTGCCAACATTCCGCTGATATCGCCGGTCACCACTGTTTTTTCCATTGTCGATAGAATGTCTTCCATTGTCTCCAAGTATAACCTCCACCTTACACTATTGGGGTTATCAACGTACTCGTTGTACAACGAAGTAAACTTTGATGTCTCTCCTAAAGCACGGTTCACCACCTCACTTTTGTAAGCCTCGGCATCCAACATTATTTTTATTGCATCGCCCTTCGCTTTCGGAAGAACTTCGTTTTTATATGATTGCGCCTCATTGACTAGCCTTTCTTTATCTGCACGTGCACTTTGTACATCCCTGAACGCCCCCAGTACCTTCATTGGCGGATCTATCTTTTTCAATTGCACCGACAGTATCTCTATTCCCGCGTCATAACTATCAAGAATCCGCTGCACTAAGTCCCTCACTTCCATTGATATTCTATATCTCCCTTCGCCTTCCAGCGCATCAACCAAAGACCATTTTCCTAGCATTTCTCTTATTGCGCTTTCAGCCGCATCGCGCACATTCACTCCGGTTCTACTCTCGCGCACATTGAACATATAAGAATACGCATCGGATATTTTCCAGTGCACGTCAAAACTAACATTCACAATATTTTCATCTCCCGTTAGCATAACGTTTTCGTTCATTCGTCTCAAGCGAGCATCCTCATCTGTTTCCCCCAGCGACTCCTTCTGCACTGCATCAACTCGCAACCTGTGTAATTCCCCAATTGGACGTGGCCACCAATAATGCAAACCATCATCACGAGCACCGTAGTATTGACCGAATAGCATTTGCAGACCCCGTTCCCCTGGATTTAACACATAGAAACCCGACGAAGCGTAAGCGAGCAAAACCACAAATAAGACACACGCACCGTACCAGCACGTCGGTTTCTTTCCCCCTTGGACATTTTTCCCGAACAGCTTCATCAAACAACCACGATACACATCATTTAACCATACACAATCACTTCCCAAACCACGAGAATGACTTCGGTTTTTTTTCGTTTTGTTATCTTCATCACCCCAAGGGTCCATTGTATGCCCTCTGATTATAATCCTGCACACCCACAACTCGTCTCCTATTCTCAAGCAACAAACCGAATATGTCAAACATAGCTTTGCGTTCCATTAAGTTCCTTACGTACACCTCCACGCCATAATACGAATATACACACCAATAATTAAACAATATGCAGTACTATCACGCGTGAGAGTAAGCATCGAATTTCATGTTTCGATGAGCAACAACATATATACAACGACGAGACATATAAACACGAGGATACAAGATATGCAAAAACAAATACTCATTCTACTCACCCTTCTACTGGGCATCACACCGCTGGCACCAAGAGTAGCTGCTTCTCA
>JBGCXB010000005.1:0-57743 GCA_048496795.1 Aaplasma endosymbiont of Hyalomma asiaticum | reverse complement strand
ATGTCAGCGAAACACTTCGCTATGAGTCGGTGCTGTTAGCAAAAAAGATTGCAACAACGTTATACAACAGATTATTTCCACGTATTGAAATGGTAAAAATACAAAGAAGTATTACCGGAAATAGGCAATGTAATCCTGCTTTAACGCCACAAAAAACTATTCGTAATACAATACAAATAAGCTCTGATAACTTGCAGGCCGTTTCCATATTGTCACATAAATTCCCAACGATTATGAGTAATCAAGTAAAAACATAAACTATCCAAAAAACCATTAAACACCTTTATACAAATACCTTGAAATTTCTGGGGAAGTAGCCTTATTCAGGAACCTAGCAAAGCTAGCTCCTGAAAGTCCATATCTTATTATGTCTAATACGCTATAAGAGATATCTTTGGTACAGCTGCATGTATTAATGAAAAAGTCTGCGAAACTGCATCTTTTAACCGAATTTACCTGCTTTGATAGTAAGAACCTTATGTGTTCTTCCGATATTTCACGAGACCTTAGCCTTTCTAGTTGGACTCTTGGATTTGCATATACATGTACGATAACATTACAATCTCTCCAAAACCCCTTTTCCAACAAAAGCGGGATATCTAAAACAAGCAGCCTTATGCCCGTCCTTCTGCTGTCAAGGATAAACCTTTTTTGTTTTTGTAAAACACACCCGTGAATAACCGATTGAAATTCATGCCACCTCTTACTATCCTCAAAGAAATGCCTGGACAATTGCTTGCGGGACACATGTCCTTCAATCACGGCATCTGGAAAAAACTCTCTTATCGCGGCTATGACCCTCTCGTCGCTCTCGTACATATGGTGAACTTCCTTATCCGCGTCAAACACAGCTGCATTACTGAATTTGGAAAACAATCGTGCTACTGTACTTTTACCGACAGCAGCACCCCCACTCAGGCCTAAAATTAACATAGAAAACCTGTTACTCAAAAATATCATTCACTGAAGAGCAAGCAGTGCTATAAGGTAAGGCATGATCACACTATTATTTATGACGGTACACGGTTTTTCAAAGGTTTTGCATCATTTTCCAACGATTACCAACAAACAAGTGTTCATCTCACGTCCGCAATTACAAACAAAAACCGGGATTATAAGCATTGAGACTTATTGTAATAATACTCATTCTTCACATGGCCAAACTTTCAAAAATGACTCTACTTGGACGATAAACGTGGTTCTGATCAACCATATGATTTTCATGTTCTATTGGCCAAATCTTTGAAAAGTAAATAGTATTTGGTGTTTAATAACATTGCTTTCGCTTCCCTTGCTAAACTCCTATTACATTTGCTTTTGTATTGGTGTATAAATTACAATGCCTTCAGGATAACACTCAGTTATGTTACAGGAAGTTGTGGATGCACTAAAAAATGGTGAAATTGTGTGTTTTCCCACAGAAACCTTGTATGCCTTGGCGTGCAATGCCTGCAGTGAAAACGCTGTACGCAGATTATACGATATAAAGAAACGCTCTTACAACAGGCCCCTTTCTTTGCTGCTGCACAATACGTCGCAGATAGCCGAGTTTACCCATATCACTGACACAGACTTTAAAATAGTGGAAATGCTATCTCCCGGCCCAATAACATATGTGCTTCCCCTACGCAAAATACAAAACTTACCAGAACTTTTTTTCAGGAATACACTGGGTATCCGAATACCGGACCATAAATTAGCACATGACATACTAACAAAAGTGGACTTCCCTGTGGCAGCGACCAGCGCAAATATCTCTGGGGAAAATGCAACTGCATTGGCCTCGGAAATCCCTACAGAAATCAGAAAAAACGTTTCTAAGTTTCTGGAAAATGACTATTCAGTCAGTGGTGTATGTTCTACAGTATTTGATATGATATCCCGAAAAATACTGCGTGAGGGCCTGATATCAAGTACGAAAATTATTGATGCTATTAACGTTGCAGAAAAACAACATGGATACAGTAGTAGGACACAACGCTCAAAAGAGCGCTCTTCAAAAAAATAAGAATGTGAATGTATGGCTTTTTTGCGGGAAAAGAGGAATAGGTAAGGCAAGCCTCGCACGTGCGTTTGCAAGACATGTGGCTTCAACGGATACGCTCGAGGCTCATCCTGATGTCATAATGATAGAGGACCAATCGTCACCCATAGGAATAGAAAAGATACACAAAATGCGGAATTTCCTACACATGTCTGCAATACGAGCAGAAAGAAAAATAGTGATACTTGATGGTTTGGATGGTCTAAATGCAAGCACAGCAAATTCTATGCTTAAAATCCTTGAAGAGCCCCCTGAAAATTCTCTGATATTACTTATTAGCCACAATCTTTACGGAGTTCACGTGGTAATAAGATCACGTTGTGTTACACTCCGTTTTTCCGAGCTTACACAGGTGGAAACTAGGAAAGTTATTCGTATGAACTTTCCTAATATCAATATTGAGGAAAAAGCAATATCACTGTATCCAGGAACACCTGGTATGGTTACAGGGGACATAGAAAAGGAAATTTCGCTGTATGACAATTTTCTGTCCCTAATACGCAAAGAGAACAAGACAAGTGCTCTGGTTGATAACATGTTGGAAACAGATTTGCCTATGCACAAAGTTGAGTACTTGGGTCTTAAGGCTATGCGTGATGCGATCTATGGCGTCGTAAAGTTACAAAAAAGCAACGATTATCCTTTGGACGGGCATGATATCTCACTAATGACAAGAAAATACTTCAAAGCGCGCGAGGTTTTTTCAACTTCTAGAAGATTACATGCACACAGGGAAGCTACTATCTTCCGGATAGTAGAGATTATATCTAATCTCTTAAGACAAGAAAGCTAGAAGTTAGACCTTATGCAACGCTGGGAACTTACTAAGTTTGTATTACTCATGGAGAAATGCATACCTGTTTTTATGGCAAAAAGTCATCCATGCTTAATAATACGTTAGTTTATGGCTACGAATTTAGTTGACTATACTACTTAACCTAATATCCTAGGTCCGATTAACTTATGTCGAGTTAGGAGTTTTACTTATGAGCAAGGAGATCATAGTAAGGGCGTTGATGTCAGGTTTAGGTTTTACCAAAAAGGATTCAAGTAGCGCTTATGATGTGGTTATGTCCGCTATCAAGACTGCTTTGGAAACGAATCATTCTATTCGCTTGCATAACGTTGGTACGTTGCATGTGATACAGTGTGCAGAAAAGAAGTACCACAATCCAAAAACTGGACATCTTGAGACATTGCCGCCTAAGAGACGTGTGCGTTTTAGATCAAGTAGAAAGCTGTTGGACACGGTGAATATTTAGTGGTTCTTTCTGGAAGAAGCTAGGAGGGGTTTAGCGTTACCTTGGTCCTGTATGTGTTTTCGGTGTGCTCTTTCAGGTTCCGGAGTTCCTTCGCTTGTTGCTTGCGTTCTAGGTTCTTTGGAGTTGGAGTGTGTGTGGTTAGGACAGGCTAGGTGGGGTTTCGTCTGGCGAGTAGCTCGGCTTTGCGTTTTTTAGTAGATGGTATTTCGCGTTTGGAGAGTGTTTTGTGTGACACGTGCACGTCGTGGTCGCTGTGTGCGGCTCAGTCAGAGTGTTTGGCACTTGCTGCTTGCGGGTCAATGCACGTTGACGGCGTTGTGTGCGTATGCTGGTAAAATTGCGTTGCGGCCGAGTCAATGTGGTGTAAATACTTAGTAAGGTGGCTATCATGCGCGGGTAGATGAGCATGATTGGTGGGGTTGTTCTGTCTGCTAGGAGCGACGTAAAACCGACGTGTGCGAGCGATATGAAAGGTGTCGTGTAATCGTAGATGCCTCACGCATAACGGTGCAATGAATCGCGGGGCGGTTGATATGCGCTGGTGACAACGCAGTACTATGGAGTGATAGGCATGTGTGTTGACGACCCGTACAATGTTGGGATAGAGTGGTGCATAGCGACAGATCGATACTACTCGTGGCGCTGGGTGGTTTCGTGATCGAATAGTGTGGTTTACTTGCATGTGCAAACGTGAAAAGTTGTGCTCAGATGAATAGTATGGCATACACTGGAATAGATAGTAGCTTTGAATGTGAACGTATTGTGGGGCGTCTTGTCGGGTGATGGTGCGTGCGAACAGCACATAGTAATGGAACTCATAAACTTGCGGTTATGTATTATTCATGCAGCATTTTGCGCAGAAGAGGCATTATTGGATACATAGGAACTGTAACGGTTGACCGTGTATATATTTCACGTGTTGGGGGATATTTAAGGGAGGAAGTTTCTGTGATGTAGTTTCACGTGGGGTGGCTACGATGCGTTTTTATTGCGGCGATGTTTTGTAGATAAAGAATATCGTTATGCTTTTTCATAGGCATCCATAGTGCTGATATTCCCGTATCGTATGACGTATGCATTATTAATCAGTAAACTGGAAATGTACTGTATGTTGGGTTGGATGTGGCCGTAGTGATATTGCACTCGTGTTGTATTCTTTTGGTAGTAGTGATTAGCTTAGTTTTAGTTTGCGAAATTGCTTATTGGTTACTCCCCCTACAAAACATGAATTACATTGTGTTGCATTTTTATCAACGTGTGCTTTGGCGCACGGTTTGTATGCTGTAGGTTAGGATCGCGTTGACGTATACCATGTCTAAATAGCAACATTACTGAAATGTGGTGCCATCTTTGCTTTTTTGCTTTTGTTACAGCGTAGCTTACCGTTGGTTTAGGTTGGAAGTTGCGTTGCTACAACAGTGCACTTTTGAAAATAGCTGAATTATCTTGTTGCGGGGGAGATAAGGCTGCATTGAAGCCTCTTCTGTTGCTGCATGTGACGTTGTTGTGTGCCGCGAGATGGTGTTGCAGTATCTCTTGCAATACTGTTTAGTTTGATAGCGTAAGTTTGTTTCATCCTCTCCATCACATCATATAGTTTGCATGATTGCTGGCTAATTCCACAAACTTACTCTGCAGCAGTGCCATAAATCTCGTGAGGCACGCCTTTACAATGGCTTTGTTGACCATATTGCGAAACATTACAGCGCCTACAAAACTCATATCGTTACAAAGCCTGAAAGATCATTAAGCGTTTATAAAATGACTGGTTTTTCGGGACCGACCGCAATAGCGCTTCTGTGGCTTCCTAAAACACAACATGCTCATTGTGACGCTCTTACATTTTTACAACGCTACCGTGACACGAGAAACTTGGCATCGCAAACTAACTATTGTCCAACCTGCGTGCCCAACTGCGTTCGTACTGCAGTAATGACATCTCTCATTTTTCTAACTGCCTCGCCTATACCTAACTTCAGTGCTTCGCATACTAAAAAATGGCCCACGTTGATGGCTGTTATTTGCCGTATTCCTGCCACTTGTGCTGCACTTGAGTAATCTAACCCATGACCAGCATGACATTCGATCCCATATTCCTCACACTGTTGTGCTACAGCAACAATCCTGGCAAATTCTTCTTTTGTTCTGTTCATGCAATAAGCCCCCACATGTAGCTCAATCTTATCCACATTTAACCTGCGAGCATAGGACACTTGCGTAGCATCCGGATCCAAGAACAAAACGACTTTTATACCTTCGGCTTGCAAAGCCGATACCACTGTACTATTCGAATTCACCAATTTCTTTGCGTCAAGACCTGTTTCGGTAGTCATTTCCATTCTTTTTTCTGGCACAAGACACACACTGTCCGGTCGAAGCTCTTTTGCTATTTTTATCATCTCGTCGGTTGCGGCCATTTCTAAATTAAGAGGTAGACGCACATTTCTAAGAATTTCTTGCAAGTCCCCATCACGAATATGCCGCCGATCCTCGCGAAGGTGCACCGTGATAAAGTCAGCCCCACTGTCAGCAACTATCTGGACTATTTCCACCAAATTTGGGTACGGAGTACCGCGAATATTACGCAAGGTTGCTACATGATCAACATTGACTCCCAATTTCACTGCAACCACCACACAGCTATCTCCGCATAAGGTACCATAAAACTAACAAGGTTGACACAAATATGTTGCCTATAGGCACCAGTAAATACCGCCATATTCGCGTTAATTACAACGCTTGATAGCGTCTTTCATTATGCCCTACTCTGTAAGCACTACTTGCATTCACTCTGCATACTTTCAGAACTTCTTATCAATGTTGATGAAACGGCCCACATGCGCGTTCTTACCAGCATCCATGCCCCGATGCGTGTTTTATGTAAATCCTGGCATCCCGTTGTTCTCACTCGTGGAATAGCTCGCGAAAACGGAGCATACAATGACGCATACTCCGATCCTGGCCTCGCGAGGAACACCATAGGAAGAAGTGCACAAAAGTCACGCCATCTAAACCACCTATGGATTTGTTCCATATTGTCTGAACCTCCAAGCCACACAAAACGAAAGGTTGGATACCTCCTCCTACAGTGTTTTACAACATCATATGCTCGAGAGCTGGGAACTTCCTTTAACCGCATTCCTGGATGCTTTGCTATCAGTTTACGTACCAACAATACCCTTTCACGGTAACTATATTTGCCAGTTGGTTTGAGATGATTAGCTTCTGTTACAACCCACCATACTTCATCAAACCGTAAGAACCTTCTGAGTTTGGAAGCAACGTACACATGTCCACAATGCGGAGGATCAAAAGTTCCCCCAAATATTCCTATTCGCACCCTACAACCACAACGTTTTTTGACCTTATACCTCAAACTATCACGTAATGAGTTTTATACCTTGAATAATGTTGAATTGTTAATTAATTAAGTGTATAATGCGGGCAGCGTTTGTTTCCGTTGATGCCACTACGGCTATCACGAACTATATAACACAAACGGATTTACTTGAAGCACTTGCAGGATTTTTATCGGAGATGTGTACGATGAGCGGCTTTTTAAAAACGCAGTTTCTGCCCACAGGTGATACGGCAAGACTCAAATTAACACCTGAAAAGTTAGCGTGCTCCTGCAGAGTGCATAGTGATGAGATTGACTCTGTAATGGAAAATGTTCCCGCTGAAGCACGTTATCAAATTGCTTCAGATTTATTACGGAATTTGGTCTTTCGAGATTCTGTTACGGCAGAATTGCAGGATGCATTTTTCCTCGCTTTAGCTTTCATACCAGCCGGTGAAAAAAGAGAGAAAGTTTTATTGGCGTCATATAAAGTACTGAAACATCACAGGGATGACAACGTTCTAAAAAAGTTGAGACGCGAAGATATGACAACGCTGGTAAGTATGATTGACCTCGTGGTAAATGGTTCGGGTATTGATGCCGAAAATGCTGAACAGCGACAGAAAGTATTTGAAGAAAAGTTTGCCAGTGACAGCGCATCATTCGCGGAAAAGTTGGTATCCTCAATACTCCCAGGTGCGGGCACTGGCGTATCAGGTGCGGTGAAAGGCATGGTAGACATGATAAAGGACAAATTGGGGACACAAGATTCATCAGGAAAATCAACAAATGAAATTTGTCTTGATCTCGTTTCGTCTCCTGTAGGCGCCTTCATGATGCTAGCTATGACGTGTATAACTGGCAGCACAGGATTAGCTTTGGTAACACTTCCGGTGTTCACGTGTTGGAAAGTTATTAGTGCATCTCGTGCTGTTGCTCACGATTTGGAAGTCAACATGATAGACAAAGCCTTGCGAACCGCAGCGCCGAGGTTGTTTACCGTAGAGGATTGCGATTTTCAAGCATCACCAGGTGTCAGGGAGGTAGGCAGTGTGATGACTGAAACCAAATATGACGGTTTTGCGAATTCACGAGGTATTTCCGGGAGCCGCTAAACTAAGATGCGCGGAAGAAGAGCCTGTGTAACATAACATAGTTCAGAGCAGTGCGTATAATGGGGGCAAGATGCGGAATGTTTTGTGGCAGGGGAAGCTTCGACATTTTGTAGAGAGATCAAAGAAATAAGGTACCAAAACAAACAACAGCGATGCAAGCAAGCTGTTCAAAAAGCATTTCTCGCTTATTACAAAAGCTCATCGTAATGACATAAAACAACATAACCTTGCCAGAAAAATCTGCGAGAATGATAGACGTACGAATGGAACACGATATGTATGTGTCTTCATGTTTCGCGCGAAATAAATGCCGCGTGATAAGGATATTGTCATTGCTTTTTAAAAAAAGCTTTATAAGTAAACATACAACATGTGAGCCGCAAGTGAACACAACGCCCATGTGGAACATTGCGGCAGAACATTATCAAAACAACAGAAGTTTATTAAGAGCTCATACAAAACCCGGTGCAAGCACTTACCCATCAGCAATAACGGACCACTCATACGCTACAACGAGAATAACGAACGTATTAGCTAGAAAACAAATTAGTGATGCCCCTGATAAAAACTTTTCCATTTCATACTGGTGTAGATCTGCGATTATTACCACTCACAAAACATCTCGTATGCGACCTACAATAAACCTGTGCAAAAGGGAAATAACTAAGCACTCAAAAGCATCCGAGTTAATATAACAACTGCGCAAGGATAATAACAATACAGCTAACTTGTCGTGCAATAATCTTGACGCACATAATATGCTGCTTACATCGTTTCTGAAACGGTTCAGACGACAGCTACACCGCGTTTTAAAACATCTCATGTTGCTGCAACGGAAGTATGCCAATACGGTCCCCACTTTTTGATACCTATGTTCCACAAAAACTAAAAACCTTATTGCTTTTTACGTTTACGACAGATTGCGCAATCTCCAAGAACTGCATCACTTCAATATGCGTTGCTTTCGCGATAATGGTCAAAACATAGTTCGACGTATAGACTACTCTCTAACACCCGCAAGCAAAAAAATGATCGAAAGCATACAGCGCCAGAGATTGCGTATGCATAGCGATTTATTGCCACTTTATGCTAGAGCCTTCTCAGTTTCCCAAAAGAAACAGCGATTCCACGCCGCAAATCCTACACATACAAAAACGCAACTAACTTTCCGCACAAAGGTCCTTAAGTTGCTTATAAGCCTAGATGAACATGTACATAAAAAATTCCCGAGAACAACGTCAGCCAGACAACACGCACAATACTGCTGTGTGCATACCCTCACAACACACGTAGGTACACAGAGGACAACACCGCGACTCCCGCTACGCTGGCTGCACAAGTATCAACAATGCCGCGACAGTTGTGGCTTAAAACAAAACTACCTCAGCATCCTTATTAACAAGCTTATATCGCCAGCCAACTTTGAGTCAGTATCTATAAACTTCTCCACCTGTTTTACTGCGTGAATAACCGTAGCGTGATCTCGGCCACCAAAGCTCTTCCCTATATCGGGCAAGCTTTTTTGCGTAAGACGCTTGGATAAATACATAGCTATCTGTCTCGGCCTCGCAAGGGCTCTAAGCCTCCTAGCTGAGTACATATCCTCAAGCTTTATGCCAAAAAATTCCGCCACCTTCTTTTGTATTGCATCTACTGTTATTAGCCTATGATTAGCACGTAACAAATCCGCTAGTATATCATTAGCAAGCTCAACAGTAACACTACTCCCCACTAACGAAGAGTGAGCCACAACTTTATTTAACGCACCCTCAAGCTCCCTAATATTTGATTTTATGTTTTTAGCAAGAAACTCAAGCACCTCGTTAGGCACATGGATTCCCATCTTTTCAACTTTTAGCTGCAATATTCCAAGCCTTAGTTCAAAAGTAGTCTCATTTATATCCGCAACAAGTCCCCACCCTAAACGCGACTTTATCCTATCTTCAACTCCATCTAGATCACTAGGAGACCTATCAGCAGAAATAACCAACTGCTTGCTTTGGTCTATCAATGCATTAAAAGTGTGAAAAAATTCTTCCTGCGTACTATCCTTACCACTTATGAACTGAACATCGTCAACCATAAGTATGTCAACCGAACGGAACTGTTCTTTAAAAAGCATTATGTCTTTGCTACGTAAGGCGGTCACATACTGATACATGAACTTCTCCGCCGACAAATAAGCTATCTTTCTCTTCGCTGAAGATCCCAAAACGTACCACGCTATTGCATGCATAAGATGGGTCTTTCCAAGACCCACACCGCCGTATAAGAACAAAGGATTGCTGCCTGGTATGGGCTCAGAAGACTCTGCTACACGCCTCGCCGCAGCAAACGCAAGCTCATTTGGCTTCCCAACAACGAAATTATCAAACGTAAACCTAGGATCTAACGGGGAGCTCAAGTGCTCGTAGGTGCTGGAAGTCAGAGTTTCACGAGACGACGCAGCTGCTGCACTATGTTCGCCATTATCGCGCCTTGGCGAAACGCTGGATTCGAGAGAGCCATCATCTACACAAATGTCAACACAGTATACCGACGCATTCTCACTTTGCCAAAAACTTAGGATCCTATCCAAATAATGGACAAGAATCCACTCCTTTATGAATCTGGTAGGCACTAGAAGTATTACCTTTCCGTTCTCCAGACCTGAATACACCAGCGAACTCAGCCAGCTATCATACACGGCACTGCCGTAGAAATCTCGCAACCTTGTCTGAACACTATGCCAAGCAGAACAGTCGTCATGGGTGCGCTCCCTACCAACAATATCCACATGACAACCAGCAGCACCGAAACTACCCATCATAACGATAAACCCAAATCACACAACACCCCAGATACTATCTTTGACATCCACACTGTCACTCCAAACACGAGTATCGCTGCGTTACATTTTGGATATCAATATTCCACCAGATTTCCAGTAGCACACACAAACTCCCACAAAACGCGAAAGCCACACCACACAAGAAGGAATCTTAGAAACAAAAGGGTCCCATCCCCCTACCCAGGCCGCAAACAAAAAAATTTCTATAACCCTTCTTTTACTTTACTTATGTCCGGAGCATCAACAGCTTTCATTCCTATCACATGATACCCACAGTCCACATGGATATTTTCACCAGTAGTTCCCTTACCCAAGTCACTCAGCAAGTACACCGCAGCACCCCCAACATCATCGATACTGGTGTTACGCGCCAACGGAGAGTTGTACCTGTTCCACGCTAGTATGTAATGAAAGTCACTGATTCCAGAAGAAGCCAATGTTCTCACAGGTCCAGCAGAAATCGCATTCACCCTTATCTGCTTTTTCCCCAAATCAACAGCTAAATACCTAACACTCGCCTCCAAGGCTGCCTTACAAACACCCATAACGTTGTAATGAGGCACAACCTTCTCTGAACCGTAATAAGAAAGAGTCAAAATGCTCCCTCCATTTACCATAAGCGGCTCTGCCTTACTCGCTATATATGTCAACGAGTAGCACGAAATATGCATAGACATCAAAAAGTTATCCAAAGTAGTATCGACATACCTGCCCTTCAGCTGGTTCTTGTCCGAAAACGCAACAGCGTGAACTACGAAGTCCAAACTTCCCCACTCGTTTGCAAGCGTTTCAAACATGCGATTGACAGACTCAGCATCGGACACATCACACGGAATCGACAATTTGGATCCTATGGACTCTGCTAGAGGATCTATCCTTTTCTTGAAAGACTCGGAAAAATACGTGACGGCCACCTCAGCACCGTGCGCCCTTACAGCTTTCGCGATACCCCAAGCCAAGGATCGATCATTCGCAACCCCAATGACCACGCCCCTCTTACCACTCATGAGCATATCGGTACGCACAAACCACCCGCAGATCAACAACATTTACCCAACACGACAACGCGGGGGTGACGAGAATCGAACTCGCGACCTCAAGCGTGACAGGCTTGCACTCTAACCACTGAGCCACACCCCCACGGGTCAAGCGAAATGCTACTGGCTTACAAATGCATTGTCAATCACAGTTTTGGCATCAAACACAAATTAAAAATGTCAAAAACTGGCACCGTACATATGTAGTACAAAACACAGCAAATCCACGCTAATAACTGCGCAAAAAACGACATACACCGCGACATTGCGCCGCGGTTCTGGGATAACACGAAATTGGTAATTTACTCACAAAAACCACATA
The DNA here is from genome assembly GCA_048496795.1 of Aaplasma endosymbiont of Hyalomma asiaticum. Lineage (GTDB taxonomy): Bacteria > Pseudomonadota > Alphaproteobacteria > Rickettsiales > Anaplasmataceae > Anaplasma. The sequence goes on along the minus strand of JBGCXB010000005.1, from coordinate 45,793 downwards.
ATGAAACCACCATGTGCATCTATGTCACTAGACTCACAAAACACCCGCATCAGGAAGTTATACCACACATATGGCTAGCAACTCGCAATAGTCACCATGTGTAAAACTACTTACTAAGACCTTCCCTTATAAGGTTATTAACAATTTCAGGATTCGCTTTCCCCTGTGTCTCACGCATCACCTGGCCAACAAAGTATGAAAACAATTTTTCCTTGCCGCTCTTATATAGCAAAACCTCATTAGGATTTTTTTCCAGGACTCCGTCTACCACACCTCGCAGCAGATCTACATCGTCTATCTGCTGCAATCCACTCTCCTCAACAATTGCTGACGCCGATCGCCCTGTATCAAACATTTCAGCAAAAACCTGCTTTGCTATTTTCCCTGAAATTATTCCCCTATCAATTAGGTAAAGCAGCTCACCTAGGTTACCTGCATCGACGGGAGAAGCCGCAATATCAATGCACCGCTTGTTGAGCGCACCGAAAAGCTCACCAGTAATCCACGATGCCGCTAAATCTGCAGGAAGACCGAGCCCCATTATACTGTCAAAATATTCCGAAATATCCTTGTCAGAGGATAGTATTTCAGCATCGTATTTGGAAAGAGAAAAATCCCTCATGTATCTTGACATTTTTTCCATAGGAAGCTCAGGAATAGACGCCTTTACATCACTAATGAATCCATCAGTGATACTTATAGGCAACAGATCCGGGTCTGGAAAATATCTATAATCACACACATCTTCCTTATCTCTCATAGTTCTGGTCGTACCTGTTCCTGCATCATACAGCAACGTGCTTCTTTCAACGTTTTTACCATTCTCTATGGCTTCAACATGCCTCTGAGCTTCATATTTTATCGCCTGAGCAACATACTTTATCGAGTTTAAGTTCTTAATCTCAGAACGAACTCCAAGAGTACTATCGCCAACCCTTCTCACAGAAACATTAGCATCGCAACGCAAAGCACCGTTCTCCATGTCACCACTGCAAGTCCCAACACATCTTAGTATCGTCCTGAGCTTTTTTAAATACTCAGCCGCTTCTTCGGGTGATCTTATATCAGGCTCAGTGACTATTTCCATTAGCGCTATCCCGGCCCGATTGAAATCTATGCAAGTTCTTTCCCCTGCATGCACGCTTTTTCCTGCATCTTGTTCTAGGTGAATTCTCGCTATTCGCACTTTTCTACCCTCGGCAGATTCGCCTAACGTTATATGACCGTTACGCGCGATAGGATGGTAAAACTGCGTAATTTGGTATCCTAGCGGAAGATCGGGATAAAAATAATTTTTTCTATCGAAAACTGAGTGTCTACTAACACTGCAAGAAAGAGCAATTGCCGTCTTAACAGCTTGACTTATGCAGTAAGAATTCACAACCGGCAACACACCGGGCATTGCTACATCCAAAAGGGCCACCTGGGCATTGGGCTCAACGCAGTTTGAAGTTGACGCACCTGAAAATAACTTACTGTTTGACAGTACCTGAGCATGAACCTCCAGGCCAATAACCATCTCCCAATCACAGCTCACACCCTTAACTATTCCTGTCATTAACTCACCTCTACCTTAGTGACATGTTTTTCAAAAGGGACGCAACAGCCCGCGAACAAGTGACCTTGCCACGCACCACGTATGCCTCATGATTATCGTCAATTTTTGATAGCTCATAGCTGTAATTCACCATAATTCCCAAGGAGCACGCTAACCCCTTTGATGACCGGTCCGCCATCCAGTTCAATCTCCATATAGATGCGCCGTTACTTAAATGAAAATGCGCAACAGGATCAATAACTCTGTTTCCACTCTTCGTATTCAAATACCATGCACACAATTTCAAGAACGCCTCATGGTAAATATTAGGTACACCTGCAGGATCGCTTTTCACTGCATCCACGTACTGTAATAGGCACTCAGCAGAATGCGATATATTGGCCTTACGCACCAAGCTATCGCCATCAGTGGACAAAACTCCTTTCAACCACTTTACAAAACCAGGAATCGGCGAAATCGTTGCATAGGTTTTGATATTTCTAAATTCGCTAGACAGTCGTCCCACTACCCTTTTTATGAGAAAGTTGCCCAGGTTTATCCCCGCCAATCCGACCTGCGTATTGGATATCGAGTAAAAAATAGCAACCTTTGCCTCATTAGGGTCTTTTTTAGGTTCACTATCATCAAGCAAAACATGTATGCTGTTCGCTATTTCATCAACCAGGGCAACTTCGACGAAAATAAGAGGCTCATTTTGCATCTTGTAGTGAAAAAATGCAAAACACCTATGATCAGACTCAAGTCTATGTCTAAGATCTTCCCATGAAGAAATGGCGTGAACCGCCTCATAAAGTATGAGCTTCTCCAATAATGAAGCAGGTGAGTCCCACGCTATATGTCGCAGCTCCAACAAACCCACGTCAAACAACGAAGACAAGACCATCTTTAGATCTCTCTCCAAGGCAAAAAAATTCTCGCCCTTTCTGGAAAGGATCACGACATCAGCTCTCATATCAACAAGAAACTTAACCCCTTCGGACAGTGACATGAACTGCTTGAGAATAGCGAGCCTCGGCGAACTCAAGGCAGATATCAAATCAAACCTAAGCTTCTCTTCCATGGAGCTATCCGAGTTATTTACATACTCACGGATTTTACTGTCAATATCTTCCCGCTTGGAGCTAAACTGATCATTTAGCATACGAAGAAACCTAGCCTTCCCTGCTTCTGATAGCTGCAGATAGAGATTACCCAGTGATATGGTATTGTACCTAGCCTTTACCTCACCTCCTTTGGGGCTTACACACTCCCGCATTTTGTTGAGTAGCTTGTCTATATCCTGACTACGCGACAGGTCCTCGCTTATGTTGCCAACCCATGAAAGTACAACATCCGCAACCTCGTCTACAACCCGGGCAACGCTACTCAGAGTCTTATATTTTATCTTGTGCAAGGAGTTCCCCACCAAGCAAGAGCGGCTAGTTAGATCATGTAGATGCTATAACATTTCATAAGCTTAGTCTACCCATAAGTTTTCAGCAAAGTACAAAAATTTTGCGCTCATATCGAGGGTAAAGATAGAGATCATACAATGATCTGCACCATATAAAGAGCTCTCCTTACGCTACATTCTTCACGCCCCTTCATGGCTGTGATGCAAAAATTCAACACTCTTGTAATCTTTCTGCGTAGGATCTATGCAGCGTATACACAAAGGATAAAAACTTCAAAAAACAACAAAAACTTGAACTTAGTTTTTTAGCAGACTAGTATTGCGTATATTTTCAGTCACATTTATAGGTATGTCCTCCGTAGGCATTAACAAGGTTATTCTTATTGGGTATCTAGGAAAAGACCCTGATATCAGGATGATGCAAAATGGCCGCGAGATGGCTAGCTTTTCACTAGCGACGTCAGACAGCTGGCTAGACAAATCTTCGGGGGTTCGTACTGAGAAAACTGAGTGGCACAATGTAGTGGTGTTCAGTGATGGCCTGGTAAAGGTAGTCAAAGCTTGTGCTCGCAAGGGGAGTAGAGTCTACATAGAGGGTTCTTTGCGTACTAGAAAATGGGTGGATCAAAATAACAACGATCGCTATGTTACTGAAGTTGTGCTTCAGGGGTACAATTCCTCGCTCTATTTGTTAGATCCCAAAGGAATGGGAGCAACACCTGCATTGAGTTCTGACGGGGAAAGTGACACAGGACTAGGATCTGGGCCTTCGGCTGGGAGTGAGGTATGTGATGATCTCGATTTCCTTGACTCCGAGATCGACGAAATACCATTCTAAGTTTCTACGGGAGATTTTGTGGTAAAACGTCGGCTGCAGCCATGCACTCTCGTCGTGTGACGGTGGGATTACAGTATGAATTTATAAAGTTCTGGTCGCGAACTTACAGAAATGATAGCGGCCTTGGTTTTCTTTGCCTGGATAAAAGTACAGGATTCTTTTGAGTTGTCGTCGTTGTGTAACAGTAAAGATGCCATCACTGGAACTACTCATGTGCAATAACACCACGGACCTCGAGACTTAAACTCGCCAAGCAAAGCAACCCTCAGCCGCGATAAAGATTGTTACAACCGAATTTCACCTGGACCTTGGTTAAAATCAAGCATCTTTGCAAATCGAAACATTTGTACTACACACGGAGAACAATAGAGATAAGAGAAGCCAAGTTGGCACGCTATAGAAAAAAGACAGGCGGAGCCACAGCAACACACAAGCCCTTCATAAAAAACAAAACGACAAAAGCGGACTTACGACCTGTTCCCTTTCTCTACCACCATATGGCTCGCTGCTAGATACCTTGGAGAAAGAGAGCTTGGGTTTACTTCATAGAAAAACACAAAAACTACACAATGAACCCAGAAATGCCAAAGCCTGCTCTCGCTCCGCAAATCCAAACCTTGGTTAAACAGTCTAAGAAATGTGCTAAAAAAACTACTTTTGTTTTGCAACTGCAAGAATCTCGTGAATCTGAATACCCACCACACAAAAACGCTCTATAGATTCATCTCATTCTTAGCAAGCCCCCACTTAAATCATAGGGAAAGCTCAGCGCTACCAAAAGCATCCCAATCATGATTCCTCCTAACACCCAGCTGCAGCGTTTAACAGACTGACTATTCTTCAAGTACACGAATACCTTTGCTTAAGCAGCTTACACACTTGTCACCGCTTTATTATCACGATAACCAGGTTACGTACCTTTGATTTCCATAACGGCCACCAAACCTATGGGGAAAGTCCAACATTAAGAACAGCATACGCTTAAAGGGAGAGCCACGCTAGATACCCGGCTTACGTATATCTCCCAAAACCGAGAAAATCCCACATCACAACAGATAAGGAAATCACCTTTCTCAGGCACAAAAAATCTCTACAACCCCAGTTTGTACTCGCCTTTCTCGTCAACGCGGACAAAAAACGTAAAGATCACTACAAGCACTGATGCGATAACCGCCAGAAACAGCCACGGCATAATGTCCTTACCCGTGGAGTGAAAAAACCACAAACAAATTGCCGGAGCCAACCCAGCCAGCATGCACCCCCCATTATAACCAGTGGAAAAAGAAGTCTGTCTTGATCCAACAGGAAACAGGAACATAACAAAAGGCCCATACCACCCAAAGTATACGCCACTCAGCACTAAGACAAGAACTCGCGCCCACATATGGCCCTCACATATGTAGTGCACAGTTGGATAAACCAGCACTATCATGGCCAGAAGTATAAAAACGAAGCAACGCTTCCGAAGGACATTATCCTTTACCAGCATACCAGTGGAAATAGCCAGCATGTGCAAGACAAGCGAAAGCTCATACTCCAAAAGCCCAGCTTTGTGACCAACGTCAAGATACACTACAGTAATGTAGAAAAACCCAGCGCCTAAACCCGTGACCAACGCGAGAAAAAGCACAGAGCATATGTTCCTGAAGAGGGATTTTGCAATTTTCTCACTATGCCCGGAAGCCTTATACCTCACAAACTCCGCGCTCTCATGAATGAGCTTGCGGAGATACGGAAGGGGAACACTCACAAAAACCGCCACAAGAAACGGAATTCTCCAGCCCCAGGAGTACATCTGCTCCTGCGTTAGCATGCGCTCGCACATACCCGCCATAAAAACGCCTAGCATCATCCCGGCAACACAGAAATTGGTCCTAATCACCCAGACAGTTGGGAACCCTAAACGACTAACATTCTCCGCCATTAGCACAAGGCCGCCCACTTCTGCCCCAAATGCCAGACCCTGCATTATCCTCAAAATTGCAAGCATAAGCACAGAAAATACACCTAAAGTCCCAGGAGAAGGCAGCAAAGGTATACCCATAACAGACCCCATGAGCAGCATCAAAGAGATGTTAAGAGAAACCCTTCTCCCCTTCTTATCACCTATATAGCCAAAAAGTGCAGCCCCTACCGGCCTCGCGAAAAAGGCAGAAGCAAAAATCAAAAGCCCCACGAGCGACGCAGCATACGAACCGTATGAAGAAGAAAGGGCACTATCAATAAAAAACACCTTGTTGATCACGCTACTCATGATTCCATAAATCATGAAGTCGTAGTACTCGATAAAACAACACAAGAGCAGTGAAAGCGTTACCTTATTAAGCCTAAACTTAGCCACATCCCGTTCATCAAGAGACACCATAAACATATTCGAAAACTCCAGCTATGCCATGCTAGCATGAAATTTTTACGTATACAAGCTTCCCACTTGTACATTGCACTCACTATACAATTCACTTATCCACGCATGCGGTACACGCACCGCAGCATCTCTACTTAAGGTGCAAGTATTAAAGTGAAATTTGCTGTTTATTTGTTATGTTTTTAACCTCCTGTTATGGAGCAGCTTCAGGAAACACATACTGAAAATCGTACTGTGATTTCTAGTGCCCTCCTTTAAAAAGAGTTTACAGCACAAAAGATTTTCGTGGTCTCACGTGCTAAGTCACACATTTGCAACTTTCAGCGCACAGAAAAAACTCGCTCTTTTACTCTGGAAAGAAGCTCATACTCTGCAAACTTCGGGAAATTATCACTAACATTAAACGGCGTCATCTCTTCAAGGTACCTGATCAACAAATTCTCTATGCCTTCCTTAGCCTCGCGCGCTATAGTAGCGAAATCTTTGATCTCTGTAATTTCTACAGATTCTGGAGTGACCTTCCAATAAGCAAAGTTTATTTTTTCTATATCAATATTCTGTCCTACACATATGGACTCCACTATACCCCTGGGCGCTTGACCGCAACGCATATCAACTTGGGAAGGAACAGAACCAACTGTATAGCGCACAATAGATACATGGCCATCACGCATATATGCAACTGTATCACACCTGGATAGAACTGATATCTTATCCTTTATTTTCCAGGAAAAATCCCTTTCTACTATTATTTCTGAGAGGCTCTGTTTTCTCACTTTGTCAATTTGGAAAAAACTTTCCGCTATTTTTTCAAATCTGGGCCACCAAAACTTTTCTACATAGGGGTAGTTTCTACTGACAACAGCAAATTCTCTCCTTGCTGTATCAATTAGCACGTCACTATCTGTACCAGAACCAACTCTTTTCAGGTATTGTAATAAAACTCTGCGCACCAGACTGTTAAAACCATTTGCGACATACCCAGTACTGACTTCTCTGTAGGGGGTTATGCCCAGAATGTAACGTGCATAAAAAGCGTAGGGGTTTGTCATCAGCATTTCTATAGCATCTGCGGTTAACGAAGACAAAACTCTGCCCCTAAAATCAATATCGGGATTGGGAATGTAGATATCAAAACCTCGGTCATCCGTGGAAACGCTAGAGACCACCTCCGTCTTCCCATCAGTTTTAGGCATGGCAGAAAAACACTCCAGTAAAACCTCAAGATACCTCGCTAGTATCGGGGCTTCTGTTGCCCTGCCGCAACATTCTACAGCCCTGGTCACGTACAGTGTATCTGCATGAAAAAGAGAATATAAAGTACAGAGCAAGTATCCCCTATATTCCTCCTCCGTGGGCAACCCAAGGTGTCTACGTACAACGTTGCCAAAAAGCGAACTACCTCTACGACCTATTTCCTCTCCTTCATTAAACCCAGACACGATAACAGTGTTTCCTCGCAGGAAGCTTATTGTTGATAACCTATTTCTTTCTATTGTATAGATACTCTCAAGAAATGCTTTACACGCAACGTGATAGCTTTGCAAAGAAAACACCTTTTTTCCTGTACAGCAGCTGCTAAGCAAAGAAAAGAACCTTTCGATATCACAAAAGGCTGTGGCATGCATTGGTTCTTCTTCATGTTTGGAGCTGCTGTCCACAAGCATTTTTATGCAAGCTATATGGGCACGTTTTAACTCAGATAAAGAATACCTGCCGCAAATCATACCACGAAGCGTCCCAAGAATACTTGTTACATTGTGCCAAAAACAAAATATCTCGGGTGTTGTCGTCTCTGTCTCTATAATGTTGCCAATAACTTCGAAACCTGAAACAGCTTTCCTTCTTATTATATCTGTTTCAAACTTTGAAATAAGTCCCCTATATTCTTCCGCTTTGTATCCAAGCGTGACAAGAGGATGTTTGAGAAGCGCAAGCAGGTGAACAGAGTTCCCACCGTTTAGAATAACGTCAACAACACTTAATAGCAACGATGAAACCACATACCCAACATCATATTGCATCTTTGAAAAGTCCTTCAAAGACAACAAAGTACGCATCCGCAACGCCAAAGTGTCACTTTCAATAAACACCACACTTGTCTTTCTGGGTGACGCTACGCTTTGCCAAATGTCTCCTAAAAGCTGTTTTTCCTTCTCACAGCCGGGAGTGTACCTAAAGCCACGAGTATCATCTGGCCCCGGTCGATATTGCTCATTCTTTTGCCCACTATGCGCACGCAGGATATCCTCAATCTTTGATAATTCTTCACTTTCTGACTTGCATGTCACCAACTTAATATTGTGTGCTCTGTAGCCGCTGCTGTCACAAGTGTAACTCGATAATGTGGGAATCTCAAAATTGAAAAGCAAATCAACGACTTTGCTTCGTTTTGATCCCTCAATTTCGCGCACTTCTTCTCGACTTACACCCAAGTATTTTAACAGCTTCATGAAGTAATACTGATGATGTTGTTCGTCTAACGCCTGCCACTTCGATTCAGGAATAGACAGGTCAACACACGGAAGTATTACAATGCTCTCTGGGATATTCTGTGCAAGTGCCTTGAGAAAGGTCAAAAATAAATTGTTAAACACAACCCCAGCCACTACAACTCTTCTGCATGGTGATTGTTGTAAGTTTTTCAGGAAACTATCCACTGCACAAGTATATGAAAAAGGTGTAGTTACATCCGCACCACTAAGCGCTAGCCACCTTGCAAGACATATAAAAAATTCGGGTGTAACCTTGCACTTCTCAGGAAACTTTTCATCCTCTAACAGGGAACATAGCTCTTCCAAAGAGACACAATTTAAACATAGCTCTTCAAGTAACACACACAACTCTTTAGCAAACTCAACCGAGTAGTTTGCTCCTCTAGTGCCGTTCCATTCCTCTATAAACTGCATGAACAGCATACTAGATCTGTGCTTTCCACAATGTGAAGTATCACTATATCCCGCAATGCTGCCAGAAAATGAATATATCTCCGCAAATTTTCTAACCCCGTGTTGTTTTGCAAGTTCTGCCTGAAACTGCACTACATCCTGATCATTTGGCACCACTAGCGTATTTGCGTCATGCAAAGTCACATGTCTGACAACAGCATCAAAAAATGCGCCGCCGCCGCCGTGAAATGTCAATACCCTGAAATTCATCCATTCAAAACTAAAGTACAGTTAACCAGATATGCAAAATCCACAAATACCTAGGGTACACATGGCACGCAAACATGTAAAACGAAAGAAAAATCGCACCGCGTGCCTACGGATACTGCACGCAACTTCCCCCCCCCCTCTCAGTGCCTTAAAGATATAAATGGATTGATATGGATTTACAAAAAAAATATACTCTCGTGAGTGCTTTAGGTTTCCAGGTAATGCAATTTCCCAGAACTAGGTTAAGGCGTAAACGCGCGTATAGTTGGATGCGTAATATGGTAAGGGAGACCTCCTTGTGTGTGGAAGACCTTATACTCCCCATATTTGTTCACGATGACGAAAAAGAGTTAGTTGTGCTAGAAGGCTTAGATTGCCTAAAACGAGTTCATCCAGATAGGGCGGTTCAGCTTGCACTTGAAGCTCAGGGTCTCGGTATACCTGCAGTGATGCTTTTTCCTTCGGGATGCTCTAAGTCGGAAAATGCGGAAGAGGCCTATAATCCCGATAGTTTAATTTGCAGAACAGTTAAACTGATCAAGGAGCACGTACCAAACATCGGAATAATGGCCGATGTAGCTCTTGATCCTTACACGTCTTCAGGTCACGATGGCATCGAGATAAATGGTGAAGTTGATAACGATATTACCCTGGAAGTTTTATGCAAACAGGCCGCTGTTTTAGCAGCCGCAGGATGTGATGTAGTTGCTCCTTCTGAAATGATGGATGGCAGAGTTGGAGTAATAAGAGAGTTTCTAGATAATTGTTCCTTTAAACACGTTGGCATCCTGTCGTACGCTGCAAAGTTTTGTTCGTGTCTTCACAAACCATTCCGTAATGTTGTGGGGTCATGCACGGCGCTTCAGTCGGTGGACAAGAGTACATATCATATGGATCCTGCCAACGCCGCCGAAGCCAATTTAGAGGCACGGTTGGATGTAGATGAAGGGGCTGACATTATTATGGTGAAGCCCGCGACTTTTTATCTGGATGTTCTTTCGTCTGTTAGCAAATTATTCGACGTTCCCGTGTTTTCTTACCAGGTTAGCGGGGAATATGCTATGATAAAATCAGCATCTTTGCACGGGTGGTTGGACTATGATCAGTGTATGTACGAATCTCTCATTAGCATAAAACGCGCCGGTGCTCGTTGTATAATAACTTATGCAGCCATAGAGGTTGCACATAAATTACGTTCTTCTTAAGCTAAGGTTTGTCGTGACAACAGTGTTAGTTGCACAGCTTAATTATGCGTTGGGAGATGCCGACCACAACTGTAATAAAATATTGGCAGAGTGTGTAAAAGCGTCGAGTTCGCCAGTAGATCTTGCTATATTTGGTAGGTACTCAATCCCTGGGTACATGACAAAGTATCCACCTGTTCCTGGGGAGTTTGTGAAACTTTGTGAGACAAGCGTGAGACTGTTGGCTTCCGCTACAACGAATATGCATGTGTTAGTTGGTGGTATATCCGAAAAAAACGGAAATATAAACGAGGCGATCTACTTGTTATCCGAGGGAAAGTCCAAAAAACTTATGGAAATTCCCGCTTTTTCTCATGACTCCTCCGAAAGATGTTCAGTTTTTCGCGTAGGTGATCTGAGAATAGCCATACTACTTGAAGAATATGCCCTTTCAGTTCCCACGAAAACGTGGTTGGATGCGTGTAACACGGATGTGCTGGCCGAGAATGTTGATCTGTTTTTACTGCTTGGAAGATCTCCCTATGGGTACTATGGACTAATGAACAGAAACTCAGAATCAGTAATAGAGAAGCATAGAGGGTTTGTTTACCTGAATATGCTGGGTGGTTACGAGGGTAACGTTTTTCCGGGCGGCTCCGTACTGCGAAGTGCTGAGAAGACTAATGTTTTTTCACTGTGGGATGAAGACTCAAAACTATTTGACTTGCCTTCATCAGGTGACTCGCAACCTTCTGTTTGGAAAGGCGAGGCTTTAGTAACTGAGCAAAAGATCATTTCATACTGCAGTGGCAGTATTGCCGACAGCCGAGGTTTTAATGTAGATAAGCCGTGTGACGGCAAACTCATGAGTTTTATGCAACAAATAGGGCAAATCTCTCATTCTTATGAGGAATTTGCGTATCAGTTGTTGCTTCTTTCACTTCGGGATTATGTAAAAAAAAATGCATTTACTGGAGTAATACTTGGGTTATCTGGAGGCGTAGATTCCGCACTTGTGGCTGCATTAGCGGCTGACGCGCTGGGGGCAGAGAATGTTCATACATTCATGCTACCCACGAAGTACACGTCAAGGTCCAGTATAGACGATGCGCAAAGCTGTGCTATTAACCTGGGGGTAACTCATAATGTCATCCATATAGAGGAGATATTTTTGGCCTACATCAAAAGTTGGGGCACGCAATTTGGAACATTGAAGACTGGTATTGCGGAAGAAAATTTACAGTCCAGAATAAGGGGAACATTTTTGATGGCAGTGAGTAATATTACAAACTTTCTTCTTCTCGCCACTGGTAACAGATCGGAGTTACTTACGGGGTATATGACGTTATACGGAGATACATGTGGAGGATTTGCTCCGATAAAGGATGTGTACAAAACTCAGGTTTACGATCTTGTTAGGTGGCGAAACAGGAACATACCTTGTAACAGCCTTTGCAAAAAAACTAACGTGATTCCTGAAACAGTGATAAAAAAAGCACCTACAGCGGAGTTGAAGTTTAATCAGAAAGACCAAGACTTATTACCTGAATATAGCAAGCTTGATAAGATGCTTAGCATGCTCATAGATAGGAGGCTCACTAAGGAGGATTTGGTGACTGCAGGCTATGATACGCGTGAAGTTGAACTTGTGATAAGCTTGATAAAGAAGTCATATTTCAAGCTCAACCAAGTCGCACCTGGACCTTGCATAATGCGTTCCTTTGAAAACACGTGTAATCTCCTGTTTTGAGCTCATGCTCTTTTGATACCTATGCGCGTGAGCTTGTTGTCGTCGAAAAAAACAACACTGAGGTTCCAGGCACCCCGATTAGGAAGGTGCAAGGCTATACCTAGTGACTGTGGTATCGAAGTACATTATTGCTTAATCGCCTGGTTAACTAAATAAACGAAGCTCAAGCATCGCAACGCAGCACCTATCCCGCGCAATCCCCCTATAGAAATCTTTGTACCAATTTCAGCATTACACAACACCCTCTTGCTTGCATACATGTTTCGCCATACCGAAACTATTTCATTAAGTATAATACCTCACACCGATTCCCTGTTTTCATCTTGTGACTCAACGTTTAGAATAGGTGTGGTGTTGAATCATGCAGCTTCAAATTGCACTACGTGCTTCTGATACTTATGTTCCTTTGTCTAATGCAAATACCAGGGCGTTATTCTCACATTCCTTGTATAAAAAGTAGACAAGAACCTACGTATGACTTGCGGTAGCAAGTTATTTCTACCTACACTTGAGAATGTATTAAGTGATATCCCATCAATAAAGGGATACTATCTTTTGAACATTATCTTTATATTACGTCAGGAAGTCTCGCGTATGCTCGTCATCATGTACTGATTATTCATTCTAAATATGTACTTCTCAAATGTTGCGTACCTGTTTTTACCAAACACAATAGCCTGTGCACGCTACATGCTTAGGTTACTGCACGAAAAGTATATGAATTTATGGTGGGATACAATAAGCGCATAGGGCTAAATCTGTTGGCGCTCTTTGCCGTAATAAGACACGATTGCCTGTCGATGATATTGGGATTGGTCAGTACAAAAATCATATTAGACATACAGCTGGTGGTTCTGTGCTCGCTACGACCTTCAAAGCTCATGCCACAACCACTTCTGCAACACAATGCTAGCCCAATGCATGCTCCCTGCCCCTAAGAGAAGATAGTGGATAATAGATGGTATGGTACAGAAATTGTGAACATAGGCCGCAGCATAAACCGAAAACACTCAATTAGCGCCTTTTTACCGTGTATAAAATAGGAGATGTCGTCAAAACCGCAATTATGTGCTAAAAACCGAAGCGCGCTCTCCTACAAAGCAGGGTGCCATACCTTTTGCGATCTTTAAAATGGCGCTACATTACTTCAAATTCGCAACGGTAATTGGTAGTTAAAAAGACTCACCGCACCAGTACTGTAGCGTTAAAATTTGCAGTCAATCAAAAAAGAATTTGGCTACGGAGTCATTTCGACACCATCACAGATAACACCCATATCTAACATACACCTTGATCCTGCGTCTTTCTCATTGAACTTGCTCATGAAAAATTTTGCCCTATCTAAAGCTCTCTTTGGAAACCCCGCAAGTGCAGCTACATGTATCCCGTAAGACTTATCAGAAACACCTGGGACTAACTCATGCAAAAAAACTACCTCATCATTCCACTCTTCTATCCTTAGGGAAAAAAACTTAACATTCGGAAAGTGAGCACTCATCCGTGGAAGCTCATGGTAGTGAGTGGCACATATAGCACGACTTCTTGCAACATCATGTATGTGTTCAATAGTAGCCAATGCTATAGACAAACCATCATAAATACCTGTACCCCTACCGATTTCATCCAGTATGATAAGCGACCGCGATGTCGCCTGATTCAATATCGCCGCAGTTTCCACCATTTCTACCATAAAGGTTGAATGCCCAATAGAAATGTTATCCGACGCACCTACCCTGCTAAATATTTTATCCACAACCCCTATGTGGGCACTTTCTGCAGGAACAAATGAGCCTATGTGTGCGAGAACAGCGATGATAGCGTTTTGCCGTAAAAACGTGCTCTTCCCCGCCATATTAGGGCCCGTGATAAGATACATACTACTTTCTTCTGAAAGATCACAATCATTTGAAATAAAATCTGTACCTTTTTCAACAATGGGGTGTCTTCCCTTTACGATCTTAAATTTTCTACTGGCATCAACCGTAGGTCGCAAATAATTATTTTCCACAGCTATTTCTGCCAAAGAGGTAAAGACGTCCAATTCAGCTATAGCATGCGCTATAAGCCCTATTCCCTGTGCATCACCAGCAATTCTAGAGCACAGCCCCCGGAAAACCTGTTCTTCCAAGTCAACCCTCTCGCTTCTGGCAGATATTATTCTCTCCTCCAGTTCCTTAAGCTCAAGAGTAGTGTAGCGAGTACTGCTAGCCATGCTCTGACGACGAATGAAGGACTCATCATTAACCCTGTAAGACGACGAAACCTCTATGTAGTACCCCAGGAGATTATTAGACAAAATCTTCAGTGTACTGATCCCGGTTTGGGCTCTATACTTATCGCGCAGCCTTTGTACTCGTTCCCCACCATCGTTCATGATTCGTTCCAGCTCAGACAAGCGCTCATTACAACCAGGATTTATGAACCCCCCATCCTTAGAGCTTGACGAATTATTCTCAACCATTGTTTCACTTATCAGCTTCAATAAGTCCTTGTATTCGTTCAATAACTTCAAAACTCTAGCAATTATTGGATGCGCCGAAGCACTAGCAATTGCAGACAATTCAAAGACCTTACTCAGCGCTTTCCCGAGCATAAAAGCATCTTTGGGAGAACATTTTGACAACCTAATCCTTGTCAGTATTCGCTCAATGTCAGGAAGACCATTGATAACATTCCTCAGCGCTCCCCGCAAAAATCTGTTCTCAACAAAGAACTCAACTGTATCGAGTCTTTCGTTTATGACGTTATGACACGCGGAGGGAAAAGCAAGATACCTCTTAAGAAGGCGACTCCCCATTGAGGTAATTGTGCAATCTACTATGGATACGAGAGACCCCTTTTTCTCACCAGATTGAGTACAAAATATCTCGAGATTTCTGAGCGCAGGCCCATCAATTAATACAAAATCACTACTGTTGCACAATCTAGGATAACCGAGAGTGGGGACATGCCCTTGCTGAGTCATTTTTACATACTCAACCAAAGAGCCGCACGCGGCTATTTCCACCTCCTCTAGGCTGCCAAGCCCATGTACTGTATTCATACCATACACATCGCATAAGACCTTTTCTGCCCTTTGAGAATCGAAAAAACTCTCGTTGTGACTCGTAACCGAGCATTTATGCCTTTTTAATATTAGCTCTATGGATTTTTGTTCCTTGAGATTATCAGATATCAACAACTCACTTGGACACAAACGCTGTATTTCACTGTCAATATCCTCCACGCTGCATGTACGAACGTTAAAGATCCCCGTTGACAGCTCCATCCACGCTACTCCATATGCATCCCCAACATTAGCAATGCATACCAAATAGTTGTTCTCCCTAGCTTCTAACAGCCCATCTTCCAGAAGCGTCCCTGGAGTGACTATCCTGACAACCTCCCTTTTGACGAGGGCCCTAACGCCTCCCCTTTTTCTGGCCTCTTCTGCGGTTTCTACTTGCTCACAAATCGCTACCTTGTAGCCCAACTTGACCAATTTCCCAAGGTGGCTGTCGCTACTGTGGTAAGGAACCCCACACATAGGGATATCCGCCCCTCTCTTTGTCAAGACTATATTCAGAGCTTTGGATGCCTTTATAGCATCCTCAAAGAAAAGCTCATAGAAGTCACCTAATCTGTAGAAGAGCAAACATTCCCTGTACTGCTCTTTTAATGCCCTATACTGCCTTAGGACAGGTGTATATTCACTATCGTTATTCACTCTCAAGTGTTTATTAACAAACAAATGCTAGGCTGCGTACGCCATTTTATACTTAACGTAAGTGTTTGCCTATCTAAATCTGTTCGCGGTTTAGAGTTGGTAATTTTTTGATTTTTTTGCGTTTGGAACATTAGAGGTTTATAATTCTGAATTATCTGTGGTATTTGTATGAAAATCGGGAAAAGACTAACCACAATAGGCAAGAATGCCGCATCGGCAGCAAATTACATAGCAACTTCTCCTCTAACGCAAAGTTCGCAAGCTAAAACTTCAAGAAATGTTTGGAGCGATACTAAAAATGCGGTTTTGAGTCTTTTTGGAAAGGGAGCTCCTCTTCACGACAGAGCAGCTGAAATAAAGAATCTGGTTTGGGACAGGGAAAGAGGCAATCTAGTAAACGGGTCGTATGAAAAGACTGGTCACTTGGTTCTGACACTCAGAGATGGTGTACTGAGCGAAAGAGCACTGCAGATGTTGTCAGCACTCGACGATAGTGAAACAGGGGAACTTGACCCAAGTAGCAAAGGGTTGCAAGGTGGTTTTTTCAACATAGGAAATGTGTTTGCACATAGACGTGCAAAAAAAGAGTGTGACAATTTACTAGAACTCCGGAAGAGTTTGGAAAAAAATGGCGGAAGCTTAAAAGTTGAACAAACAGCGGATGGTTTTGGGCGAATGCTGCAAATCCGTATAAATACTCGCAACAAATCAACAGACGAAGTCGCAAAAGAGATAATGGGTATCTTCGGTGCGCTGGGAATAGGAAGCCCTGATTTGGCCGAGAGCTTAGCAAAGGAATTGATACATGAACGCGACATGAATGATATGAATTACAGTAGGGAGATGAGCCATAGGCGCGCAGTAAGTCCTGAAACTCAAAAAGAACAACCTGTAAACGAAGATGTTGTTCAAGGAAGTGCAGCACCAGAACAGGATTGTGCAAATGATACTGATCCAAAGATGTTCTCACTAAGTGGAGACTATGCTCTGCATCGCACAGCTTCTTCCGTCTCTGGAGCAGATCATCAAGCCGCGCAACAGGCTCAGTTTCTGGAAAGTGAAGAGGGACGTATTGCTAGCAGGGAAAATTCATCTGTACCGCAGCAGCTTCGCGGCGAGTCTCCCAGTATAAGTAATGCAGAAGAGTTCCTTAATGCTGCTGAAGGACTCGGAGGAGTAACATTTGCTGAACACAGTAGTAGCGTTTCTGCCTCGACAGATGCTCCCCTCGTTACACCTGCAGCTCAACAAGCTACTCCTCGCAGCAGTGGATCACAAACTAGAGGTGGTGTGAGATAATGGCATCTCCGATGTATGACCGTAACAATGTGTTTGCAAAAATATTGAGGGGTGAGTTGCCTTGCAAAAGGGTATACGAAGACGACCTCGTGCTGGCTTTTCATGACATAAATCCTGAAGCCCCGGTTCACGTGTTAGTAATACCAAAAGGAGAGTTCGTGTCGTTTGATGACTTTGTAAGTTCTGATTATGACGTAGCCGAGTTTTTTAGGGTTGTGGGGAGAATAGCACGCGAGTTGGGGCTTGATGTTTGTGGATACAGAATAGTTACTAATCATGGGAGATCTGCAGGACAGATAGTCTACCATTTTCATGTCCATATACTCGGCTATCCCCCTAATCCTTCAGTAGAGAAATAAAACTGCGTAACGCTTTGAATTAGTTGTAGGCCTAAAATTGCAACGGCAGGCCTACAACTAATCGTGCAAGTGTGCCATGGATCGAGAGGAGCTGTGTTGCGCTATCGTATGCACGTGGTCCGTAGATAGACGGCGTGTTTAGATAACATAAACTTAAACTCCTAATAGACAAATTTTACTTCACAATCTGAAGTGTATGACACCCGTTACTGACAACAAAAATATTCGCAGCACCTGCTTGTTAGGTAGCTTCCTCATTTTTTTCTGCGCATCATAAATCTTAGTAGCTCCAGCACTGTGCAGGATAATTATGTAAAAAAAGAAGAATTCTACCTCCCAGTTCTAGCCATTTAGTAAAGATACACAAGAACGTAAAATCTTGCTTACATGAACGCGCATATACACGAATAATAGCAAATACCCCAGTCACATTATGCAAAAATGTACGATTAAAACCCTTTTGAGGAGAATTATGATAAATAATACGCTTGAAACCAAGGATGAAGATACAGAAATACTTTCTCAATACGACGAGGCATCATTTGACGAGATAGAAGAAAGCGTGGAGGATAAGCGTATCACACATAGCATATTTAGAAAATTGGAAGAAATATGCCGCAAATTCGATGGTTTCGACAGTCGTATCGATAAAATAGAAAATTCATATAACCAAATAAATCTTAAAGAATACCCTGAGTCTATTGAGTGCAAATCATTAAGAGAGTACATAAGTACAGGCAAGCTTACCGAACTCGAAAGTAAAAACGGTAGTCCTAACAACACTATTGCCTACACATTGCCTAGGAAAATTCAACTGCATGTGGATAAACTGCTATTACAAAGCTCTGTAATGCGCAAGTTGTGCTCTGTAGAGACAATATCTTGTGATAGCATTGATTATCTCACCACAAACAATAAAGAAACTTTTGTGGGATGGGTAGGCAAAAATTACGACTCTGAAGACAACAAAGAAAGTCTATCAAACTCAACAGGAAAAAGCAGCGGTTCCCTAAATCCACCCGTTGATACCAAAAAAGACCCTGCTAGTAACACTAAAAAGTCGAGCTCTACAATAAAAGATGTAACAGAGGCTCCGAAATTAAACACCGTTACTATAAAACTGTTTGAATTGTACGCACAGCCCCAAATAGCAAAAAAACTCCTGGAAGATTCTCCAATCGACCTTGCAGGCTGGCTTATAAATAACTTAGTAGACGCCTTTAGCAGGATGGAAAATAAAGCCTTCATATCCGGTACAGGTATTATGGAGCCGTTAGGAATTCTGGGATATGCTGAAGGATCGTCCTATGGCCAGATATCGCATATTAAGGCAAAAACACTTGATGCGGATGCCATAATTAAGCTTGTCTACTCATTAGATGAATATTTTGCATCCCGTGCGGTGTTCCTAATGCACCGTAGTGTACTGCAGCATATAAGGTCACTCAAAACTAGCTCTGGTCAATACTTATTACAACACGGCTCATCAGGAGATGAGCTTCTAATGGGCATTCCAGTACATCAAACATCAGACATGCCACTACTAGACAGTAAATACCCTGTAGTTGCCCTCGGAGACTTTAAAAACGCGTATAAAGTCCTAGAAAATAGAGAAATGCGAATACTGAGAGACCCCTATACTAACAAATCGTTCGTTAAATTCTACACGACAAAGCGGGTAGGCGGAGGGTTAATCAACAGCAATGCTATAAAGCTACTCAAAATCGAACCATAACAGCAGACTCCTTACTGAAGGTACCTCTGGGGGGGGGGGAAGCACCCTCAGCATTACACGGTATAAAACACAATTTGCGTCTTTTTTATTACGGGGCGGCAGTCACACCTACGGCAGCCGCCTTTACACCTCCAGCCCAATCCAACAGTAAAGCCCAATACTTGCAAAGCGCTATAACACTACGAAAACACTTCGTCTATGATTCGCTTCTGTTGTTCTGAATGCACACTGGTATACCCCGCCGCTGTTGATGCAGATTCTGCCCTGCCAACATAAGAAACCACACCATCCACATTTGCAAGCTTCATAGACTCCCCTATGCGATGACGGACAAAATCCCATCCTCCCATGTTCTTATGTTCTTCCTGACACCATATCACCTGTGCACCAAGATACTTCGCCAGTTCACCGGCTAAAATCTTGAAAGGAAATGGGTAAAATTGTTCCAATCTTATGAGCACAACATCTCTAGTTTCCCCCCTTGCCTCTACCAAATCGTAGTACACCTTCCCGCTACAAACAACTACCTTCCGTACACGATCGCATATGTCACCTGTTTCCCCTATGACCGGCATAAATTTACCCTCAAAGTCCGACAATCTAGACACCGCCATTTTGTTCCTCAACAAAGACTTCGGAGTAAAAACAATGAGAGGCTTCCTAAAATCCCTATGGAGTTGTCTGCGTAAAACATGAAAGTAATTTGCCGGTGTCGTGCAATTTACAACCTGGATGTTTCCATCTGCACAAAGCTGCAAATACCTCTCAATTCTGGCTGAGCTGTGCTCAGGACCTTGCCCCTCGTATCCATGAGGCAGCAATAATACTAAACCACTAGCACGTAACCACTTTGTTTCTGCAGCAGCTATAAACTGATCAATTATTATCTGTGCACCGTTAGCAAAGTCACCAAATTGCGCCTCCCACATTACAAGCACGTCAGGTGAATCTAGGCTATAACCGTATTCAAAACCCATAACAGCATACTCGGACAACGGACTGTCCATAACCTCAAACCTTTCTTGTTCCACTCCCAGGTTATTCAGCGGAACATAGACTTTTCCTGTGTCCTGGCAAACCAACCTCGCATGTCTATGGGAAAAAGTTCCTCTACCAGAATCTTCACCCGACAAACGCACTCGTTTTTTTTCAGACAATAGCGTCGCAAATGCCAAAGCTTCACCCATTCCCCAATCGAAACTGTCGCTCTTGACCCCGCTTGAGCGGGCATTAAGAATACGAGTAATCTTCTTGTCCACTTGCAAACCACCAGGAATAGAACAGAGCACTTCACTAAGGTGAAGCAGCTTCTCTGCCTTCACTCCTGTATGAGGTAGACAACTCTCATCAAAATTGGCTTCTTCCTGATACCTTAACCCCTCCCAATAGCCATCAAACCACGGCGCCTTTGCAGGCTTGTAGTTGACAACCTCAGCGTATGCTGCGTTTAACTTTTCCCGAAATTGTTTACGAAACTCCTCTATTTCGTCGGACGTGACAAGTCTCTCATCTATAAGCTTATCCCCGTATAAAACTGCTACCGTTTTGTGCTTAGAAATACAGTTATACATGAGAGGCTGAGTAAACATAGGCTCATCACCCTCGTTATGCCCATACCGGCGATAACAGACTATATCTATAACAACATCCTTCCTGAATTTATCCCTATATTCCATAGCAAGTTCTGTTACAACCGCTACAGACTCAGGATCATCCCCATTGACATGAAAAATAGGCGCATCGACAATCCTAGCGATGTCTGAGCAGTATAGTGATGTTCTCGCACTCTTAGAACTCGTAGTAAAGCCTATTTGATTATTTACCACAATGTGTATCATACCACAGGGTGAATAGCCATCAACGCCACCTATTGTAAATCCTTCAGCGACAACACCCTGCCCTATAAATGAGGCATCACCATGTACCAGAACACCCAGAACGTTATTGCCGGTTCTATCAATTTTTGCCTTCACTCTCCCCATAACAACAGGATTTACCGCTTCAAGATGGGAAGGATTGTATGCGAGTGACAGGTGCACAGAGTCGTTCCCCACGCTCCTGTCGCAAGAGTACCCCAAATGATACTTAACGTCACCGGTAACATTAAGATCTGAGGGATAAGCCATACCTCCCGAAAACTCATGAAGCATCGCTACATAGGGCTTCTTCATAACTTTGGTAAGCACACTAAGCCTACCCCTGTGCGACATCCCTATGATTACTTCCTTAATCCCCATACCCGGAGACAGTGCTATTATCTTCTCAAGCGAAGGAATAAGTACATCGCCGCCTTCTACAGAGAACCTCTTATACCCCGGATACCGAACATGCAAAAATTGCTCAAATAGCTCAGTTTCTAAGAGGTGATTAAGGAGTTCTTTCTTCTCGCTACTAGGAATTTCAATTTTCCGGGATTCAATCTTGTTTTGGAGCCATATACGCTCTTCATTTGAGCGTATGTACATAAACTCAAACCCTACCTTACCACAGTAAGTACTTTTCAATCTTTGCAAAAGTTTTTCAATTGACGACCCTGACTTCTGCCAAAGACTATCAACATGTCCCGGATCCATAGAGGAGAGATACTCTTCCTGCTCCAAATCTTTCTTTTTCACCATACCCAAAGGGTCCAAGTCAGCAGCTATATGCCCTTGAGATCTAAAAAGATGCATCAACCCCATTGCTCTACACAATATGCTTGCATCTGTACTAGGCCCGCTGAGATTCTTTCTTTCCACAGCATCTGAATCACGAGACTGTTTCTTTTGTTCCAACGCCACTTGCGAAAAAAGCTCGTTCCAACCGGAGGGAATCCCCGCTGAGCCTTCACTATATTTACAATACACATCCTCAACAAAAAGAGCATTGTCACCGAATAAGCAGCCCGCCCCGTCAAACATACTGTTAGACACTGTACTACCCTTAACATCTAATGAAACCGCACACCCTTTTGGACGCCCAAGGTGCTACGTACCGTCACTTTAACATATTTTTTTATTGTTACAAAACGATCTGGAATTGAACATCATCTCCCATGACATATAAAAATCGATTTTGCTCAGCCCGTAGACGCTATTTGCCCTATCCTTAAATCAGCAATTTAAAAACCCTACCAAGCAAATATAGTTGAGTTTGTGATGTAGAACACAGCACGTAACTACAGTAATGCTCACATACAATTACAGTAACATTTGCGTACTGCTGGAAAATAACTTTAGCCCGCAAAAACATAATGAGGTGCATTGATTATTGTGTTCAGAACTGAGGAAGTGACCCCAGATGACGGGGTTAAAACCACATCACAAGCCGTATTCGCAAGTAAATCTATATACAGCACAAACGCATGTCTCCTTAATACGGTGTAAGCGAATGGAAATTACGGAAACTGAGTTATTGTCACATCTATCTGAAGAAGTTATTACAACCGCTTATTGCTGGAAGATAACCTTGCCCAATGGAAATACTATAGGGCTAACCGATTTCGACAATGACTTGAAAATAGAAAACATGCTATATCATTCGAGTCCCGGAGCCAGACTGAGACTGATAAGCTGCGAGTCGCACACTAGTACAGCTCAAACTGAAGTATTAGTGGGCACACAGATCACTGAGGCAGACCTTAGACACGGACCGTTCAATTCTGCTCAGGTGAAAATATCTCTCACAAACTACGCAAAAACTTCACTGGGCTTATTTACAATATTTGAGGGCACAGTAAGTGAAGTAGAAATTTGCAACAACAAGATTATAATGCAACTCGTGGGAACTCTTTGCAACGTTCTTGTCAATAAAGTCGGGGTACTATTTTCACCGCAGTGCAGAGCACAATTTTGTGACGCAGCATGTAAGCTGAATGCAGAACGATTTACTAAGTTTGGTCACGTGTCGGCTGTACTAGAAAAATATAGAACATTCCGGGATAGCTCACTATCTGCAGCGGACTGTTACTACAAGCATGGAATTGTAAGGTTTCTATCAGGTCAAAACAAACAAATCGCCGTAGAGGTGCGCTCGAACTCTTTAAACACGATATACCTTGGCTCCCGCGTTCCTTATCCAATAAGAATTGGTGACAGATATTCTATACTGGCAGGGTGTGATAAAAATTTCAATACATGTGTTACGAAATTCAAAAATACAGAAAATTTCAGGGGTGAACCACACGTGCCGGACCCGCACCTGATATACCACATTGTAGACTAGCTTTCAGTCTTACATAGCACCAGCACGGTAGTGCAACCATTCTAACCGAAACCTGTATAACGCTAATCATCTGCTATTTCGCAACATTTCGAGCAGGAAAACACATGAATGAATTATTGAAAATAATCGCCGATATCGTAGAAAAAAACATTGAGAACATAATAAAAAAGCCAATGGAACCTATTATGAGAAACACCATTGGAAAATACATCACTAAAGTCCTGGCAAACAAAGAGCAGTCAACTTACCCCAGACACTTTGCATTCCACAACAAGGACCAAAATGTTCAGTCATCCACATATGGCAACACGATCCCCAAGGTATATGGTACCACAAGAGTAACCGGCAACTTGATCTGGTCAAAGCCCATTTATTATACAGAGCATCAAAAAGTTACTACACACAGCAACAGATCCCCAACCGTTACTCATGAATACACAGACTGTTATGCCAGCCTAGCTATAGCGCTATGTTTAGGACCAATACACGCAATATCAAAAATATGGGCAAATGAACTCCCACTCAATCTGGCTACGGTAAAGCACAGAATATATAAGGGAACAGAAGATCAAAAAGCCGATCCACTGATCTTGGAGACAGAAACCCATTCAACTGCATATAAGGGGCTGGCATATGTAGTCATAGAAGATCTTCCACTCCGAGACTACAACAATAAAATACCGAGATTTGTCTTCGAAGTTACTTCGTATCCTGAAGAATTTCTTGAAACCCATGTTACCAAAAACATCCTTGCTATTCATACAGCCGGCAATGGAGAGTTTACCTATGATACCACCATCCAAAAACGTATCAATGTAACTACAATAAATGGAAAAAAAATCCCTTATGGAACAGCAACAAAAATCAACGCAGAACTGGCAACTTCTTACGCACTGGCGGGATTGAACTCACTACAAAAAACTCTACCTAACATACAGTGGATTTGTGTGACCGTTTGTTGGTTCGCATCTTGTCCTGATATCGGCCAGTGTACAATAAAACCAGCTACAATAGAGGATACAAGTTTTCAAACTTTCCCCGACACTTGGCAAGTTGAAAATTATAGATCGTTTCGTGCCCATACGATACCGCCAGATTATACTTCGAAATACAAGGGAACTGTAAACGATGCGTCATTACTGAGATATATATCGGAACTTAAGCGCAGAAAATACAAGATACTACTGTTATTGAAAGTTGTGGTTATGCATGAAAGCAGAACAAAGCTTGTATGCAGTAACACTAACGATGTTGAGACGTTTTTCGATCGACACTACAAACCTTTTGTTGAGCACTATTGCAATTTAACAAAAGGTGTAATAGATGCTTTCGCCATAGCCAGCGGGCTCAGCAAACTTACTAGGATAAGAGATGCTTACAATAGATACCCAGCCGTAGACGCGTTAACGAAAATGGCTGGAATCGCAAAAAAGACTCTCGGACAGCGTGTTATAATCACTTATGCAGCAGATTATGACGAGTACCACTCACACAGCGGGGTGTATAACATGGATACACTCTGGGCTTCTAAGAATATTGATGTCGTAGGTATAAACGCATACTTTCCCCTATCTCCTCCTTCACAATCTACAAATAAATTGAGTGCAAAAGATGTTCAGCAGCTCTGGAAAAGTGGAGAGGGCTACAGGTATTTTTATAAAGGACCTAGAAGACCTGAGAACATTGTCAGATACGAAGAAAACCAATTTGCATGGAAAAATATACTCCACTGGTGGAAAAACAGCCATAGCGTGGACAATGCAGGAAAAATGGAAACTTCACCATGGAAAGCAGAAAGCAAAAAAATTTGGTTTATAGAATACGGCTTTCGCAGCGTGGAAAACTGCACACAAAAAGACCTGAATCCCGGCCCAGATGCGAACATAGCAAATATTGATAGCGCAGAACTTAATGTGGACTATACCGCACAAAAAACAGCCATAGAGGGTACACTACTCGCATGGAGTGAGTCAAAAGTTGTTGAAAGAATGTTTCTATACGCATGGAATCTGCAGCCACACCCTGGAAGTTACGACACTGATTCATACAAATTTTGGCAAACTGGCTATTGGGTAAACAACAAGATTTCTCTTATAACACTATCTGCGATAATATCAGATGTGCTGAAGAACTCAGAAGTACCTATATCTTCAGTGGAAACGGAAAATCTTGATACAGCTGTTCACGGATACTGCATATCAGAACATCTACCTGTATGGAAAATTATAGAAGAACTGCAAAGTGTGTACTTTTTCAACGTTAAAAAAAGCAGCAATAAGATTACCTTATCTTGCTCTCAACCCGGAAATGTACCCATAATACCGGGCAAAGACCTAGAAACCAGGGAATACAGCACTTCCTACTATTCATCTGAGAACAAAAACATTGCCATGCTGTCATATGTGAGCATTAGATTCCGCTACCAAACCAGACTTTACTTCTACCAAAAACATAGAAACATGCATGCTTCTAGAGACGTAACGCATATTCCACTTGTGTTAGATGATGGACAAGCTGAAAAAATCTGGCATTTGTCTTACGACGAAATGATAAATAAGAAAACCTTCCTTCAAATACCCTTACCGCTCAAGTATCTGTGGCTAAGCGTAGGAGATATCGTAAGCGTAGGAAGTCTAAACCCAGCAGTAAAAATTACCCATTTGGAAATACGTGATATGCGTGTGTATATAGGAGGACATCCCTACCCTGCCAGAAAAAGAGACGTGGGCATTTTCCCGCCGGGATGAATAACGAAATTGTCAATTTGTTGTGTGCTCATAAAATGTCACTGCATCAGTAAAAGTGCTCACAAGAAAACTTCGTGATTGTACCGTAAGTGCATATGAAGTAGAATTCCCACCGGTTTTCCAGTAAGTAATTGCGATGACAGGGGGTCTGTACATAGAGTCCTACGGGTGTCAGATGAATGTGTACGATTCTCTAATGATGGAGGATGTTCTTAGGCCGGTAGGTTATGCTGCTGTATCTAAGCCAGAAGATGCAGATATAATATTGATCAATACATGCCACATACGTGAAAAAGCCTCCGAAAAGCTTTATTCAACGCTAGGAAAAATGCGCAAAATTAAAAAAGAAGATTGCATCATTGTGGTAGCAGGATGTGTGGCACAGGCAGAAGGTGAGGCAGTATTCGAGCGTGCACCATACGTAAATATAGTCGTTGGTCCACAGGGTATACACACGCTTCCCGAGCTAATAATGAAAATCAAGAGGGATAAGAAGCAGATCAATATCGAGTTTCCTGCTGTTTCCAAGTTTGATGCGATATCCATAGACAGAAAAGCCAACCGCGGCATATCAGCATACGTGTCTGTTCAAGAAGGATGCGATAAGTTTTGTACGTTTTGTGTAGTCCCCTACACCAGGGGTCCGGAATATTCTAGAAGCGTAGAAGCAGTACTGGAGGAAGTTAGACATCTTGTTGACAAAGGAACAAAGGAAATAGTTCTAATAGGACAGAATGTAAATGCCTATCACGGAACATACAAGGGCAATGAGTGGGATCTAGGAAAGCTTATACAGCAGGTATCACGAATAGATGGAGTGGAAAGAATCAGGTACACAACGTCTCATCCAAAAGACATGCACCCTTCCCTGTATGATGCGCATAGATACGATTCTAAGCTGGTTCCCTTTGTGCATTTGCCAGTGCAATGTGGCTCGGACCGAATATTAAAAAAAATGAACCGCAAGCACACTGCCAGCGAGTACATGGATATAGTGGCTAGGCTTAAGGACGCCAATAAAGATATCGCTCTCTCCTCTGATTTTATAGTGGGATTTCCTGGAGAGACAGAGAAGGATTTTAAAGAAACCTTGAAGTTGGTCGAAGATGTTGGCTTTGCGCTTTCGTACAGCTTCAAGTATAGTCCCAGACCTGGCACTCCAGGTGCCGAGTATAGCGACCAGGTCCCTGAAGAAGAAAAGGGTGCGCGTCTTGCAGAACTGCAAAGTCTGCTCACTAGTCAGCAATTACTTTTCAACAAAAGCATGGAAGGAAAAATAATGGATGTGTTGGTAGGAGATCCTAGAGACATGCGGAGTAACAGGATATTTGGAAAAAGTAAGTACACGCAGTCGGTCAATATAAGCGCACCTTATGGAGCTACAGACTGTTTCAACAAGATAGTCAAAGTAAAAATAGAACAGGGAAGACAAAATGTCCTCGAGGGAACTGTGGTGTGTAGCACAGTAACTAAGAATTATATTAGCCCCTGTGTTACAAGTGAAGAAATGGCCAATCTTTGAGCGCGTTTCGTCGAGCTTGGTATGCTTTCTTTTCCCGTTGTGGTCTTCCTAGATGGCCCTAACCGCTTGACCCATAACAGAGTATAATAGGTAGGCTATAGTCCGGCACGAAAACCCAGTAGTTCCTCATACGCTAAGCATGCGAGAGTATGCGTAGTATTTACTAGCTGGACAACACCTCTTGTGTCCTATCCTGCCACACACAGATATAGAAAAACACCTTCGTACACGCTTGTTTGCATACACAGTCATAAAACTGCATTTTGTACTAACGTTGGGCATCACTGTGTTACTTATTGCGACTCAACCAAACCAAAGATACAAACGTAATTTAAACAAAAAATATGCATACCATCCGCTATTTAAAGCAGATAAAATGCCGCTATTCTTACCACGACATCTACACATCGTGCAAAACACAGCTTGGCTACTAAGCCACACATTTGTAAATTTGCGAAGAGCCACCAGCACAACTTAATTATGTCTGCCACTGATGAACATAATTATACTCGTTACTTCTGCATATTGCTTACACACATGCAGTGAAATCTTTGATTGCTCACGCGTTCGCGTTGCAATCAATGCAAATACTTAAACTTCATGAGCAAGAATCTCAGTTCTATTAGCATTCTAAATACAAAACAAGCAACATAGTATGCACATTTCCTCAGACCCTTAAATTACACGTACGCCCGCAATAAAACATCATGCTTCAGAAAACTATGCAATCGTTCCTCATATTGCTTTTGTATTTATTGCTGATGCCATAATTAATATTGCGAAATCACCCGCGAAGGCCCTTGTAATCTGCATGGCCGACAGGCACACAACAGGTTAAGTAAACTGATGCTTTATGTGTTCCTCTCAATATACTTTTCAGCACTGCATTTTAACTTTTGCAACACAGATTTTTATGACAAAAACCTCATAATGAGGTGTCTTTGCGCAACGTCACCCCCAGCGCAAAATAAGACATTAATGCTAGTACTGCCATAATAAGCAGCAAATTAAGCAGTGAATAAAACTCAGCTAATGCAGTTAATGCTAAAACAACAACACCCGACAAAACACACATAGATCCGTTCACCACAGCGTAGTATGTAGTAATTGATTTTTCTTTTACCAGATACCTCCCAACAGAAAAAGCAACCATGTGCGCTCCTGAAACAATACCAAATACCGTTGCAACAATGTAGTTTACGTAACTTAGCATATCACGCCCTCCTGTGCTTAACCCTACTCGTATAAGAAGCACAATTACTATCAAGCATAAACCCTGTACGAAACCTGAGAGCAACAAAATGTATCTCCCCCTTATTCCAAGCAAGGCATGCATCCAGCAAGACAATGGAGCACCTGCAGCAAATCCGATCCATGCATAAAAGGACAGCATCCCTCCTACGTCGTTGCTGGCTTTGTATAAAAGCATACTTGACGTAACAAAAAATATACTAAACTCGATTCCTGCCATCATAGAGACAGTGATTGCATTTCGCTCCATCGCAACTTCACCTATCCTTAGGATCATGTCAAAAAAGCTCGTACTACTATTATTGCGTTCCTGTACCTTTATATTGTCGGACACAGGTATCATTATAAGTAATATTGCTAGTTGAAAAAAAACCATACTCCAGGTTGCAAACTTAAAATTTTGCTTTAAGAATAATTCACAACATAATGAAAAAAGCCAAAAAATTGCATATGATATACTATACGCCATTTGAGCAAAACCAAACATTATCCCCGAGATAGATTTTTCGAAAAACCCATAACTAAGATATCCTATTCCCACAAAACTAAACGAAGATCCAAACGTCAAAAAAATCTGGGAGATTATTACCATAATGGGAAAGTTGTGTTCGTAGGTATGCACCTGTAGAATCATTCCTACCAGTACACAAAAAGCAGCTATGGGAATGAGTCTTTTGCTTCCATAGCAATCAATTAATGTACCTGAAAAAAGCTGGAATACAGAAAAAAGACACATATGAGTAAAAAGCAGTGTAGCCACTTTAACATCGCTGCTGAATACTTCATTACCAAACACCGCATATATGGACTCAAACCAACCTGTGGATATAAGCATTAGCACCGTGGCTAGCCATAAGAGACTTCTTGAGCAACAAACCCTGGAAAGCACAAAACCTCTTCAATACCAGAAAAAATACGTACGTGCATCGTAGCGGAGATGTTATAAAAAACTAAGCCTCAAACTAGGATTTGCTTCCATATACGCTAGCAGCTCTCGTAATTGATCTTTTCACGTCAAGCACATAAATCACTAGTCACAGTAACACTTATAGTAAATAACTACGATTTTCTGGCAAAGATTTTCAACGACCATGTCCAACCTAACTAACCAAGTAGCATAACACATCTTGCGCAAATGATTGTCAATAGGAACACAACCTTTAATCTATGAGCATGTCGCTTATTAAAGTAATTCTTTTGGAAATCAAATTAATAATCTGATCATCTCCATTATGAGGTACTGCATACAAGAATACTACTTCGCTACTTTATAATTATTACTGCCACCAGCATAATGATAATAATTACAAGGCAAAAGGTAGTCCTTGATCTGTTCCTTGCTTTCTTCTGTTGCATGACGAAATCATAGGATGAGATGACGTCTAGACTTTTATCAATTTTTGCCACAAATGATTTTAGCCGCAGCATGGATCTGCACGCCTTGGTATTCTTCAATCTTGTGAAGCATCCATCCCGTTCGTAGTGTTCTTTGACCCAATGCTGAGCAACTTTCCAAAAATTCATGTCCGGTGCCAACTGTCTGCAAACCCCTTCAACAAGCACCATGGTCTTCTGAAGAAGAAGCAATTTTGGCTGCACACACATATTAAAATCGGCTGTAACCTTAAATAGTTGTGCTAGTAGTGTAGCTATGGAAAAGTGACGTGATTCCATATCTGCTATGGGCTCCCATATTGCTCTGCATGCAGTAATAAATTGATCGCACTTCCCCGGAACATATCCAGCCTCATAGTGAGCCTCAGCAACCTTCTTATAATCACGACTCAAAAACCCCAAAAATATCTCGGTGATATAGAAGGCTGTTTCCTCGTCGAGTCGACCCATAATGCCAAAATCCACAGCAATAATCCTATTATCGGCATCTACCATGAGGTTGCCTGGATGCATATCTGCATGAAAAAACCTATCCCTATACACCTGGTTACAAAAGGAAATTATCAGTTGCCTTACAACTGATTCGCGACACTCCAATTCATCAACCTTGTAAATGGGAATAGCATCTATCCATTCTAAAGTAAGAACACGCGTTGTAGTATATCTCCAGTCTACCTCCGGAACATAAAACCCCGGGTCGTCCTTTAGATTCTCCCTTAGCTCATCAGCACTTGCAGCTTCTAATCTTAGATCTAGTTCCAGTTTGCATATGTTTGAAAACATATCTACTAACTGTAAAAGTTTAAATCTACCGAACAGACCAAAGATTTCTGATAAGACAGCTACCCTACGCATAAGGTTGATATCCATATTGAACGCGGATTCGATACCTGGTCTTAAAACTTTAACTGCTTTTTGTTTCCCATCCAGGAACCTTGCCCTATGAACTTGTGCAATAGATGCGGCAGCAACGGGAATTTCGTCAAATTCCAAAAAAATCTCGTCCATTTTCTTGTTAAATTGACCTTCTATTGTGGAAACAACCTCATTGTATGGGAACGGAGGCAGCTTATCGCATAGAAACAACAAACTTTCTGCCACATCTTTTCCAACCACATCTACCCTGGCGGCAAGTGACTGGCCAAATTTTATAAAAGTTGGCCCCAGACTAACAAGACAAGCAGCTACTCTCTGGCCATAGCTCATTGAGCCTATACCATAAGAAAATACCCTGGTATAAGGCAAGATACCGTGCCTCAAAACAGCGAACACTATTTGGCAAAGCCTCACACTGCCTTTAATTGTACTAAACATTCTCCTCTGGAAATACACTCATGAACTTTGCACTCTCAATTATCTCCTCAGGAGTACCCTCGCACCGTATGGAACGGTTTATGCAAATAACTCTGTCTGAGCAGTTCATTATGCAATGCAAGTCATGTGATGTCATGATCACGCTAATGCCACGTTCCGCAACCAGCCTACCAATCAAACGGTAAAAGCTATTCTTTGCCTCCACGTCCATACAACTCACTGGCTCGTCCAATACTATTAGATTGGGTCTCATAGCCATACACCTCGCAAGAAGAACCAGCTGTATCTCCCCAGCAGAAAGTTCCGTTACCTGCCTTGAAAAAAGCCTGGTTACACCTCCAACATACTCAATAACACTGACCATATCAGGAGATTCCCCTCTTCCACAAAAGACATTTTTCAGCAGGTACTCTACAGTCAGAGGCATGAAGTTATTGGCCTTAAAATTCTGCGGCATATACGCAACTACTGTTCGCTCAGTATAACGAACTTTTCCTTCATAGTTCCGGTTTGCCCCCACTATAACACGTAGAAGAGAAGTCTTCCCCCCTCCGTTGGGCCCTAAAATCGTAACTATCTCCCCGTGATTCACAAAAAAACTGACATTATCTATTACCTTCCTATCTCTATAGAATAGCGTTATACTGTCAGCCTCTAGCATCGGTATCAAGTTTTGTGGTTTAACGACTCCCACCATAGATTTCTTTCCTGTATGCTGGTTGGTATACGCGCGGCCCTGCTTCTTGCTTCGTCACTACCAATAGCAGGATATACCGTTCCCAAAGTAGCCGCAACCACAAATCCAATTCACTTTTTAGTAAGTGCGGTTGTACACGGTGTAGTAGAGCCTACTATACCGTCAGTGGGAGTATCTTGCGTGCATGATTGTGTTTTAAAGCCTTCTGACATTGCAATTCTAAACGCAGCAGATGTTGTGTTTTATGTTGATGAAAGCATGGAACCATTTATAAGAAAATTGGAATCAACATCAAAAAAACTCGTTAGGCTATCTGATGAAGTTGACCTTCTACAAAAGAGGGGGTTATCAAGCAAGAGAAACAAATACGCTAAAGACCTTCATATCTGGCTAAGCCCAGATAATGCAAAAAAAATAACACGAAAGGTAAGTGCTACTTTATCAGAAATTGATCCCGAAAATGCGCATATGTATGAGAAAAATGCCTTAGAATTTCTAAAGAAAATTGATTTACTGGTAGAAGATGTACGCTCGATTTTGGAACCTGTAAAGGGCGTCCCGTACATTGTTGCTCACGACGCATATCAGTATTTTGACCGGTTTTTCGGGCTGAATTTCGTTGCTTCTTTGAACTCAAAACACACTACAGTAAAGGAAGTTGCTTTCGCAAAAAACGCTGCTAAAGAGCAGGGTGTGAGATGTGTTTTCACAGATCTATCAAGTGAAAGAGATGACTATACTTCCCTAGGAACACAAATAAAGGTTCTATCACTTGACCCCGTAGGGCGCCAAATATCCCCTTTAGAGAAGGACGGATACTGCACGCTTATGCGATCTCTGGCGGAAGGATTTAGAGAGTGCTTGTCCAAGGAGAAACCCCCGAGGTTAGAATAAGAGAACTTGGATACCTCATTATTTTTGCGAGCGTAGCCCCACGTCGCGTAAACACGAGGAGACACCAAAGGCACAACATACCTTAAAGTGCAACCACTCACAGCAGTGTACAACCTGCGGTCATATCACATACCGCGATGATAACGCAGCACGTAAAGTTCCCTCGTCAAGGTAATCTATCTCTCCCCCCAACGGAATTCCACAGGCAAGCCTTGTGACCTTTACTCCCGTATTTTTCACAGACTCCACAATATAGTGACATGTGACCTGCCCATCCATGTCATTGCCCGTCGCAATAATAACCTCCTTTATCCCATATTGCCTGACCCTCTCAGGTATGTTATCTATGTTCAGATCTTCCGGCCCTATACCTTCGATTGCGGATAGCGACCCGCCCAGTACGTGATATACGCCAGAATATATTTTGCCTTTCTCAAAAGCCCAAAGGTCCCCTAACTCCTCGACAACACACAGTAAACTCTTGTCCCTCCCAGTATCGGAACATATAGAACAAGGTGAACATACATCAAGGTTAAAGCAAATTTGACACTCCCTCGTACTCTCCTCGAGCTTCTTAATTCCATTAGCCAGAGGCCCCATAATGTCCTGCTTATGGCGCAATAAGTGCAGGACAACCCTGCGCGCGGAAGAAGGACCCAAATTGGGCAGTCTGGCAAACAAGCTAATCAGCTTACTAATGTCCATGAAACTCTCGAATCACCAAACAAACCGCAGAGCAAGCAACGTAAAAATTCCATAAGCACAAGTTAACGATTAGGCTCATCCTCTGTGGACACGAGCTTGCCATCCTTCAGCTCTCTCCTAAGGTTCCTAATGCCCTTGCCTAAGTCTCCCATAACTTGGGGTAACTTCCCAGCCCCAAACAAAACCAAAATTATCAGCAGTATAAGAAACACTTGCCAAGGACCCAAACTCATTATACACACCTCCAAACATCAAAGTTTAAACAAAAGCGCCTTACTCGGGTCCAAAGACACGCGTATCACGTCACCCACCTCAGGCAAAACGGCACCCCAAAACTTCATCCAGTAAGCATTATTGCCAACAGTAATGTATACCATATTATTGAAAAATCTGACAAGCTTTACCACTGCAGTGGTGCTACTACTACTTTGCAGCACTATGGCGTCCGGCCTTATACAAACCGCAACTCTGCTACCATTTTCTAATGAGCCTGCCTGAATACTGCCCAGATCAAATAACACCTTTCCATCACGCACCACTGATTCAAAATAATTTTGCCTTCCAAAAAACTGCGCTAAGTGGGCATCTTTGGGAAAATTATATATTTCACGTGACGTACCACACTGAACTATTTTTCCATCTCTCATAACATAGATCTTATCTGCAATCTCTAGTGCTTCTTCTGGATCATGAGTCACAAGTAAAACGGGGATATTCTTCGATTTTATCACCGAAAACACGTCGGACCTTACCTTTGCTCTGAGAATGACATCTAGGTTAGAAAAAGGTTCATCTAACAAAATAATCTCAGGATTCTGTGCGATAGTCCTTGCTATTGTCACAAGTTGCTGCTGGCCACCTGATAGCATATGCGGATACGATGCGCCATAGTTTTCAATTCCTAATGTTGCCAATACTTCCAAAGCACGCTGTGTTCTTTTTTCCTTGTTTGATTCTTTAACGGCAAACGCAACATTTTCAACCACCGTTTGGTGAGGAAAAAGAGCAGGATGCTGAAAAATGAGCCCCACATTGCGCTTTTCTGTAAACACATGAACACCATCTGCTGGAGAACTTACAGTTCTTTTGTTAATAACAATAGTGCCAGTAAGCGCCCTTTCAAGCCCAGCTATGAGTTTCAATATTGTGGATTTCCCGCACCCTGAAGGCCCAAGCAAACATACTATTTCACCCCGTTTCCCGGAGAAATTATCCACCTCGAGGAGAAAATCACTTTTCCTGTATTTATACGACACTCCGCTCAGTCTCAGCCCCGACACAACAAACACCTTTGCCATACGATGATACCAAGCATGGTAACACTCACCGCGCTTATCTACAAGTTGCCCTCAGGGGTATCAACCCGCTCTGGGGCATCTCACACCTCTTCTGCCATAGCGCAGCTTCATTATACAACAATTGTGAATTGTGTTTCACACATATTATGCAAGTTTAGTTAGCATCATTCATATGCATCAAAAAAGTGCCTCAAGGCCTCATGCTTCGAGGTTGGATATTCCGTATCTGGAATACTCGTTCAACATGTAGTTGCAGAGTATGTGAAAAAAAAATAGATTATAGACAATGGGGTGTCTCATCGTGGGGAGGAGCTTGAAGATTACCGGATTTGCATGCGTTCTATCGCTTGGTTTTTTGTTACTGATTTCCGGAGCACCGGGTCGCGGGTTTGCCGACACTGATGCAACAATGGCCAGGGCACAGCATGATAGTCACTTTGTAATAAGTGCTCACGTTGGTTCCGTACGTGGTAAGACTGTAAGCGCCATTGTTATACTCGATATACAGAGTGGGTGGCATATATATGCGAGTGACCCCGGAGATGTCGGAATGCCCACGAGATTATGGTTTGATGGCCGGCATGCAAGGAGCCTCGAGGTTTTTTGGCCAAAATTTCGCGAGGAGTTTGACAAAATTGGCGGGAAAGTGTTGAAGAGTAATATATACGAGGGAACTGTGGCATTCCCGATAGTATTTAAAGTCTCTGGCAAGTACGACAGCGTACCGCTGAGCGTGAGTTTTGCTGTTTGTGGTGAGTCGTGTATACCTAAGAAGGTTTCACTTGACATCTCCCCTGTCTCAAAAGAACTTGAGAATCATGAGATCTTAAGCCTAATAGAGGATTGGAAAACACGGTGATGGCCACAAATCTTTACCTGGCACATACCACTGCAGCAGGACTCGTTAGCTTGAACGAAGCGTCATGCCATACCAATTAATCTTCAACTGCAGGTATCTGCTGTAATATGATATTGGAAAACAAACCACCATCGCATTACGAACCTTGTGTTCACTTGGGTCACTTTATCATAGATCAATAAAGTGTCTCGTGTGTGCAATTTGGCTTATCGAAAGAAATCATCTACCCAAACACCGCAACATATCGATCTTGTACACCGTAAAACGACTGTGTTATACTACCCTCCAGACGCTTCGTTTCTCGCTCGTAGTGCCTATGAAAAATCTCGTTTGAGGTTTTCCTTGCGATAACCACAGAGCCAACAAAGGACAAAATATTCTATGAAAGCTGCCGTTAGACAAATCGCAGATATCCACATAAAAGTTGTGAGTCACGTTCGCCATAAGAACTGCGGCCATGTGTGGAGTAACTGCAAAACATGACTTTCGCTCAAACCACTATTCAGAGTTCTTGAAGTACGCCTGAAAAGTTTGTACTTCACTTGTAATAGGCATAGAAGAATCCCCCGCCCCAACCTCATGTATATGACAATAGTACATTTATAGAAGAGACTACAAACCACAATAAAGCGTGCACCGATAGCCTAAACCAAAGCTGCGCGCAACTTATACTCACTTTGTTTAGCAAGACACAACTATTTCTTTCTTTAAAAATTTTACGGTCTTATATTAGTGGGCTTGCCTGTGCTTATTCCGGGAGGATCTCTGATACGGTGGAGGCAGTTGCAACGAGAATGATTTATGAACCAAAACATCACACTATGACAATTAATGCGTTCACAATACACAACGTAGGAGTAACTGGTAGCACAAACTTGGATGCAATAAAACTTGCAAAAAACGGAGCACAAACCGGTACGGTTGTTATTGCAGATGAGCAAACCTGCGGTTCAGGAAGACATCAGCGACAATGGGTCAGCCCAAAAGGTAACCTGTATTTTAGCATAGTACTGAGAGAACACTTGCATGTACCCACAATATCATTTGCTGCCGCGTTGTCTGTAGGAATGGTCATTGAACAGATATTTTTAGACCATTACCGACACAAAAAAATACCCTCAATAAACTACAAGTGGCCAAACGATGTAGTCGTTGATGATAAAAAAATATGTGGCATACTGCTGCAGGCAGAATCTCAAAAGAACGAAATACAGTGGATGGTGTGTGGAATAGGGGTTAATGTGCTCTCTAGCCCTGCCTACGCAACACATATCTGTCATCATTGCCCTGATGTTACTCTACCACCTCAAAAACTCCTTTGTATGGTTTTGGAGAGCTTTACTAAGGTTATGGATTTGTATATGGCCAATGGATTCTCGTTGTTAAGAAGACTATGGCTAAAAAGGGCGCACAAAATAAACGAACAAGTGTCGATTGTCACAAGTTCGGGCACAGTATACGAGGGAAAATTTGTGGACATACATCCTGAAGACGGCTCCGTGGTGCTAAAATCAGGCAGCAACATTTTGAACATTGACTATGGTGAAATGCTTTAGAATCGCTTCATTGTCGCCAACGCGATGCGTGCATTCATCCCAAACTTTCAGTGCCTGGCATAATTATACCGTAGTTTTACATGTGTTACGTTTGCGGCGGAATATAGCTACAAAAATACCTATCGCATCTCGATAACCTTGCAGAGATCATAATTAAAAAACAACCTTTTTATTCCACAGCTCAGGTATATGATGATGTATTTGAAATAATGCAGCTATGGGTGTATGGCACGGTATCTTCTGTATTGAAACACTACAGAAATAACTCCAATACAATTAACTGCGTTCACTTATACATTCTAAATGTGAGCACTCGATACAGTATTCTTTGTGTACACTGCATAATGCTCCACCGCAGCGGTTGTGAATCAAACAGCAGAATACTTTTCTAATGCAATGCATCGATATTGTATTGGCTTTCAACAAGCACATAAACCTCATAATTTGCTGACAAGGTTGCATACTCTTGACCTTTAATCGTGCAACATGATACTATCTCAGGGTGTGTGTTGCATTAAACGGTGGTTGTACACCACGACTGCTAGCTTCTGCGGTTTGTTAAAGGTATGCTGTGAGGACTGTTGTGGTCCTTGCGGTGCGGACCAGGGAGAAGCCCTCCCCCCACTCTAGCTATCTTCGCGAAGTCACGCCGTCTTTATGTAGGTGCGCGCTTCACATCGGAAGTGACATCTAAACACTCTCTTGTGTGTTAGCAGATACAAACATCCTGCCATGCATTCTTAAAGGTTAGCCTAGTCGTATTTGGGAGGTAATAATATGGCGAAGAGGTTTCTGAACATTACGGAAAAGACTCTTGTCTCGCTCGTCAAGAAAGTGATGAAGCGGCATAAGCCACCGTCTGGTTTTCGCAGGGCGTTCTTCAATGCTATACGGCACATCAGCACAGGACGTAAGCCATACAACTCCCACGGGTTGTCCTTACTTGTGACAGAAGACCTGTTTGTTGCTATCACAAACGAATTCGGCACCTTGGACACCTCTTCCGCCTTTATGAATGTTATGGCCCTGGCAGATGAGGAAGTAATTGAGCACTACAAACATAACTCAAGGGCACCTGTTTTCGTGGAAATGTTAAACGAAGCAAAAGAACAAATACGGAGCGGACATCTTGTGAGTAATGACTGGGACATAGATACGTTCTGCATATTTATCGATCAATATTTCCAAACCCACAGCATGCGGTTTAACGCAGAGCATTTGCGACAAGCATTAGAGATACTCATGTCTCCTAACGGTTATCGAATACTAACAGTAAACTGGTTGTTGATGAGATTGATTACTGCCGCGTATGTTGTATCAGCGTCAAGGGCCAGTAGCGATAGGGAGCTGCTGTACTCAGCTGCGAGCGCGGCAGCGTCAATGGAAGATACTGATAACGGGGCTTTCGCGGCACTCCTAGTAAATGCTGATGTTAGTGCATTAAGGGAAATGATCGCTGCTGAAAAGACTTGCATGGTCAATCTATATGGAGGTGTGTTGCTCGGTTCTTATGTTAGTGAGGTTACACGATCCATTTCTGAGGAGTTTAAAAGAGAAAATGATGTACTGTCCCGCATAATGAATGCTTGCTCTGCGATGCTTATCCCTATTGGAAGAGTATCCATGATGTTCTATTGTGGTTCAATGTTTGGCGCCATTATTCAGCAGCTTGCTGGCGAGGTACCGGTGAACAATACAGCATTTTGTGTAACATACGATAAAGAATGTAAAGACGGCAGCGTCCAACCAAACAGCGAATGCCTTACGGCACTGCAAAATCGTTTTAATACAGACTTCACATGTCCAGTTCCCAACTCTACAACCTGGAGGGAGATTGTAGCAAGCGCTGCACTGGAAAGCATGAAAATGGCAAACTTGAGCGCTATTCCTGCTTCGATGTCCGTATTGGTGGTAATATACCTGTCAATGCCACTGGTAGTGTTTAGTGAGTATGTGTCAGAATGGATAGTGCGCAGAACTGCCTCACGCCTCGATAAAAGCGGGTTTGTTGCCCCAAGTAAGTTTTCTCTGTATACGGTCACAGGAATCATCAAGCTTGTAATCAACACTTTCCTGACGATGACTACCCACGTGTCCCATAGGTTGTTTTCTGCGATTATAAACTGGACTGTAACCAGGGTATATTTCCCATTATCGCTTATAGAACAGCCGTTAAAAACCACGTCGTTCTTCAATATTGCAATGTCGGCAGCATCTAGTACAAGGCACGTACGCATAATCCCAAACAAAGCCAAGTGTGTTGCCGCTGCGTTGATTGCGGTTCCCTTCGAATATACAGGACACGTGCTGCAAAAGTGGCAAATGCTGAATGGGAATGCATTATCACTCTCTGCTTATGCTGCAGTTACGGTTTTTGTTTTTGTAATAAAAACTGCAAGGATTGCAGCGATGTTTGGGCCAATTTTGATTGCACGACGCCAAAGAAAAAATCTACCTTTCTCGTCTCAATTCGAAAAAGTTTTCTGGTATGATGGCATTCGATGCCTTACTGCACCGTTAGTGCTTCTGTCGTTCGAGTGGGCTGCTGGAGATCTACTACGAACAACAGTTGTATTGACCGCGGACTCACTAGTAAGCTACATTCCCGACATGATGGCTGGTTCAGTTGTAGACTCATTGCGCAACACAGGTACTAGACTTGCCGCTTTGGAAAGCTGGATAGAGGAAAATTTCAAAAGAGAAGATATCGTAGCTCAACTTGCTACAGTCACCGCCATGGAGTCAGTTCCTGGATGTGCGTGCGGTATCATGGAAAAAGTACTTGAAAAGCACTTAAAGAAAGACATAGTAGAAGACCACGGCATGGATCTGGTGCTGGACAATTATGGCGGATTCCGGGAGAGCGAAGAGAGTAGACGATCTGCGTTTTTAAGAGTCCGTAAAGACAAATCAAAAGCTACTTCGCTCGCGGATGCCGTAAGCGCAGACGTGGATTCCGCATTGCGTCGTGGCGCTCTTGGCCGCGGTTCGTACCGTGACATTTCGTCTAGCACTGAAAGTATAAGTGCAGATAATCATGGAGCGTCCCACGGTTACGGTTGTAGGGGATTGCAACATGTGGAGGGGAGCAGGGGCCCGACCGCATCTGGGAGTTTGTTTTCTGGAGAATGTGGTAGGCAGGCTTCTACATCCGGTATCGGTGCTGATGACACTGTAGAAGAGTATTGTGCACGTGGAAATCGCAGTTTTGCAGAACTCGTGCTCCACATTGTAGCTATGGATAGGCAGAAACCCAGCATGAGAAGGGTGAGAAAGGTATACCCATCATGTGGGGATGATAGGTTTTCGTTTGATGATTTTCGTTACGCTTTTGACTTTCTTGCAGGAAAGGTAGGGATCTTTGGGAGAGGAAAGTGTGCTTCGGAAGAACGGGTCGGATTGCTATCCGCTACTGATGATGAGGATGTATGCGCTGCGCTCATCAATAACCCTTATGTTGACGCAACAAATGTTGTGAATGGCCCCGGGGACGTCGGATCCTTGTTAGAACGCGGAGAAGATTTGCTAGGAGTGTACGGACCGCGTTTATTGCCAATGTCAGAACCTGCGCATGGTAGTTACTTACAGCATGACGATGGCAGGAGTCGCAAAGCATCGTACCCTTGTGGTGATTATGGTGCCCAGCAGTCTGCTCCTGACTTTGCTCTGAATTTCGCAGCAGGACCATACGACACACTTCGACAAGAACCAGGTGCATCACGGGGTTACGTTAACCGTGGATTTACTCCTGATTGCCCACCGCCTTATAAATCTCCGTCTCCTGGGTGTCAATTTGTGTACGGAGAACCTGAGAGTGGTATTACCACTACGCGCCCGGTTTCCGTAAGGTGTTTTAGTAAGCGTTCTGCCGGCGCTGAACGTTCACCACTACAAATGGAAGACATTCATGGGAATATGTTTTTGCAGCAACCGCAAGAAGTGCACCATGTTTCAACTGAAGGTAATGATGTCTTTGATTGCGGTTTCCGTGCAATTAGCAGAGATAGTAATACGAGAGGTACATCTGTGCGCAATGGTGATGTCACCCCCGTTTTCAGTGAACTCGCTGGATTTAGGTCTCCTCACGGTAGCAGCCGTCGTGTGTCACCGCGTAGCACGCCTGCTTCTCAGCGTCATATGGCTTCAGCGCAGACTTTTGGGTTCGGGGAATTTAACGATCGCTCTATTGTAGGGTCACCAAGAAGCAGAATGGTGTCATCGCAGTGTTCTGCAGCGGTGGACGACTTTTGTAGGACACAGCAGAGTGTGAGTGGACCCGCGCCTGTTTTCAGTACTCTGGCAGGGTTTAGATCTCCTTACGGTAGTAGTAACCGTACATCACAGCGTAGTACCTCCACGTCTCAACAACATCACCCCGAAGCTGTGTACCCCGTGCGTGGCGAGCTTGTGGAGAGCGCTCCAGTACAATCACCAAGTAGTAGAATTGCATACCCGCAATGTGTTGCTGCTAGGGTTGAGTGCT
Organism: Aaplasma endosymbiont of Hyalomma asiaticum; assembly: GCA_048496795.1. Classification (GTDB taxonomy): domain Bacteria; phylum Pseudomonadota; class Alphaproteobacteria; order Rickettsiales; family Anaplasmataceae; genus Anaplasma. The sequence continues at coordinate 3,524 of JBGCXB010000005.1, read as the reverse complement.
GTAGAACTCAACTCCCGGATGACAGCGGAGTTGCACACGTATTCAGTGACCCTTCTGGATTTAGGTCACATCACGATGGAGGGTGCTATGCTTCACAGCATTCATCCGGTTCACATGCTCATTTTGATGGAGTAAGTGGAAGAGGAACTCGCCCACAACATGGATCTATGACTGTGGAAGAATTTGCTGCAAATGATTTACGGCATCATCTTGTTCACGGAGTTCCCTGTACACAACTTTCGTCTATATTCTCGAGTAGGGTTGACGGCGGCAGTGTTCATATGCTTGGTTAACTCTTGCAACCCCTCGAATGGGAAGCCCACATGCTAATGGTATGCGGGCTCCTGCGAGGTAAAACGTATCTTCATTAGTTTGTCAGCGCGTAGTGCACGTGCAGATAATGAAAAGAGAGCGCACGCATTATATGCCCGCACCCTTCTACTGGGCATCACACCGTTGGCACCAAGAGAAGCTGCTGCGTCGCAAACTGCTGCAGATACACCTACAAAAGTAATCTGCAATGTAATATCATTTGTACAGAAACTTGGATTACCCATCATGACAGGAGTGATACTAGGAGCAGCGATAATGGCAATCTTTGGCAAGTTAGCCTGGGCTGCTATAGTTATGCTAGTTGTATTCACTGCTATATTCTTTGGGGCTAGCACGCTGATACAAAAATTTGCTGAGAATGTTAATACTGACTTGGGCGATGCATCAAAGTTCAAATGCGTAGGAGGTGGCGCATCCCAAGTCTCTTCAACCTAATAGCTGTCGGATGTGGAAGGAGGGAAGAAGGAAGGAGAGGAAGGAAAGAGAAACTCCTCTCCTCTCACCCCTCTCCCTCCTCGTTAGGGGATGACTATTCTTAACTAATGATAGAGTTATGTAAGAACTCTATCGGATATACTCACCCTTCTACTGGGCATCACACCGCTGGCACCGAGAGTAGCTGCTGCTAATACGGACCAAGCAGGCACACCTACAAAAGTAATCTGCAATGTAATATCATTTGTACAGAAACTGGGATTACCTATCATGACGGGGGTGATACTAGGGGCAGCGATAATGGCAATCTTTGGCAAGTTAGCCTGGGCTGCCATAGTTATGCTAGTTGTATTCACTGCTATATTCTTTGGGGCTAGCACGCTGATACAAAAATTTGCTGAGAATGTTAATACTGACTTGGGCGATGCATCAAAGTTCAAATGCGTAGGAGGTGGCGCATCCCAAGTCTCTTCAACCTAATAGCTGTCGGATGTGGAAGGAGGGAAGAAGGAAGGAGAGGAAGGAAAGAGAAACTCCTCTCCTCCCACCCCTCTCCCTCCTCGTTAGGGGGAGGGAGAAGTAGAGTTATACAGTATGTATAACTCTGTGGGGGAATGGTAACAGAGAACATTCTTCCTAGTTTTTCAAGTACTCTACTATGCGTTCTGCCAGTTTAGGGCTTATCCCTGGCACCATGCAAATTTCTCCTACTCTCGCATGTTTTACTGCGTAGACAGAGCCAAAATAAGCTAATAATGCTTTGGTCCTTGTTTTTCCAATGCCAGGAATATTGTTTAGTACGTATGGAGGCATAATGTTATTATCTCTACTTTTTCTGTGAGAAGTGACTGCATATCTGTGTGCCTCGTCACGTAGCTTACATAAAAAGTTCATTAATCTGCTATCACTCCCTATTGGTAATTTCTTTCCTTCTGAGGAGTAAAGGGTTTCTGTGCCAACAATTCTGTCAGGTCCCTTAGCAATACAAGCGAATGGTATTCCCAAACTAGTCAATTGACCATGCACTGCTGATATGTGCCCTTTTCCGCCATCTATCAAAACAAAATCCGGTACTTCTGCAACATCACTGAACCTACGGCATATAACTTCATGCATCATCGAATAGTCGTCTCCGTTAGTTACTGATTTAATCTTAAACTTTCTATATTCCTTTTTAAGAAATCTGTCTTTCCCGTGCACTATCATCACCCCATATGGGTGGTGTCCGGAAATGTGGCTATTATCGTATACCTCTATTCTTTCAGGAGTTTTTGTTAAGTGAAAGAGCTTTGAAAGCTCCCTCAATTCCAAATGAGATGAGGAATCTTTCACTTTACTGTTCAGCGCTTCCATAGCGTAACGTCGTGCCATGCTCATCGCTCGTCGTTCGTCACCAGATTTTGGATAACGTATATCAATTGTTTGTTTAGCTGCTTTTTGTAGTGCTTCTCTCACAGCATTAAGATCATCATTCGAGGCAAAGTCCATATACACGATAGAGGAAAACTCGTCCACCATCTGCAATACACACATACTCACAACGTCAAAGTCCCTTGCGTTGTCCACATTTTCGGCAAAATATGGTTGGCTTCCATAGCTGACACCATCTCTGAAAGAAACAACTTGTATGCAGAATAGATTCTTGCGTTTATACACTGCAAAAAAATCGACCTCTTCTCCCATCCCTGGAAAAAATGCTATACATTCCTGCATTGATTTTAGCGCATGTATTCTATCCCTACATACAATTGCGCTTTCATATTCTAAATTGTCACTATGGCTCTGCATTAAATCCAGTAAATCTCGTTGTATTTCTTTGCTCTTACCCATTAGAACTTTGTGCGCCATATGTACTGCTTCGGCATAGTCGCTTACCGATATTTTTTCTGTGCACGGTGCCGAGCAGTTTTTCATCTCGTATTCTATGCACGGTCTGTTTCTAGAGGCAAAAAAGCTATCCGGGCATGAGCGTATCAAAAATGCTTTTTTTATTGCCTCTATTACATGCCTCGTCATAGCAGAAGACAAAAAAGGCCCATAACTCCTGACATCTATTCTTTCTCGCTTTTCCCTGTACAAAGAAATTCGAGGATACCTGTGCTTTGACAAGTAAATATAAGGATGGAATTTATCATCCCGCATGATTATATTGTATCTGGGCCTGAGTGACTTGATTAACTTAGCTTCCAGCAGGAGTGCTTCTGTTTCATTTTCGGTAAAAGCTAGCTCTATGTGCGCAATCTGCCTTACCATGATCAGAACACGAGCTGACATGCCTTTTGCATTCAAGTAGCTACTCAATCTGTTTTTTAGATCTCTGGCCTTTCCCACATATAGAACACGATTTTGTGCGCTTATCATCTTATAGACTCCAGGAACTCCATTGCTAATAGATGATATCGTTTCTCTTATGACTCTACACGCATAGCTAAAATCTTTCACTTGACACCTAACATTGGAAAAGCAATTTCTATATCCTAAATATACTTTAGATGTTATCTACCTCGCCATTTAATGCACACCGAATAAATTGTTTGGAAGTATACAAGAGCAACTGCGCGGATATCATAAAAACGTATTTCTACTGTGTAGTAGGCAAATTATGTTGTCATGAACAAGTGACCAGTAAATGCGAAAAACGTACTACGTTTGTTACGCTCAGACATTGGGGAAGATAGAGTCCTTACATAACTCTATCATCAGTTAAGAATAGTCATCCCCTAACGAGGAGGGAGAGGGGTGAGAGGAGAGGAGTT
>JBGCXB010000004.1:0-65448 GCA_048496795.1 Aaplasma endosymbiont of Hyalomma asiaticum | reverse complement strand
AGAAGGTGGAAGAACCGTGGGCTCTGGTATTATTACTGAGATTTTGGAGTAGGTTGGTGTCTCTAGGGTTATAAGATGGGAGTGTAGCTCAATGGTAGAGCGTCAGTCTCCAAAACTGAAGATATGGGTTCGATTCCTATCACTCCTGCCATGATTTTTGTGGATGGTTTGCTATGATAGGCAATGTTGCTAGGTTTTTGTTTGATATTAGGCAGGAAATATCTCAGATTTCTTGGGCCTCTAGGAGGGAGGTTGTTGTCTTCTTGCTGATAGTTGTGCTATCGGTTGCGGCCTCTTCAGTTTTATTTGGGTGTGTGGATTTTGTGTTCTTGAGGCTTGTGAAGATAATGCTCGGGGTTATTTATGAAGCATGAGGATAGTGGTCACGAGTGGTACATAATCCAGGTATCTTCGGGTAATGAAGAGAAAATTTCTCAAATGATACTGGAGAGATCGCAGCAGTTGGGTATGTCTGACATGTTTCGTGAGGTGTTTATTCCCTATGAGGAGATCACCAGGGTGAAGTACAACAAAAAAGTACAGATGAAAAAGAAACTGTCTCCCGGATATGTGTTTTTGCACATGAGACTTTGTGATGATTCTGTCAACTTTGTAAGGAAGCTCCCAAAAGTATCTAATTTCCTGTTGGATGATTTTGGGGTACCCAAAGTTATACCTGCGGCAGAGATGGATGCTATGCGCAGTAGGGTATGCCAAGGTGTTGACAGTGGGTCGAGTGGGGATGAATGTAGCTTTGAAGTGGGGGATGAGGTCGTCATCAATGACGGCTTGTTCCAGGATTTTAACGGTAAGATTGAGTACGTTAATGAAGATAAGAAGGTTGCAGGAATAAGTGTCATGATATTTGGTAGGCTTACCAAGATCGAATTTAAATTTAGTAGCATACAGAAGGTAGAGGGATAGTTTATGAGTAATGCTGCATTACTTTCCAGGATAAATCTTGCCATGGAGGCAGGGAAGGCTGCACCGGGCCCAAAGGTGGCTTCTGTGCTTGGGCCTAGAGGGATTCCCATGCCTCAGTTTTGTAGGGAATTTAATGAAGTAACCAGTGGGGGTGGTGTCCCTTACGAGATGGGTGACTTGGTTACAGCGCGTATATCTGTTTATGCGGACAGGACCTATAGTTTTACAATAACAGATTCGCCGGTGTCGTTTTTGTTAAAGAAGGCGGCTGGTCTTGCTAAGGGCTCGTCTACTCCGGGTAAAGAGAGCGCTGGGAAAATAAGCATAGCGGAAGTGCGTAAGATTGCGGAGCGTAAGATTGCGGACATGAATGCTGATAGTCTGGAAGCTGCGGTGAGAATGGTTGTCGGTACTGCCAGGTCAATGGGCATTGCTGTAGAGGGGATATAGGAGGTTTGCGTTTTATGCTGGGCGAGGGTGTTTCGTATAGTGTTGAAGATGGAGTTGATCAGCTTCTTAAGTCTGCTTCTGCAAATTTCAAAGAATCTGTTGACGTTGCGATTAGGTTGTCTACCGGTGATTCGAAATCGGGGGATTCTATCAGGGGCGTGTCTGTGTTGCCTAAAGGACTGGGCAAGGATGTCAGAGTTGCTGTTTTAGCTAAGGGGGAGTATGCGAAACAGGCTAGAGAGGCGGGGGCTGATGTTGTTGGTGACGAAGGTCTAGTAGATGAGATAAAAAAGGGTCGCAAACTTGATTTTGATTGGTGTATTGCAACTCCTGACTTTATGTCTCAGGTTTCCGTGATAGCTAAGATTTTGGGACCTAGGGGATTGATGCCGAATCCAAAATTTGGAACGGTTACTTTTGATGTTGCAAAGATGGTGGGTATTATAAAGTCTGGGCAGGTAAGGTTTAAGTCGGATAGGTATGGCATTATACATGTAAAGATCGGCGACGTAGGGTTTTCTCGTGAGGACCTGATAGAGAATCTGCGGGCTGTGATTTCTTCTGTTCAAAACATGAAGCCCTCTACTGTCAAGGGTACTTTCCTTAGGGCTGTGTTCCTCAATTCTACTATGGGTAAATCCTTTAGAATAGCTGGATTGGGGTGAGTTGTGTGCGGAATGGAAATTAGAGGTTTGCGGTGAGGAGATTAGAGAAAGAGAGGCACCTGCAGAATATTGGCGGTGTGTTTTCTAGATACGGAAGTTTGGTGCTTGCGAATTTTAAATCAATGACTGCTGGGGATTTTGCGTTGCTAAGGAAAGAACTGAAGGCGGCTGGATGTGGCTTGTCAGTGGTAAAAAACAGTATAGCTTGTATCGCGCTAGGTGGTACTGATAAGGCAGAATTGCGAGACAAATTTAAGGGTGCGGTGTTCGTGGCGTATTCTGAAGATGTTGTTACGCTCTCTAAAACTCTGCATGCGTTTACGAAGTCTCGTGCGGACAAAGTTTCTCTCATATGCGCCTATGACGGTAGTCGGATGTTGTCTGCCGAGCAGGTTGTTTACTTTGCTACTTTGCCATCCTTGGAAGAGTTGCGTGTGCGTATCGTCAGTCTGATAGCTTATGGCATTCCTATGAGGTTGGCTAATTGTTTGAGGGCTATTGGCGGCGAGAAATAGTACTTTAGTGGATGTTGGTGTTTTTGTGGTTGTTGCTTATTCTGGGGTTGTTAGGACTCTGTGTTGCTGCTGTTACTGGGGAAAGGCTGGCAGTTGATGTGCTACTGGTTGTTGTATTGAGCTTTCTGCAGGAGCGTTGGAAAAAAAGTAGGATTTTAGGGGTTTGTTATGAGTGGTGTTGATTTGGATGCTTTGGTGGAAAAGATTTGCGAGCTTGATCTGTGTAGTGCAGCTGCATTGGTAGAAAAGATAGAAGACAAATTAGGGTTCCCCAAGGGTGGTCTCATGGCTTCGATGTCTGTTGGTGGGGGTGCTGCTCAAGGTGGAGGTGCCGCTGCGGAAGCTGAAAAAACAGAGTTTGTCGTTATGTTTGACGGGTACGCTGCTGACAAGAAGATTGCCGTTATTAAGGCTGTGAGGGAGTGTACGAGTCTGGGGTTAAAGGAAGCCAAGGATTTTGTCGAACAGGAAGGATCGAGAGAGCTGGTTGAAGGCAAGAAGTTCAAGAAGGCTGAAGCTGAAGAGGTAAAGAAGAAGCTAGAAGATGCTGGAGCTCAGGTGAGTCTGAAGTAACTAGATTGATTTGTTATAGTGGTTTTTGAGGGAGTTGATGTCTTCTGCGGGTGGTGCTAGTCCCGGGTATGTGCTGAATGATTTCGATGCTGTTCCTAGGCTTTCTTACGCGAGGTCTATAGATATTCGCGATTCTTTGAGTGACTTGATAAGGATACAGAGGGATTCTTATGACGCCTTTATCGGAATAGGTAAGGGAAGTGAAGGGGGGATACAAGGCATATTTCAGTCCATGTTTCCCATTCGTGATCCCTTGGGGAGAGCTGTTCTTGAATTTGTTAGCTATAACATTGGTGAGCCTCAGTATGATGAGTACGAATGCATAAAGCGGGGCATAACTTTCTCCGTTCCTATGCGTATTACGCTACGTTTTGTTGTCTGGAAAGTCCAGGAGGTTTCGTTCAAAGAAGTTAAATATGTCATGGACGAAGGGACTCTTGAGAGAAGCGTTAAGTACATGAAGGAGCAGGAGGTGTCTATTGGTGACCTGCCGATGATGACATCGTACGGTACCTTTATCATCAACGGCATTGAACGTGTTATAGTATCGCAGATGCACAGGTCTCCTGGGGTGTTTTTTGACAGTGATAAGGGGAAAACGTACAGTTCTGGTAAGCTCATATACTCTGCGCGCATAATCCCATACAGGGGATCATGGCTAGATTTTGAGTTCGACATCAAGGACATAATTTACTTCAGGATAGATAAAAAACGTAAGCTTCCGGTTTCATATCTGCTCAAGGCACTCGGAATGTCAAACAATGACATTCTCGACGCATTTTATGACAAAGTTCTTTACGTGAGATGTGATAAGGGTTGGAGGGTTCCTTTTACCGTTGATCGTTTCAAGGGTGTTAGGTTGTCCTACGACTTGATGGACGTTGAAGGCAATGTGTTGGTAAAGGCTAACACAAGAATTACCTTGAGGGTTGCGAAAAAATTATGTGCGGACGGTTTGCGTGAGTATCTTGTTCCGTTTTCGGCTATAGCGGGAATGTTTGTAGCTACAGACTTGGTGGACCCCGATAGTGGTGCGGTGATTGTTTCTGCTGGAGAGGCAATAACATCTGAGCACATTATGAAGTTGGAGCTTTTTGATATCGCAGAGATAGCGTTTCTCAATATAGATTTCCTGACTGTCGGACCGTATGTACTAAACACGTTGTTTTTAGACAGACATATAACCCAAGAAGATGCGCTGTTTGAGATATACAGGGTGTTGCGTTCTGGTGAATCCCCAAATTTGGATGCAGTGAAATCTTTCTTCAGTGGGTTGTTTTTTGAATCAGAAAGGTATGATCTGTCCGTTGTGGGCAGGATCAAACTCAATAGCCACTTACGTCTCGATGTAGATGAGAGCCTTACTGTTTTGACTAAGGAAGACATAGTACATGTTATAAAGAAACTAGTCTTACTGCGAGACGGTGAAGGAGTGGTCGATGATATTGACCATCTAGGAAACAGAAGAGTTAGGTCTGTAGGTGAGTTTATAGAGAATCAGTTCAGGATTGGTATATTAAGGCTTGAGCGGATGATTATGGATTATATGTCGTCCGTGAATTTTGATAACGCAATGCCTTGCGATTTTGTCAATCCAAAGGTTCTGGCTACGGTTCTTAAAGACTTTTTTAGTTCTTCGCAGTTGTCTCAGTTTATGGATCAGACGAATCCGTTATCTGAGGTTACACATAAGCGTAGGTTGTCTGCGCTTGGTCCTGGGGGGTTAACAAGAGAAAGGGCCGGGTTTGAGGTGCGTGACGTGCATCCAACTCACTATGGAAGGATCTGTCCTATTGAGACACCTGAGGGGCAGAATATTGGGTTGATTAGTAGCTTGGCTATATACGCGAAGATCAATAAGTATGGGTTTATTGAAAGTCCATACAGGAAAGTTGTTGATGGTGTTGTGACGGACGTTGTCGAGTACCTTTTAGCAACGCAGGAAGGAGATTATTACATAGCAGACGCAGGGGCTGCGTTAGATGAGAACAACAGATTTGTCGACGACATGCTGTATTGTAGGCATGGGGGCAACTTCGTCATGGTAAAAGGGGAAGAAGTTGACTATGTGGACGTTTCTCCAAAACAGATTGTTTCGGTGGCGGCGTCACTGATTCCTTTTTTGGAAAATAACGATGCAAACCGTGCTCTTATGGGTTCTAACATGCAACGCCAGGCGGTTCCATTATTAAAGGCTGAGGCCCCACTTGTTGGAACAGGTATGGAATCCGTTGTTGCGGCGGGTTCGGGGGCTGTTGTGTTGGCTAAGCGCGATGGGATTGTGCACAGGGTTGATGGTTCATATGTTGTGGTGCGTGCCTTTGATAAAAATAAGGATGAATACTTGGGTGTTGATATTTATAAGCTGAGGAAGTTCCAGCGTTCCAACCACAACACGTGCATAAATCAGAAGCCCATAGTCAAGATAGGTGACTATGTGCGCGCTGGGGATGTTATTGCAGATGGTGCTGCTATAGACAAAGGAGAATTAGCTTTAGGGAAAAATGTCCTTGTAGCATTTATGTCATGGCAGGGGTATAACTTCGAGGACTCTATAGTGATGTCCAGTGAAGTCGTGAAAAGGGATGTATTCACGTCAATTCACATAGAAGAGTTTGAATGTGTGGTGAGGGATACTCCGCTGGGTCCAGAGAAAATCATGCGTTCTGTTCCCGATGTTAACGAGGAAAGCCTCAGTCATTTGGATGATGTGGGTATAGTTAACATAGGGGCTGAAGTTTCTGCGGGAAGTGTTTTAGTTGGTAAGGTGACACCTAGGCCGCCGGTGTCGCTACCACCAGAGACTAAACTTTTGGTCACGATTTTTGGGGAAAAAGTATTCGACTGTGTCGATTCTTCTCTGTATCTCCCTCCCGATGTTGAGGGGACTGTGATAGACGTTCATGTGTTCGTGAGAAGGGGTGTAGAGGAGAATGATAGATCCTTGCTTATCAAGCAAAGTGAGATTAGTAACTTCATGAAGGAGCGTGACTACGAGATAGATGTAGTGAGTGAATACTTTCATGATGAGCTGAAGAAACTGCTTCGTACTGCGAACATAGGGTTGGATGGATATCCTGATATTGATGCGCTGATAGCATCGTCAACTGTTGATTCTTTATGGAGTAAAGGGCTTTCTGATCCTACTATCTCTGACAAGGTTTCTGATATGAGAAATAAATTTGATGAGATAGTTACGGGAGCTCACAATAAGTTTGAACAAAAGATAGACAAGCTCAACTATGGGTATGACTTACCGCAGGGTGTTCTGACTATTGTTAAAGTTTTTGTTGCGGTAAAGCACAACCTGCAGCCAGGAGATAAAATGGCGGGTAGACATGGGAACAAGGGGGTGATCTCTAGAATAGTACCTGTTGAGGACATGCCGCATCTGGAAGATGGGACTCCCGTTGACATCATCTTAAATTCTCTAGGGGTACCTTCACGGATGAACATTGGGCAGATTCTTGAAACCCACCTGGGATGGGCATCTATTAATTTGGGCAAGAAAATTGGCAGAATGCTTGACCAAGAGCAAGAGGAAGGCTCGAACTTGGAGAAAGTGAGAGAGTTTTTAGGAGAGGTGTACAAGGGACAGGATTTGGCTGCTGACGTTGCTTCCATGTCTGGTGATAATTTGTTGCGATTTGCCAACAGATTGAGGAAGGGGGTGCCCATGGCTGCTCCCGTGTTTGAGGGACCTAAGGATGCGCAGATTTCACGGCTTTTGGAGCTAGCGGATGTGGATCCATCTGGTCAAGTTGATCTTTATGATGGGCGTCTGGGGCAAAAGTTTGATCGTAAGGTCACTGTAGGGTACATCTACATGCTTAAGCTTCACCACCTTGTGGACGATAAAATACATGCTAGATCGGTTGGTCCTTACGGACTGGTTACTCAGCAGCCTCTTGGAGGTAAGTCTCATTTTGGTGGTCAGAGATTTGGTGAAATGGAATGTTGGGCGTTGCAGGCTTATGGTGCTGCCTACACTTTGCAGGAGATGCTAACTGTTAAATCAGATGACATTGTAGGCAGGGTGAGAATTTACGAATCCATAATCAAGGGGGACAGCAACTTTGAATGTGGTATCCCCGAATCATTCAATGTTATGGTCAAGGAGTTGCGCTCTTTGTGTCTTAACGTTGTCTTGAAACAGGACAAAGAGTTTACTAATAGCGAAGTTGAGTAGGGATTTACAGTATGAAGACATTGGATTTGTATGGCTATACCAGCATAGCGCAGTCGTTCGATAAGATTTGCATATCCATAGCCAGTGCGGAAAGCATAAGGGCTATGTCATATGGTGAGATCAAGGACATCTCTACCACTAACTATCGTACTTTTAAGGTGGAAAAGGGTGGATTGTTCTGTCCTAAGATATTCGGGCCGGTGAACGATGATGAATGTCTTTGTGGTAAGTATCGTAAGAAGCGCTACCGCGGAATAGTTTGTGAAAAATGTGGTGTAGAGGTTACCTCTTCTAAGGTGAGAAGGGAGAGGATGGGGCATATAGAGTTGGTCTCTCCCGTTGCGCATGTTTGGTTTCTTAAGTCCCTGCCGTCTCGTATAGGTGCGTTGCTCGACATGCCTTTGAAGTCTATTGAGAGCATTTTGTACAGTGGAGATTTTGTAGTTATTGACCCTGTTACAACTCCCTTTTCCAAGGGTGAGGTGATCAGCGAGGGTGTTTATAATCAGGCTAGGGACGCATACGGCGAGGATGGCTTTTTCGCTTTGACTGGTGCTGAGGCTATTAGGGAGCTTCTTACTCGTCTTGATCTTGAGGCTATTAGGGCTGGGTTAAGGTCAGAGTTGGAATCTACTACTTCGGAAATGAAGAGGAAGAAGGTAGTCAAGAGGCTACGCATTATCGAGAATTTCATCAAGTCAGGAAACCGGCCTGAGTGGATGATTCTGACTGTTATACCAGTGCTCCCGCCTGATTTGCGGCCGTTGGTTTCGTTGGAGAATGGAAGGCCAGCAGTATCTGATTTGAACCACCATTACAGGACTATAATAAACCGTAATAACAGACTGGAAAAGCTGCTGAAGTTAAATCCTCCTGCTATTATGATCCGTAATGAGAAGAGAATGCTACAGGAGGCGGTTGATGCGCTTTTTGATAGCAGCAGGCGGAGCTATGTTTCTAGTAGGACGGGTAGCATAGGGTACAAGAAGTCTCTAAGCGACATGCTTAAGGGAAAGCAGGGGAGGTTCCGTCAGAATCTGCTGGGTAAACGTGTGGATTACTCTGGTAGGTCAGTGATAGTTGTAGGCCCCAGTTTGAAACTTCATCAGTGTGGTCTGCCGAAAAAGATGGCATTGGAGCTGTTTAAGCCATTTATTTGTTCCAAATTGAAAATGTACGGCATAGCGCCAACAGTGAAACTTGCTAATAAGATGATCCAGAGTGAAAAACCAGATGTATGGGACGTTCTTGATGAAGTTATCAGGGAGCATCCTATTCTTCTTAACAGGGCTCCTACTCTTCACAGATTGGGATTGCAGGCATTTGACCCTGTTCTCATAGAAGGTAAGGCTATACAGTTGCATCCTCTGGTTTGTAGTGCCTTCAATGCGGATTTTGATGGAGATCAAATGGCGGTGCATGTGCCGTTGTCTCTTGAGGCGCAGTTGGAAGCCAGAGTGTTGATGATGTCTACTAATAACATTTTAAGTCCTTCTAATGGTAGACCTATCATAGTGCCGTCTAAGGATATTGTTTTAGGTATATATTATCTCACGTTGGAGGAGATTGATCCGGAAGGAAAAGAAGAAGTGCAGACTTTTGCTGACTTTAGCCACGTTGAGTATGCGCTGCATGAGGGTATAGTGCATACTTGTTCTAAGATAAAATACAGGATGCAGCGCAATAGTAATGGAGGTGCTAACCGCAGTGAAATCATAGAAACTACGCCAGGCAGGTTGATACTTTGGCAGATTTTTCCTAAACATAAGGACCTTACTTTTGATCTTGTAAACCAGGTTCTTACGGTTAAAGAGATCACCTCTATTGTTGACCTTGTGTACAGGAGTTGTGGTCAGAAGGAAACGGTGGAGTTTTCCGACAAGCTTATGTATTTGGGATTCAAATATGCTTCCCAATCGGGTATTTCTTTTGGTTGTAAGGATATGATCATACCTGATACTAAAGCTGCGCATGTTGAGGATGCTAGCGAAAAGATCCGGGAGTTTTCGATTCAGTATCAGGACGGTTTAATAACGAAGAGTGAACGCTATAACAAGGTGGTGGACGAGTGGTCCAAGTGTACTGATCTCATAGCTAGAGACATGATGAAAGCAATATCCTTAAGTGACAAGAAGGGGAAGCTGAATTCTATCTATATGATGGCGAACTCAGGGGCCAGGGGCTCTGCGTCTCAGATGAAACAGCTTGCGGGTATGCGCGGATTGATGGCCAAGCCATCGGGAGAGATTATTGAGACTCCTATCATTTCCAATTTCAGGGAAGGTTTGAGCGTATTTGAATATTTTAATTCTACACACGGAGCTCGTAAGGGGTTAGCGGATACTGCGCTGAAGACCGCGAACTCTGGATATCTAACGCGTAGGTTGGTGGATGTTGCGCAGGACTGCACAGTGGTTGAGCACAACTGCGGTACTAGTGGAGGTATTGTTGCTCGTGCTGTGATAGAAGGGGGAGTGGTTGTTGCGACGCTTGATAGTGTTGTGCTTGGTAGGGTTGCAGCGGTTGATGCGTTTAATCCTGTTACCGGTGAGTTGCTTCTAAGTGCTGGGGAGCTAATTGATGAAAGTAAAGTAGAGAAGATAAAAGTTGCCGGATTGGACGCTGTTAAGGTGAGATCACCACTCACTTGTGAAGCCAAGCAGGGTATTTGTGCGCTTTGTTATGGTAGGGATCTTGCGGTAGGTGATCTTGTGTCCATAGGGGAGGCAGTGGGTGTTATTGCTGCTCAATCTGTTGGTGAACCGGGTACGCAGCTGACCATGAGAACATTTCACGTTGGTGGTACTGCTATGCGTGGTGTGGAGGTGTCTAACCTCATCGCACTAATGGATGCGCACGTCAAATTGGTAAATAGCAACGTGGTTACTGATAAATATGGTAATCAAATTGTGATGAGCAGGTCGTGTGAGGTTGTTCTGTCGGATAGTGTGGGCAACGAGAAGATGCGCCACAGTGTGCCTTACGGTGCGAAGCTGTATGTCTCTGATGGGCAATGTGTAAATATGATGGAGAAGATAGCTGAGTGGGATCCTTACACTATACCGATAATTACCGAGAAGACTGGAACTATAAAATATGTAGACCTCATATACGGTGTTTCAATAAACGAGGTTCTTGACGAATCTACGGGTATCTCGAATAGAGTTGTTGTTGACTGGAAAATGCATTTGCAGGGTGCTAGCCTGCGGCCCAGGTTGGTTTTGCTTGATGACAATGGTGCTGTGGTTACTTTGTCTAATGATTTAGAAGCGAGTTACTTTGTGCCAATTGGTGCTGTGTTGAACGTTCAAGATGGGCAGAGAGTGCATGCTGGGGATGTTATTACAAGGATTCCTAGAGGCTCTATCAAGACTAGGGATATTACTGGGGGGTTACCTAGGGTTATTGAGTTATTTGAAGCGCGTCGACCTAAGGAGCATGCCATTGTTAGTGATGTTGACGGTTACGTGGAGTTTGGTAAGGATTACTACCGTTCCAAGAGGCGTATATTTATTCGGCCTGCTGATGAGAGCCTGCCTGTGGTCGAGTATCTTGTGCCTAAGGGTAAGCACACCATAGTTAATGAGGGGGATTTCGTGCACAAAGGTGATCTATTGATGGATGGGGATCCTGATCAGCATGATATACTACGGGTATTGGGTACAGAGGCTTTAGCTGGCTACATGATATCTGAAATACAGCAGGTGTATAGGCTGCAAGGTGTTAAAATAGATAACAAGCACATTGAAGTCATTCTGAGGCAGATGTTGCAAAAAGTAGAGGTTACTGAGCCGGGTGACACTATGTACCTGGTTGGGGAGCACGTGTCACGTGAGGAAGTGCTGAAGTTGAATAGAAAACTTCAGGAGGCTGGTAAGAAGGGTGTTTCTTATATACCAATACTCCAAGGTATAACGAAAGCGAGCCTTGACACGAATTCGTTCATATCGGCTGCATCTTTTCAAGAGACCACCAAGGTATTGACTGAAGCTGCGTTCTCGGGGAAAGAAGATTCTCTGTATGGGTTGAAAGAGAATGTTATTGTGGGGCGTCTAATACCCGCGGGTACAGGATTCATAATGAATAAGATTAAGAAGCTTGCTATGCTTGATCAGAGCGATTACGCTACCTACTACAACAGTGAGCTACGCGAAATTATGGGTGACTTGGGAGCTTCGGTTACGGAGATGGGCCAGGCGCAAGCCCAGGGTGACAGCGATCTTGGTGGTTCAGTAGTGGATTATTAGGAATAGGTGTTGTTTTTTGGGAAGTTTTTTCCCAACAATGCGGATGAGTGAGCGATATAGGCGCATATTTGTGATTTTTGTTCCCGGATAAGGGGGGAGGATTTCTTCTTTTTGCAGCTTCCTAGGTGTTGGGGATTTCACTTTTCGCTTTCAATGCCAGGGTGTACTATTTTGTGCTTTGGTTTTTCACAGGTGCAAAAGAGCGCCTGTGATGAGGTGTGGCTCCATGTTGTGAAAGAGCTAGGATATGTGCTTTTGTGCCGTATCCGCAGTTTTTGTTCCAGAGGTACTCGGGATGGCGAGTGTGCAATTCTGCCATAAACCTATCCCGAGTGACTTTTGCAATAATTGATGCGGTTGCTATCGATGTGCTTAAATTATCGCCTTTCACTATTGCTTTGCTCTTCCAACTTAAACACGGCTCCCTTATTCCATCCACAAGGACAAGATCAATGCGGGGAACGTTGAGAGTTTCTATTGCTCTACGCATTGCAATGTGAGAAGCAGCGAGCACGTTACTTGTTTCTATTTCATAGACGCTTGCGAACCCAACTGAGAAAATGGCAAAAGTTTCTATTTTTTGAAATATAGCTTCGCGTTGTCTTGCGGTTAGCTTTTTTGAGTCTCGCACAGCAGCTAGACAGGGACTATTGCGGTCCGTTATATACACAGCAGCCGAAACAACAGGGCCAGCGATAGCGCCATACCCCACCTCGTCAACTCCAATGATGACATTGTTTTTGTTTGTACATAATGAATCTTCTAGTGAAAAATCAGGCATATGCTATGTCCGCGAATAGAATAATTACTTGTTAAGCAGGGTAACGTTTATGTAGTGTAGTAATCATGTGGTAAATCTTTGTGTTTGTTAAGCACAGTTGTGAAACAGCCTTAAAACTTTTCAACATGGAAGTCTCTCTTTTTTTCATGTATCTCAGCGGGGAGGTGACGCTTTTTTATGCCCTAAGAAAAACCTGCTTTACTTGTACGTTTGGTGTAGGCAACTTACAGTGTCTTATCATATGGGTGTAAGATGGTTATGGTTTTGGACAGCACGAAAGAAGAAGGGCGGAATTTAAGCAACGTGTGCTTTAGTTGTGCGGTATCTTTGGTGCAAGACTTTTGGTTTCCAAATAATGTGACCCGCTAATAATTACTGTGAATCATGCATATTTGTTTTTCCAAGTAGATGTTAGGGTATTTAAAATTTTGTTCGAGCCTAATTGTTGTGTTATCTTGCGGATTTGTTCAAAACTGCCCTTAAACATTATACTCGGAATAGTTACCACGAGAGTATTTCAAAATACGCAGCAAAATTTTTAAACATTACCGCTGGCGGCGCATCGTAGTATAATTCCATTACATTTGTAGATGCTGTTAACAGAGCGCTTCAAATGTTTTTGGGCAAAAAACGCAGCGCACGTTTTTATTCCCGCAAAAGCTAAGGTTAAAGAGGAGAGCGTGGACCAATTTCTTGGGCACAAGTAACGTAGTTAAATGAGCTTCTTGGGGAATTTGAGACTTACGATTCGCGCAATGCTGCAATTCAAGGAAGGGGATATTCTTCTAGCGTTGCTATAATGAAAATATTACCTAAATGTGGTCGTATATCGCACATAAAAGCAACAAAATAGAGTATGAGTATATCTGCAGTAGAACAGTGTGTGTTGCTACCGAGAGGAGATGAGAGTTACGTTTGCAAGTTGTTTGTGATTATATCTTATGAGCATATTAGCTTACTTTGCGGTACATGCGGCACTAGATGTCTGTCATACATTGTATGCTTAGCGGTTGTTGTAGTTGAATAGTATCGCATACCAACACGTAGCAACGTGCAGTGTGCTCTGGGAACGAAAGAGTTGTTTGTGTTCTAGAATGCATGCAACTTGTGCAGCCGACTCTCCATAGAGGTGAGTTACTATTACGTGTGTTTTTGGGGCTAGAATGTTAAAGTTATAGAGCAGACAATGGCAAAACATTGTATTGCTAGGAAGGTAGTCGTGACATGGTGTTGAAGACCATAACTTTAAGATTCTGGTGTTGGCAGAGGGTGTTTCTGTGGCAGCTGCGTAGCTGTTTTTCTGTGGTTACTGTGCTGCTGTTCTCGGACGGAAACTTTTCTTTGTTTTAGTGATTTGGACGACAATGTGTTCACGACGCGCAATAGAAAACGTGGTTTGGGTCGATGTATATTCCGGGTAAGTGTTATGTGATGTTGTGCGTGGTGGTTTCTCTGTAGTACGTTGCTGAATAAGTATGTAGATGTAGATTTATTACATTAAGGTGGTCAATCAAACTTCTGTTATGTGACATCAAGCATGTTGGCACTTCATGGGGGAGGGGGGATTGTAAAAAATCACTTTGCTAACGTTTTTTCTTTATTCCTGTAATAGTGCCATGAGGAAAACCAACACGCAGATTAGTGTCTGTGCTATCGTAATGATTCGAAAGGATGGAGCTTCACTCTGTTGTGTTCGGTCTAGGTACGCATTGAGCAATACACATTTTTTGTTTTCAAAGTATGTAGGTACTTACCAAGTTAGTTTTTCTTGTGACAAAACTTTTATCATGCGAGAGTCCTATTTTTGCATCTATTGTTATTCTGTGGCTAAAGTATGTTGAAATGTCAAAAGCTGTGGAAAACAAAGATGTGTTGTTAACAAGATAAATGCCTACTGTAGCCATTTTGTGTTGTTCTCCACAGTGTATAACTATGATGTACGTTTGGAGATTTTATGCGTTAGCTGTGTTAACTTTCGATTTTTTTGTGGTCCATATTCGAGCCATTGTGTCCCTACGCTGTGTTCTCTGAGCAATGCGTTTGTGGTAGCTCCTTGACGAGGGATAGGCTTTTGTTTTTACTAGCCTACTAACACAACGGCTACATGTTCAGAAGAAGGCAATTCCCCAGTGATAGACTATAGACCATGTATCCGAGGTATGACAGAAACACCGCACATAAAGTGTATACATGCCGTATACGGAGATACCCGCATACTACGTTTATCAGTGATCCGACCACGTGAACCCAGCCCAGTGCAGTAAGCAATAAAAGAAGGATAACAGAAATGTAGCAGTTCACGGATGATACTGACGCGGAAGATTTGTGATAACTCATTCTCGCAAGGAACAAGAGCCTACCAAGAAACCAATTAATAAGACCCCCAAGAGATGCTCCTAGGGCTCCTATTAACACTGATGGTGTGACCCCATATCCACCAAAACAGCACATAATATTGAACGCAGTGAATCTACTGAGGGGCAAAACTAGAGATGCGACCATGCTATCGACGAACAAGAGAAGATAAACCTCCAACGTGTGAGATATGTGCACGGGTCCTCCTTAAAGACTAGATTTGGTGGGGCCGGCGCGACTCGAACGCGCGCACACAGATTAGGAATCTGACGCTCTATCCTCTGAGCTACGGCCCCAAAACGCCGAAACTCCTCTCAACATGAACACTCTACACAATCTTATGGTACTGGACAACTAACATTTTTAGGTTGTTGGGTAAATTTCTTGCGATATTACGCTAAATTCTTCGTTAAACTCATACACACAAACTAAATGGTCAGAATTATTCAAAAGAAGCAAATTTTTTACTGCAAAGACAGTAACGCAAAGGTCATGGCACCACTCTGTCGCAGTGATATCAGCCTAACGAGGTGAGACAATTTTTCTGGCATGCAAACCGTATTGTACTACAAGTATACCATTTTGTTTAAAGAAAAACGCTTAGTTTATTACCTCCTATATGCTAGGAGATTGATGACAAAAATTTGCGGTAATGGCATTAGGGCGCAGCTGTAGCGCTGTTAATTGTAAAGGTTTTTCCGTGTAAAATGTACATTTACAGGTCATTTTTTAATGAAACCACTATGTGGAATAATGACGTCTGTGCTTAATCATATGTTGTTGGGGCAAAAGCTTATTTTGCCTGTAACTAGTAATATGCAAAATCAGAACTGTTACAAGAACCTAGATTCGACAGCGTTGGTACAGTAACTGTTTGTTGGTTTAAGGTAATGAAATGCTCCTCTTATGGGGAGTTATATGTTATAGATTGCGCCGCTCAATAGGGTACGAGAACGGCTGTTTGTGTGTTGTAAATGAGGTGTCTGTGCTATATCTGAGCACCAAGCTAACGAATCGCCTCCGTAGACGATATCACCTATTGATAGGTTTGCTTTTTTGCTAGAGCATAAATAGCTAGTTTTTTATTATGCGCAAAGTGTGGAACAGGATGTAGAGTCACAGTGGCTGTGCGGGTTTTAGATACTGAATTAGCAATTAGCACATTACGGGGCTACCTATGGGTTTGATCATTGAAAAAATATCTGCAACTCAAGTTACAAACGTTTTTGTCACTATTACCGTATGTTTACAGCGACCACCATGTGATATCAATGACACTTATCACTATGGCTTTGCGCATGGTTTAAGAGTTAATGTTATAGCGTGGTGTAAACAAATGCCTGCCTGTGGTACATATCATTAGGTTGAGTAGCAGGCACTTATGCGCGGCTTGTGCCGCGCCGCAATGTTGCTTGTTTTAACACGCCTTTAAACTAACGGAGTCGACCATAAACCTATTCTTGAGCAACGACACTGTTTGCCAGAATACCTGTCTCTTTCAAAGCGTTGCAGAGCCTGTGAACTTCAATTAACTTGTGCGCAGCAGTAAAAGTGAATCTTAACCTAGGAGTGGGAACTGTAGGGGGGCGAATTGCAGATACCAAAATCCCTCTCTTCGCAAGTTCTTGTTCTCCCAATACTGCGCTCTCTATGTCCTTCATTATCAGAGGTACTATATAACTTTTCGGCGCAGGCAGCCCGAGTATTTGGCAAAACTCCTTTGCAAAACGTATCGGAACGTCTTGTTGATGCACATAAAGATCTATAGCAGTACTTGCAGCAGCGATTATAGCTGGTGGCAGCGCAGTAGTATATATTAGACTACGGGCTTTATTCAAAAGATAGTCTATTATCACTTTCGACGCACACGCATATCCTCCCAAAGCGCCCGTAGTTTTCGACAACGTGCCCACGTATATGTCTGGTTGTGACACGCTAAGCATACCAAACCCATGTGCAGCGTCCACGGCTAACCATGCATTCCAATCTTTTGCCAGTGACACAAGTTCATCTATTGGGGCCAGATCACCATCCATCCCATACACGTTTTCAACAAGGATTAGACAATTCTCGTGCTGGCTTCTAAACTCTTGTAGTACCTTGTAGCAGTGTCTAACATCGTTGTGTGCAAATCTGTACATTGTCGCACCGGATAGCTTTGCTCCGTCAATAGAAGATGCATGTACGAACCGATCTGCGAGAATCATGTCATGCCGACCAACCAGCGCTGATATACTTCCGATATTAGCAAGATATCCACTGCTAAAAACCAATGCAGACTCGGTATTATACACTTTTGCTATTTTTTCCTCGAGCTCACTATACAGAGGGTGGTTCCCTGTCACTAAGCGCGAAGCTCGAGACCCCACACCATAAAGCTGTATAGCCTCAATTGCGGCTTGTTTTACTTGTTCATGTGTTGAAAGACCCATGTAGTCATTGCAGGAAAAGGAAATGAGCGCATCACCCTCTGCGGTGTGTATCTTACGTCCTTCCAACGATGTCAGTAGAGTGCTGCTTTTTAGCGTTCGAAGTAATCCTCTGTCTTCTATGGATTTTAACCTTTCTCTCAGAACATCCTTCAGCACGGAGACTACCTCTGAACCCATTTACTGCGATCTAAACTGGCACCATAAACGCACGCGTAATACGTGCTCACGGTGCAAATTAAGATATTCAGATTGCTATGAGGTGACCCGTTTGCCGGGGCGCAGGCAGTAGCATACAAAGCTGGCAATACTCAACAATCCGATTAGGTATGTGTAGCAAAGGAGAGGTAAATAATCAAACATTCCAAAAGGATTTTTTGTAATACGTGTTCCTAATACCCTGAATGTTTTTCTTTGAACTATAACTAAAATTTCGAAAGGAAGGGGATATTCTTCTAGTATAGCTATAATGAAAATATCATCTAAATGTGATGCGTACATTGCACATAAAAGCAACAAAATAGAATATATCTGCAGTAAATATTGATGTTTATACAATTACGCATTATCACGATGTTACAGTAGGTTAGAGGGGATAAGTTGTTTAGAAAGGATGTCCTTTGGTGTTGTTTTGCTCAAATGCTGCTTTGGCTTGTGTTATCCGGGTACTTTGACGCGTTTTTTGTTTCTATGGGGATGATCAGTTCCGTCCTTTCTGTTGTTATGCGTAACGCTTTGAAAGGTACCATATCAGTCGAAAGCCATGGTATACGCTCATGGGGTATAATTACAATCGTAAAAGCATTCCGGTATTGCTTATGGTTGGCGTGGCAAGTGGCTATATCAACTACTTATGTAACCAAAAAGATACTCGGAGTTCGTTGTGAACCATGCAAACCCGTTATTGCTGTGATGAATATAAACCAAAAAAGCGATGTTGGCCTATTTATGCTTGCTAACTCAATAACAGTTACACCGGGCACTGTTGGTATGAAAACATATGCCGGAGGCAAAATTCGTGTTTTGGCACTGAATTCTGAATTATTGTCGGGCGTTGCTGACATGGATGAAAAGATCAGCGGAGTTTTAGAGGAGACTACGTAAACTTGTAATAGCGGGACTATGGCGAAGGAGATATAGGCCTTCGCCTAGTGCTGGGGTTGTGGGGATTTTGCTGCTATAAGGACAACAGGTCATCAATTTTCCTTCAGCCTTTCATAGATCTGCAGAATGCCTTTTATGGTTAACAAGCTGTCAGTCTCATGTATAGGGGCATTGTTACCTACTAGATTGGACCCTCCTCCTGTAGCTACTACGTACAGTGACATACCGAGTGCTTCTGCGGATATCCTGTTGATTATTCCCTCAACCATAGAAATATATCCCCAGTAAAGACCTGATTCCATTGAAGAAATAGACGAGTTGCATATGACTTTTGAGGGCACGTTAACACACACCTGGGGAAGAAGTGCTGCACAAGCACTCATGCTTTTGGTTAAGCAGGATAGACCCGGAGCAAAAACTTGCCCTAGAAGCGTTCCACTTTTATCCAACAGGTTGAAAACAGTAACGGTGCCCATGTCCACTACTAGAAGATCTCTGTCAGGCCACAACGTACGTGCAGCCACAACGTCTGCTACTCTATCGGGGCCAATTTGTACTGTTTCCGCTGCAACTATTTTCTCTTCCACGAGTACCCGTATCCCAAATAGGTCTGCATGGGCCCCCGTTATAAACACCGGCATAATACCCAAAAAGCTTTCGAATAGCTCTTTTATCGTGCCATATGTAGAGGGTACTACACTGGATATAGCAGCACCTTTCAGACAGTGAATGTCTATGTTTTTGGATGTACACAACACTTTCAACACAGCATAAATCCCTGCAGCTGTGCCTATGCTGCTAACAGATATACGCCAACTATGTAGGAACCTACCACCTTCAAAAAGCGCAAATTTCAAGTTTGTATTTCCAATGTCAATAATAGATATCATCTAAAATTTCCCTAGTTCACATCTATTCCCACGGCTTGCTCTACCTTAGTAAATCCATCGCGCGTCAAAAGTTCAGCAAGTTCTTTGTTTACCTTATTTACCACGCCAAAACCCTCATATACTATGGCAGTATATAGTTGCACCAATGAAGCTCCAGCACGTATTTTTTCCAGAGCCTGAGCTCCATTACTCACTCCGCCGCAGCCTATGAGCAAAAGCTTTCCTCTTGTATAAGAGTATGTATCCGCCAGAACTTTTGTCGACAAACCAAACAAAGGTTGTCCACTTAAGCCACCGCTGTGTGTTGGTGCCTGTGTTTCCAGAAGATCGAAATTCGTAGTAGTATTTCCTACGATCAGGCCATTTATCTTATGCCTTAATGCCTCATCTACTATGTCTTGCAATAGCTCATCAGAGACGTCAGGATCGATCTTGAGCATTATGGGCACTGATTCCGCATGATCTACTGAGCGTCGTGCATCTTTTACTGCAGACAGAACCTCATTAAGAGCTTGCTTTTGCTGTAGTTCACGCAATCCTACAGTGTTTGGAGAAGAAAGATTGATTGTTATATAGCTGGAAAGTCCATACACCTTCTTTATCAACTCAGCGTACTCTGAGGGGGCATCATCGCAGTTTCTTGACATTCCCACATTGATTCCAAATACCATGTTGTTAAGGTCTTTAGAATCGACTTTTTTGAGCAGATGTTTTACACCTTTGTTGTTAAACCCTAAGCAATTTATTACAGCTTTTTGCTCAGGGATACGAAAGAGTCTAGGGCCTTTGTTTCCAGGTTGCGGATGTTTTGTAACTGTACCAACTTCCGCAAAGCCGAAACCCAAAGCAATAACTTGGCGTATTACTTCAGCGTTTTTGTCATACCCCGCGGCCAGTCCCAAGGGAGTTCTAACCCTAAAGTTGAATATCTGAGAGCTCAGACATTCCGGCATCTTCCCGCTATGCCCACTGTATATCCCCTGTTTCAGAGCGAATAGCGACAGGCTATGAGCAACCTGAGGGGGAAATAAGAAAAGCGGGTTGTTTAACCTAAAAAACGACATCTATGGACCCTATAGAACTCTTGGAAGTATACCATACCTACTAAAAAATACCAAAACTAACACGGGTTATAAGGAAATGTGCAATTAAAGGATCATCTAGTGCAACAGTTATTAATATATACCAAGTCGCTATGTAGTATACTACAAGTTGAAGTGAGTGCTGATAATGCATTGAGTATATTTTCCTGTGGATTTGAATTGCTATGTACCAGGGAGAAGTTGAGTGCTCAGAATCTAGGCTTTTATTTTTGCACAAGGGGGAGACATGCGGGTCCTATCTATAGAAGACAAGCAAGAGCTGGGTGTATTACATACAATATCTTCTCCCATATTGAAAGTCGATGACAGGATAAGGGAAATAGTAGACAAAATGTCCAGGATAACGGATGCGTGTGAAACCATTGGGTTGTCTGCAGTGCAGTTGGGCTACACCATAAGAGTTTTTGTAATACACATGTATAGTGGTCTTTTCGACCCAGCTAAAGATTTAAAAATTATTTCAGGTCACTACTCATTGAGTGGGCGCTGTCTGGTGTGTATCAACCCTGAGATAGTGAGTTTTTCTGGTGAAAATGTTACTTTGTTCGAGGGGTGTTTATCAACAAAGCCGTACGGGCTGATAGGGATAAGCAGACCAAGCCATGTTGATCTCAGATATACTGATATTGTTGGCAACGAATGTGTAATAAGGGCTTACAGTTGGCTCTCGAGATGTATACAACACGAAATGGACCATTTGAACGGTGTTCTCTTGGCGAATGTTGTAGATAATGTGAAAAATAACAACGCCACCAGCGTTTCTGAAGAAGATCATAGTTCTGTTCACATATTGTTGTTAGACAGGGGACGTCATGATGGCTGATACATTTAGAACGCGGGTGACTGTAAGTGTTAGGCATTTGGCCGTACTTTATGTTCAGGTTGGTGTGCTATGCAGTATGGAGCCGGTTTTGTGTGGCTATTCCTCATGAGAACACTGCAACAGAGGGCTAGCCCCTTGCAGATAAGTGTGAAACGTTAGTGGCTTTAATAGGAGTTTAGTCACCTATGGAAATAGTGTTTTTGATAGACGCGGGTGCAACCTTGCTGTGTACGTGGAGGGTTACGATGCATTTGGTTTTTTGCAAACTGTGCAGAAAGTGATTTCTGCATAGATGTTCAGAGGGGCGTTCGTGTGGTGCTCAGCCTATAGCTCAAAGAGTAGGTTGATAAACTCGATGGTTTCTGTTTTTTCAGGTACTATCGTATAAATACAGTGCTTACATCACATAATTGTTTACTGATATAAAATTATAGTTATTGTTATAGTCGACTTTGAATGAGCTTAGCGTGGTGATATGACGACGAAACTGAATGGGCCCTGTTATCGTTCTGGGGATAAGGCGGATAGTTTGGTTGTATTGTTACACGGGAGAGGAGTCAGCGGCGACAATATGGTTGCCATAGCCCCGTACATGTCAAAAGTGGGCCTCAAAAATGCTCAGTTTGTTGCTCCGCACGCGCCGCTCCCGTATGGCCCAGCTGGGTACACGTGGTTCACGGATAGCCTTAGGAATATGGAGGAAGGTACTGCGGTATCGGAGATTATGCAGTCTGTGAATATTGTTAACTGGTTTATCGATGAGCAGTTGAGAATGCTGGATCTTAGCGATAGTCAACTTGCGTTGGTGGGTTTTTCCCAGGGTGCTATGTTGTCCGTGTATGTTGGGCTTAGCAGGGCAAAAAGGTGTGCTGCGGTGGTTGCTTATTCTGGTGCAGTTCCTTTTCCACACACACTGGGGAATAAGATACTATCCAGGCCTGACGTTTGCGTTGTGCACGGCAAGAATGATGAGGTTATACCATTTTGTTATTTTGAGGAATGTGTGAGCTTTCTCCGCAACAATAACATCAAGGTTGAGGCGCTAGGTATTGACTCGCTGGACCATAGCATAAATAACCAAGGATTAGAGGTAGGGGCTAGGTTTATCGTGAGTCGTGTACAACCTCAGTAGAATCTACAGTAGGCGAATACATAGGCATTGTAGCATACTTTGCGCTGTTGAGCTGCCTTGTTTGGTAATTTCAAAAGATCTTAAATTTTTGTTCCGGATAGACTGCGGTTGCTTAGCGAGAGTGGACTATAGTTAAGACGTTTTTCTGTACTAACATCTGACCTTATGGCTAGGAGATTTAGCAGCTGTAGGGTTGTTCCTTTTAAATTTATTATGGCAAGAAACATGACCAGATACGTTCTTTCAATTGACGGAGGAGGCATCAGAGGAATAATAGCTGCTAGGGTCCTATGTGAGCTTGAAAAAATAATACAAAAACCTATAGGGGAGATTTTCAACTTTTTTTCAGGTAGTTCAGTTGGTGCCATAATTGCTGCAGCTTTAACAACAAAAACCAGTAATGGCAAACCCTTATATAGGGCGACTGAGGTTTTTGAGCTGTTGTTAAAGTATGGACCCGTTTTGTTCTCAACCTCTATGATTAGAAACTTATTATCAATATTTTCAGGTGCAAGATTTTCATCTTCCAGCATGGAAAAAGTACTCAAGCATTTTTTTGGCGACCTAAAAATAGGAGACCTTGCCGCAAATTTTATGGTACCCAGTTATGATGTAACCACACGGAGCACAATAGTGATCCGCAGCTGGGTAAGTTTACATCGTGCTCTAAAAGTACGAGACGTACTACGCGCTGCTTGTGCAGCGCCTACAATTTTTACCCCTAAAGCATTGACTATAAACAACCGTAGGCATTTGCTTGTGGACAGTGGATTGGTAGCAAACAACCCAGCAGTATGTGCATATGCCGCAGTTGATTTTTTATATCCTGGAGAAGAAGTCTATATTCTGTCACTGGGATGTGGGGGATTACGCAATCAACACAAGGAAGTCATTTGTAGGGGACTGGGATTTTGGATTTTAAATATAGCTCTCATCTTCCTGGATGCGGGAATGGAAGCGGTGGATTATCAGATGATAAGAATTCTTGGGCAAGAACATTACATAAGGATTACGGGAATGTTACACAAAGCTAGCAATGACTTTACTGATGCTTCTACTAACAACATATGTGCACTGCAAGAAGATGCAGAGAGGATAGTGAAGGAGAATATGAGCGAAATAGAAAGATTTGCTGTAGCATATTTCCAAGGCGCTGAGTAAATTTCACTTACTTCCTGTTAGTGAACAAATAAATACCTGGCCGTACTGTATGAGAGAGTAGATATATGCGGTAGGGATGAGGGGCGAAAAAAATTGTGTTTTATTTATGATATTTTTTGAGAAATCTTAAAAATGGAGTGCTTCTTCTGGGGCATGCGGAAATTTCATGATACGCTATCCAACATGCGGAATAATGGGCTTAAGTTACAATGTTCCTTTGCGCTGTATATTATATAGGTTGGTCATGTATGATCAGCAGTTGTTGCATAAGTGTGGTCTAGTTTAGTAGACAAAGTGCTGCAAATAAATTTGGTTCTAAGCGGGGATATAAGTTGTGCGGGAGAGTAGTGATAATCCTATTGTTACCTTTGGTAAATGGTACGAAGAAATGTTGAAAGTCGGGGGTATTAGGGAGCCTTCCGCCATGGTGCTTTCTACTTGCAACACCGAGAATAGACCATCTTCAAGAGTAGTGTTGCTTAAAAAGTACAACGATAGGGGGTTTGAGTTTTTCACAAACTTTAACAGCAGAAAAGGTAGAGAAATTGCCGCAAACCAATATGTATCTTTGGTGTTTGATTGGAGAACTATTTACAGACAAGTGAGGGTTGAGGGAATAGCTGAGTTTATGGATGATTGGGAATCAGATGCATATCACATTACCAGACCAAGGGAAAGTCAAATAAGTGTGTTGTGTTCGCAGCAGTCCATGGTTATGCCTGATAGAGAGGAATTCTTCAGAAAGTTTGAGCTTACAAAGCAGCAGCTTGAAGGTAAGGAAGTTCCAAGACCCAAGCATTGGGGTGGTGTCAGGGTAGTCCCTTACCTAATAGAATTTTGGACGGATGGTAAACATAGGATGCACGACAGAAAACAATACAGCAAAGGCTCCGACGGAACTTGGAGCTATGTGTACTTGTATCCGTGAAAAGGCTGTTTTTCAGTCTACATGAATGTACTCTTTTCTTGCAGTTCGAATTTATGGCTCTGCAAGAAGAGTACGAAACCCTGCTGATGTGGTATTGATATCTGAGTGCAGGGGCGTCGTAGCCTCCTAAGCAGGTGTTTCTGCGTTTGTTAGTAGAACAAAGGTGATGGAGTGAAGCATTTTTATTTCAGTTTCTAATACTTTGTGCATTAATCTTTGTCTGTTCAGCTTTTGCATTCCTGTAAAATAGTCGGATACCACGGTAACTTTAAGGTGAGAAACTGCGTACCCGGACCGGCTAGTGTGTCCTGCATGATCATCAGATTCATTCACGATGTGCACTTGTGAATCTTTCATTAAGTCATTGATCTTGCGTTTAATTTCTGTAGCCATAGCATGATATGTGGATTCATTGCTGCCATTGTGCATGACGATAAAACTATTAATTACATGTTGAAGCATTTTGCCTTTTTATTACGCGGATGAAAACATATTGTCATCGTTAAATGCCTTGTGAGACCTGAAGAACAGTGCCAATGGGCTGGATGTATTGGTATTTGATTTGTTGTGTGCAGGGGTGTAATTTACTACGCTATTCCCAGTATGTATAATGGCGTTGCTGGGCTATTAATTATGGATTTTGAGCGTGGAGCGTACTTTTATTCATCTAAGAACGCATAGCGATTATTCACTCTTGGAGGGAATGATAAAGGTTGAGTCTCTTGTAGCAATGTGTGTAGAACAAAAGATGCCAGCTGTTGCTCTGACTGATTCTGGGAACTTGTTCGGGTCACTTGAGTTTTCTGATTGTGCTGTTAATGCGGGTATACAGCCCATAGTGGGATGTAACATCATGGTTGAAAACTCTAATGATTGCTTAGGTAACATCCTGCTATTAACGAAAAATAGCACGGGGTTCAGAAATCTTATAGATCTTGTAAGCAACAGCTTTAAGAATAGCCAGCTGGAGAAAATAAATAGGGTCAACCTCAACGATCTTTTGCAGGCCAGTGAAGGACTTATTGCCCTAACAGGTGGATGCGATGACATTTTGGCGCGTGCGTTGCAGGGAAAACACGATGGGACTACCGACATAATTGATGCAATTCTGCGAGCTTTTGAGGGTGATATTTATGTTGAGTTGCAGCGTCACGGGCTAAGTGCGCAAAATGAAGTTGAGAGCCTGTTGATTCAATTTGCTTTCGACCGCAAATTGCCATTGATTGCGACCAACGACGTTTTTTTTGGGCAACGCAGTGACTTCCATGCCCATGACGCGCTATCTTGTATATCTAGTGGGTCATACGTAGTTCAGGAAGATAGACACAGATTGACAACAGAGCATTATCTCAAGACCGCTAAGGAAATGCATGATTTGTTCGCTGATATTCCAGAGGCAGTGCACAACACAATAGTTGTAGCCCAAAGGTGTTCTTTCATCCAGGAGGTAAAGAAGCCACATCTTCCGCATTTTCCCTGCTCAGAGGGAAGAACAGAAGCAGAAGAGCTTACGGAATCTGCCATCATTGGTCTTGAGGCCAGGTTGAAATCAAAGGGTATTTACGACGATGAGGGTCAGAGGGAACTATATATGGACCGACTCAAATATGAGCTTGGTGTTGTTATATCGATGGATTACTCAGGATATTTCCTGATAGTGGCAGATTTTATAGTGTGGAGTAAAAAGAACAATATAATGGTAGGACCGGGACGAGGATCTGGTGCAGGATCTTTGATATCATGGTCGCTGGGAATAACAGATCTTGATCCTATAGAGTTTGGCTTGATTTTTGAAAGATTTTTGAACCCAGATAGGGTTTCTATGCCCGATTTCGATATAGATTTTTGCCAAGAAAAACGGGATAAGGTTATCGAATATGTGCAAAAGAAGTACGGGTACGTTGCACACATAATAACTTTTGGGAAATTGCAAGCTAGGGCAGTTCTGCGTGATGTTGGTCGAGTGATGCAAATCCCGTACGCGCAGATAGATAGAATATGCAAAATGATACCTCATGATCCTATCAGCCCTGTGACACTACTAGAAGCAATCGAGATGGACCAGAATCTGAAAGCGGAACAAGAGAGCGATGAGACTGTAGCGAAACTTATAGAAATCTCTCTCAAGCTCGAGGGTCTTTATAGGCACGCTTCTGTTCATGCTGCAGGCATAGTTATATGCGACAAGCCATTGGTGAACTTTGTCCCGTTATATTATGAACGGTCATGTGCACTGCCAATCACCCAATACAATATGAAGTATGTTGAGAAAGCTGGCTTGGTGAAGTTTGATTTTTTGGGCCTTCGTACGTTGACCATGATCGACCAAATTTGTTCCCTAATTAAAAAGAGAGGTGGGCATATAGAGCTTTCTAAAATTCCGCTTGATGATAAGAAAACGTATGAAATGTTATCTCAGGGTAATTCTGTTGGAGTATTCCAGTTAGAAAGTGCTGGAATGCGTGAAGCGATAAGTAAACTTAGACCTGATAGCATACAGGATATAATTGCGCTAATCTCGCTATATAGACCCGGGCCTATGAATAACATAGCGGTTTACATAGCAAGAAAACACGGGTTGGAGGAGCCTGATTACATACATCCAAAGATAGAGTGCGTTCTTAAGGAAACTTTTGGGGTAATCATATACCAGGAGCAGGTTATGGAAATAGCAAGAATCCTTGCGGGCTATAGCCTTGGAGAAGCTGATTTGCTCCGACGTGCCATGGGGAAGAAGATAAAGGATGAAATGGATAGACAGAGAGAAGATTTTATTAATGGGGCCGTCAGCAACGGGATAGAAAAGAGTAAGGCCAGTTACATATTTGATCTGGTAGCAAAGTTTGCGGGTTACGGCTTCAACAAATCTCATGCAGCTGCTTATGCACTGATAAGTTTCCAAACGGCGTATCTACGGGCAAACTACACGCATGAGTTTTTTACAGCGTCAATGAATCTGGATATCGACGACAAGGACAAACTTGGTTTGCTGTGCCAACAGGCAAAGCAGTGTGGGATAGATGTAATTCCACCGGATATTAACTTCTCCAGCGCGGAATTTTCAGTGTCGGGTAACGCAATAAGATACGGATTAGGAGCGATAAGAAATGTTGGTTATGTAACTGCTAATGAAATTATCCCTGAGGAAGGAACCAAGTACTCTGACATATGGGAGTTTATTAGTGGTGTAAGGATCAAGGCTCCCCTGAAGAGGACTTTGGAAAGCCTTATTAAGTCTGGTGCATTAGATAGCATTCATCCGAATCGAAAACAGCTTTTTGTGTCAGTGGGAGTACTTCTTAACATGCTGGAAAACAAAAAGATCAACATGGACACGCAGCAATTCAGTTTGTTCGGAGAAAGAGAAGAATGCCATTTGGAAGAAGTAGAAGATTGGACAGAGGATGAAAAAGTAGAGCATGAGTTTTTTACATTTGGGTTCTATCTTAGGTATCATCCCATGGGTAAATATTCCAGGCTGCTCCACAAGTTTGGTGTTGGATTTGCTAGTAGCCGGCAAGAAAGTAGGGAAGCAGGTATTACTAAATGTGCTGGTGTCATATCAAGCGTAAGAATGAGATCCGTTAACAGGGAAAGATTCGCCATACTCAGGGTGTCCGACCCAAATGGCGTTAACGACGTTGCGTTCTATAACAGTGATACGATAGAGGAAAGCAGAGATCTATTTCATAGCGGGGTCTCTGTGATCATGGATATGGATTATAATATATCTAAGGCGCGACTGGTTGGTAGAGGCATACATAGTTTTAACGAAAGTCTTGCATCAATGGTGAAAAAGATAAAAAGCTTAGCTTTGCATTCAGGTGGCGGCATTCCATGTGCAGGAGCACTGCGGGACATATTGATAAGCGATAAGAAGGGAGCTGAGGTGTTTGTTGAGCTTACATCAAACGGTAATCTGGTGCTTATCAAGCTTCCTGGGACATTTTTGATGACAGCAGATATTATAGCATCTCTTTTTAGTATTGACTGGATTGCAGACATTACGATAAATCACTGTGGATACGTGTAGGCATGTGATGTACATCACCCATGCCGAGGGCAGATTCTGATTTGTGATAGAATATGCTCAAATGTGCGGCGATGGGAGTTTTTAAAGGTGGTAGCTTCTGGAGTGCAAAAGTGAAGAGCTATATGTGCAGAACTGTTCACCACGGCGGTGCAGGTTGTTGTATAAACGGTGTTGTTGAATTGCCGGGCTGCGGCTACGCGTCTTGTGTTGCACTCATTATAGCGTCGCAAGCTATAGGGGAATCAAGGATTTATAACATTTCAAAAGACGATGCAGTTCTTCATGTGGGTAGGGCACTTGAGTCTCTGGGCATAGGTATATTTTACTCTGGGGACAATGCCACTGTAGTGGGTGTTGGCACTGGAGGGTTCGCGCAGCCTGAGGTCCCTATTAATACGGGTGGATTGCCTGCTGTGGCTTGCATTTCTCTTGGTATTTTAGCAACGTATCCATTTACTTCATTCATTACTGGATGTACGGAAAAGCCTACAAACGCTCATTCCGTTACGCAAGTCTCAGAAGACATGCTTCGAATCATGGAAATCCTTTCTTTAGGCGGCGCAAAATATTTGCACAATGGTGTTTTTCCAGTTGCAATAACAGGGTTTGAAGATCTGCCACCCTTGTCATTGAAGGAATACACGTGCACTTCTGATCTAGTCAAAACCGCATTGCTTTTTGCTTGCACAAACATAGCTGGTGAAAACACTATATGTGCTAGCACAAGACTGACTTCATGTACGGAGGTGCTTTTGCGTTATTTTGGCGCAGAAGTAACTGCTACATCTAGTATGGGGAAGGACATTGTGACGGTTAGAGGTCATGAAGAACTATTTGCAAGGGAGATTAAGATATTTCCATGCCAATCATATGTGCTGTACAGTATGGCGGCGGCCATGATTTTCCAGGGGTCAGCCATAGAAATTAAGGGGGCTTTCATCGACAAAGCTGTGGAATGTTTCATTGATATTTTTAATAAGATGGGTGGTGATATATCCGCTACAGATGCATATAATAGTGGCCAGAATTATAGCGGTCTTGCAGACATATGTGCTAAGTCGAGTAAATTAAAAGGTGTGGTTATTAATTGCCGTGATTTACCAATGATTTTACCTGAATTGCCACTAGTTTGCGTTATGTGTGCATGTGCAGAAGGTATAACAGTAATTAGTGGATTGTCAGAACTGGAGGTATACCAAAGACATGCGTTGTTGAAGGTCACAGATACTCTAAAACAATATGGGGTCGCCATACAGGTTACGGATGATCATTTGGAAATACGGGGTAGAGGCGCGACTATCAGTGGCGATGGAGTTGTTATTGATGTTGGCGATAATTATAGAGTGGCGATCCCGTTTTTAATTCTTGGTCTAGCAACACGAACATCACTTGTCATCAAGGGGTACGAGAGCAAAGAATTTGTTGAATTTGTACATGTGATGAATGTGCTTGGAAAAAGAGGGAACTTTGTCGTGGAGTTTGTTATAGACAAAAAATATGAGTCTCCAAAAAAGAAATGAAAAACTATTGACATGGAGGGCGCTATAAGGAATACTCCTGCGTAGGGTTTGGTTACCCTGTTGTTTGGATAGTTTGTTGATGAGAATTTAGAGTAGAAATAAAGGCGGCGGTGCGTGAAGCTATATATTTTATTTAGTGCACTTAAGCTTAGATTTTGTTTTTGGTTTTTGCATGAGTCCAGATCATAATTGGCTTTTGTGATTTTAATCAAACTTGAGAGTTTGATCCTGGCTCAGAACGAATGCTGGCGGCAAGCCTAACACATGCAAGTCGAACGGGTTACATTTGTAGCTTGCTACAAATGTAATTAGTGGCAGACGGGTGAGTAATGCATAGGGATCTACCTAGTAGTATGGGATAGCCACTAGAAATGGTGGGTAATACTGTATAATCCCCGCGGGGGAAAGATTTATCGCTATTAGATGAGCCTATGTTAGATTAGCTAGTTGGTAGGGTAAAGGCCTACCAAGGCGATGATCTATAGCTGGTCTGAGAGGATGATCAGCCACACTGGAACTGAGATACGGTCCAGACTCCTACGGGAGGCAGCAGTGGGGAATATTGGACAATGGGCGCAAGCCTGATCCAGCTATGCCGCGTGAGTGAGGAAGGCCCTAGGGTTGTAAAACTCTTTCAGTAGGGAAGATAATGACGGTACCTACAGAAGAAGTCCCGGCAAACTCCGTGCCAGCAGCCGCGGTAATACGGAGGGGGCGAGCATTGTTCGGAATTATTGGGCGTAAAGGGCATGTAGGCGGTTTGGTAAGTTAAAGGTGAAATGCCAGGGCTTAACCCTGGAGCTGCTTTTAATACTGCCAGACTAGAGACCGGGAGAGGATAGCGGAATTCCTAGTGTAGAGGTGAAATTCGTAGATATTAGGAGGAACACCAGTGGCGAAGGCGGCTATCTGGTCCGGTACTGACGCTGAGGTGCGAAAGCGTGGGGAGCAAACAGGATTAGATACCCTGGTAGTCCACGCTGTAAACGATGAGTGCTGAATGTGGGGATGTTTTATCTCTGTGTTGAAGCTAACGCGTTAAGCACTCCGCCTGGGGACTACGGTCGCAAGACTAAAACTCAAAGGAATTGACGGGGACCCGCACAAGCGGTGGAGCATGTGGTTTAATTCGATGCAACGCGAAAAACCTTACCACTCCTTGACATGGAGATTAGATCCTTCTTAACGGAAGGGCGCAGTTCGGCTGGGTCTCGCACAGGTGCTGCATGGCTGTCGTCAGCTCGTGTCGTGAGATGTTGGGTTAAGTCCCGCAACGAGCGTAACCCTCATCCTTAGTTGCCAGCGGATAATGCCGGGTACTTTAAGGAAACTGCCGGTGGTAAACCGGAGGAAGGTGGGGATGATGTCAAGTCAGCACGGCCCTTATGGGGTGGGCTACACACGTGCTACAATGGTGACTACAATAGGTTGCAACGCCGCAAGGCTGAGCTAATCCATAAAAGTCATCTCAGTTCGGATTGTCCTCTGTAACTCGAGGGCATGAAGTCGGAATCGCTAGTAATCGTGGATCAGCATGCCACGGTGAATACGTTCTCGGGTCTTGTACACACTGCCCGTCACGCCATGGGAATTGGCTTAACTCGAAGCTGGTGCGCCAACCGAAAGGAGGCAGCCATTTAAGGTTGGGTCAGTGACTAGGGTGAAGTCGTAACAAGGTAGCTGTAGGTGAACCTGCGGCTGGATTACCTCCTTTAGGCTTTTCACTTTTCGTTCTATCTTTTGGTAGTTTGAGAGTGGATGTGCCGCCGTCTTTATTTCTGTTGTAAATTAGCCGGAGGCTACGTGGTGTTAAGGTCAAGGCCTTTGTCTCCGCATCTTGGAGTATATAGGCTTCCCTTTACTGCGGTGCTCTCCATAGTGCATAGGGCAACGGGAGGACTCCTTTTCCTGGGTCTGTCGTTTTTTTCCTGGTTGTTGGTTGTATTTCATTTTTTTCCGGAGCAGGCAAGGTCGGTGCTGACGTATTGGCCGTGCCGGTTCGCGGTGCACGCGGCTCTGATTACGTTTGCGGGTACTCTTTGTTACCATTACTGTAACGGAATACGTCAT
Organism: Aaplasma endosymbiont of Hyalomma asiaticum; assembly: GCA_048496795.1. Taxonomy (GTDB): domain Bacteria; phylum Pseudomonadota; class Alphaproteobacteria; order Rickettsiales; family Anaplasmataceae; genus Anaplasma. Next base: position 33,556 of record JBGCXB010000004.1, on the reverse strand, counting down.
TTGATTTGGGACTGTGGTTACTGTTTGGGTAAATTGTCATCGGTCGTTAGTGGTTGTGTGATGTTGTTCATGGCTGCGCTATTAGCTGTAGTGATGTTTTTTATTTGGTTCTAATAATAGTATTATGTCAGGGAAAAGTGTTTGGCATTGGTGGATGCAGAGGATAACTGCGTTGTTGATGTTGCCGTTCCCGGCCGTGTTGTGTATGTCGCTGCTGGCGTCTGACGTCGAGAGTGGACTCATGAGCCTTACGGTGGGTTTTAAGGGTTTATTAAGCGTGTTGTTTCTAGTGCCTGCGTTTTATCATGCTGTGCTGGGCATGCAGGTGATACTAGAGGATTATGTTCACTCTGAAGTTCGTAGGGCATTTTTGATTACGCTTGTCAAGTTGTTTGCTCTGGTTACAATGTGTGCTGTGTTGCTTGTTTTTTTCCTTAGAATTTTCCACGTGTAAGCGTACGTACTGATTTACTCTGCTGGTATTCGATAAGTACTTCTTTCTGAAAATTTTTGTGTGGTGGATAGTCCCTTTGGAGGCGGTGCGGGGATTGAATTGTTGTTTTAATGTATTTAATTTATTAAAAATTAGAGACTTTTTCATTAAGATGATATGTCAATTTGAGTTGGGTGAGTTATGTCAGGAGGGGGAGTAGGGAGGTCTATCGCCCGTGGAGCTGGGGTGATAAAGGATAAGATATTTGGGGGATCTGATTACGGGAAGTATATACGGAAAATTAGGGACGTGTATTCATTTCTTGGTAATCACGTAAAGAACATTGCGTTGCTTGACCCTGATGGATTTGGATCGCAGAAGAATGTACGAGTTCCCATGGTAGTGGCTCAGGTGGTTGATAATAATCAGAAGTGTGAGTTTTTGCCGCCTGAGTGTTTCCGGAAAGGGAAAATGAGAGTCGATAAAGGGCAGCTTTTTGTCAAGGGCATGGCTTATCCAATAATGCCGGTGTCCGGTGTAGGGGTGGAGCGCGCGGTAACCCATGATAGTAAGCAACTTTACGCAATCAACACCAATCATCAGGATGAGGCGTTGAAAAACTTAGGCCTTGACCCTTCGAAGTATAAAAACAAGAGGTTGGTCATTGCGTGTGATGGAGGTAGGGTTATTCCCCCTCCTGCTGTTAAAGACCTTAGACTGATGCGTGCGGTGTATAATGCTGAGTTTGCTCCCGAAACTCGTAGAATAAAAAATGAGACAACTGGAGCAACAATGTGGCCTCTCACGCTCTTGGTTGCTATTCCGCTCAATTTATGTTCTGGAATAATAAATGTTGCTCTGATGGTGCCACATAGTATATGCAACGGTGTGGCAAAGTTTTTTAACTACGTGGCTTCAAATTTTGAAGGGAAAGCGCGTGATTTGTCCGTCATAAATAGTCGTGGAACTGTTGTTGGTGCGACAAGTGCTGTTCCTTATGTATTAATAGGTGCTGTATTTAGATGTTGTGAACGAATCGTTACTGCGTTGACACATGTTATAGGCGGAGTTAGGTCTGCATCAACATGTGCTGTTCGTTCGGTTCCGACTTTTGTTAGTGCTGCATACAACGGAAGTGTTGCAGAGCTAAAAGTGGGTGCACGATATTTGGCAAATACTGCATCTTCTATAGGTAGCTCATTTGTTAACTACGGATCGGATACTGTTTCTTACGGAAAGTTTTATGCGAACATGGGATCCCAAGATGTAGGACTGTTATCCTCGAGAAATACGCCCAATAATGAGGATAATGTTAAGTTACGAGATGTAGATAACACGCATGTGCAACATCCAAGATCAACGAATATTGCGAGAGGTATAGGTAGTGGCGACGCAAGAGCGGGTGAAGAAGGAGTACGTGAAACTATATCACTAGGAAAGGATGATCTATTACAGGTTCGCACGGAGGGTAAGGATTTAAGTTCTTTAGGAGTGACGATTGGATACGGAACTGCGGAGCAAGTTAGAGAGAATTTTGCTAGCTCTGTTGGAGTAACTGGAGTAGCGATTGGAAGGTAGCGGAATAGCATCAAAAACGATGCCCCGAGCTTATTTTCAGCTGTCGCTTCCTTGTGCAAGGAAGTAGTTGTGAAAAACGGGATCTAACCCCTGCCCAACTTTTGGTGTGTCCTTAATTGCATGTGAAACGTAGTCCAGAGCATGCTCTACGCTCTCTTTTATGGAGAGTTTCTGTGCCATAAAACTAGCTATTGCTGCGGACAGAGTACACCCAGTTCCATGTATAACCGAGGGTATTCTCTTGTTTTTAAAGTGATGCGCACCATTTTGTGTCAGTAAAACGTTCTCCACATATTCTCCTTCTTGAGAAATGTTGCCCTTAACTAACACCGCATTAACGTGTAACTTTTCCGATATCCTGACAGCTGCATCATGCATTGTATCTGACGAGTTTATAACGCTTTTGCCAGAGATAATCGAGGCTTCAACAATATTCGGCGTGACAATACTCACCTTTTTTGTTAGCGGAACGAAACTAGACACAAAATCATCATGTTGTACTAGCGGGAACCCCGATGACGATACCATCACCGGGTCGAAGATTACCGGAACATTTTCCGGCAGAACGCCAGCAACTGTATCGATCAAATCAACTGGCAACATACCAATCTTTATGGAATCCACTTTTATATCTGACAGAACAGACGTCATTTGTTTTTCCACTATTTCCGCAGACATATTCCACGAGTCTAAAACACCTAGGGTGTTCTGTGCAGTGAGGGCAGTTATGCAACACATCGCGTAACATCCCAGGACGGTAATAGTCTTTATATCGGCCTGGATACCGGCACCACCGCTTGGATCAGACCCAGCTATGCTGAGAACCTTCCCCTTATACAAGCTCTGTCCTCCGTATTATTGACCTCACAAAGGGTACAGTCACCACACCGGAGGCGTTAACGAGCTCATTATCGATGACATTCACGACGTCGCTCAACTTTTTAAACGATCTCTCAACGTTGTTCAGTATGTAGTTTATTGCCTTGATGTCAATATGTAGCTGGCGATCTGTAAACAGCTTCACCAACATAATCCTGAGAAGCTCCTCATTTGGGTCAGCAAGCTTAGCAGAAATTGCTGCTAATATGCGTGACTCCAAATCTCTAAGCCTATAGTTCAACTTGTTTGGTGCAACTGAAGCGGTCAGTAGCAACGGTTTACCGTTTTCTTTTGCGTAATTATAGCAATGTAAAAGCCACTCTTCGGATGAAACATCATCTATGTCTTCTATGATAACAGCAGGACATGAACTTATTGTTGCAATTGTTTTGTCTATTGCATCTATATCAAGGAAGTGGGCCTTTTTCAACTTCTGCCAGAGGTGTGCCAAATGCGTTTTACCTGAACCGTGTGCACCGTAAAGAACGAAACAGCTCCACATATCGCTGTTCATAAGCAAATTATATGTGTGACGATTGCTGTCCAACACTACATAGTCCGAACATTGGTAGGAATGCATTTCCTGCACGTCAAACAATTTTATCTGTTCATACATCGAACTTACTTTCGCAGATAAAATGCACTGATTGTATATCTGCTGACGACGTATTCGGTCAGCACCTTGAGTATTGCGGTTAATGGTACTGATAACAAAGCACCAAAGAAACCTATGTGTGAACTCAGAACAACCATTCCTATAATCAGCCAGGCTGGACAAAGGGATAACCTTTTTCCTACAATGGCAGGAGTAATCAAATTAGACTCAATAGTCTGCCCTACTGTAAACATTATGGACAACACCATGATTGCTTTTCCCATCCCCAAACCTTGAGATATTGCAATACATATGCTCAGAATGGCACAAAGAACGGGCCCTACATACGGGATGAATGTCATCATTCCAGAAATTAGCCCAAGAACCAGAGAATACTCTAGCCCTATTGACATAAAGCAGAAACAATAATAACACGCCATAACTAGGCACACCAAAGTCTGCCCCCTGAGGTATGTTGATATTATTTCATCAACACATGCAACACAGTCAGAAAAGCTCTGTAAATACCGTTTGGGAACCAAGTCGAAGACAGCACGTGAAATTACGGGCCAGTGGCCCAGTATGTAGAACGACAAAACAAACGTTGTCAGCACCTTTATTATGGAAGAGCCAACACCCACACTGGAGTGAGCTATTCCCACAATAGCCCTACCGAAGTAGCTTGATGCATTCTGAAAAACCTTAAAGAATTCAACATGCTCATTGCTTAGTATGCTCTGTTTTATAAAACTAATCGGATCTCCAACATCATCGACTATATCCTTATAAACAGGTATGCCACTTGCGCTTAGAACTCTCTTCAAGTCTTCGAGATTTATAAATGGTACTCTATCTATACATAGCTTCACAATGTCTAGTGCTTGCGAGTATAGTATGGGCATCAACAATACTGCCAGAGTTCCCACTGCGCCGGTTGATGTTAGGATTATGACAAACGAAGAAACCATGCGAGAAAATCCAATCTTTTCCATCCTATTTACTAAAGGATTGAAAAGATATGCCACAATAACAGCAACGCTGCATGAGCACAAGACGGGGCGCATTACGACAAGAATGACAACGGTCATCAATGCAGCCAATATGTAATTTACGTATCTAACCGCAAACATAATCTCCAAACTTTCTCGTGGCATGAACCGTCTTCACAGGCATTGTACAGCAATTTATTCTTGCCGTTCAAGGGTTTCAGGCATAGTCCAATGGAAGGACATATACTGTCATCTTTCAGTAAGTAGGTAAAAAGTATACTTTTGTCATGCGAAATATGTGCAGTGTTGCCTGGCACAACCCCAATGCAAATTACAGATTATTTTTCGCAAAGCGGTTCGATATCTTTTGTTTTTGTCAAAGATTTTTCCTTGTGGGTGACTAGATGTTGTACTCTTTCTTTCGTGCAAGTAAGTGTTTTCCAAACGATCCCGTAAAGAGTTACCACGCCCGCGCAGGATTTCATGAGACTTCTGAGAGTTTGTAATTTGAGAGAATAGAACCCAGGATTTTTTCCACGCAAGTTCAAAAACCTCCTATGCTTAGGATATTTACTATTCTGGCGTGACATGTTGTTGCTACAATCCTAAGACTATTGACAATCTGCTCACGTGCGAAACAGGAAATTTTGTTTTCACTTTTATGGCCAGGGGGAGATCAGATATACAAACGTTGCTGAATTTTTTCTACTCATAGACAAACACGCCGTTCACAAATAAAAATTTCACAATATCGATTTGTATTTTGCCACATTGCAACGTCCACCCGCAAAATAGATCTATATTTTGTGGACAGAATGATCTTAATATTCATGCCACATGCGCGTCAAAACATCAGTCGTTTTTTGCGGATGTTTTGTCGCAACAGATGATTTGCACTTTGTGCTTTTTAATATGGCATTTGCATGTGTGAGCAAAGAATAACGATGTGCAGAGAAGTCATCCTACAATTAGTTTTTATTTGTTCGTGCGATAAACAAAAACTTGATAACAAACGCCTGAGTATCTTGACTACATTTCGCATGGCGTACTTTACGTGTTTCTATGTAACTGTAACCTTACTTTTCGTTTCTGAAGTACCGCGACAATTTATTGTTCTTAAACCGCGTTTCTGGAGCAAAATATGTCTCGAGCAGTGACGCTACCAAAGTTTTCATATTTTACAATAAGCGATCAACCAGCAAGAAAGATCTCTTCCTTGTTCGTTCTACTCCACAACAACCAATGGCCTTCTGCACTGACCATTTTGAATTGGCTTATTCTTATCTTGTTTCACTTTCTTTTATGCCTGCCCCAGTTCCATGCCATTCATCTTTCCAATAGCATCGAGTCAGACCGCTTTCACATATGTCTTCACGGTTTGGTTCGAGTATTCATGATCGCAAGACAGCTCCGATACTCCATCGTAAAACAACAACGGCGTACTTCACCTCTCTGCACTTTTCGGTTTGTCCTTCCGGCTATCCCACACCACGCCTTTAACTAAGCATGAACAGCGAAAAACCTTGACAAAAACCCTTAGCGTTCAATTGCCATATCATTTGGATACTAACAAACAAGACCCCAGACAATATTGAACCCAGGAAACACAAACACGACACGAATCTTCCTAACGGCAACAATCCCCAACTTGCAGCCCACATGCCACCACAACAGCACACACATGGTGCCCATGGGGAGACTCGAACTCCCACGACCCGAAGGTCAGCGGATTTTAAGTCCGCAGCGTCTACCATTCCGCCACATGGACCAACAGACCAAGTTGTTATCCGGAGTAGAACTCCACAACTAGGTTAACTTCCATATTGGCAGGATAAGGAACGTCAGCATACTTAGGAACAGCAAGATAGCGCACCCGTAGCTGTTCAGTATCTACCTCAAGATGATCAGGAACACGCCTCTCCTGTGACTGTATAGCAGCAAGAACCATGGGTAGCTGTGCAGCCCTTTTTCTTACTTCAATTTGATCACCGGGCTTCACAGCGTAACTGGGAATGTTGACCACACGACCATTCACAGTGACATGCTTGTGTGACACGAGCTGCCGAGCAGAAAACACAGTGGGAACAAAACCAGCGCTATATATGACAGCAGCAAGCCTGGACTCAAGGGCCCCAACCAAATTGTCACCAGTATCACCTCTTTTCCGATAGGCCTTCAAGAACAGGTTACGCAACTGCCTACTAGAAATAGCGTAGTAGCACTTGAACTTCTGGTGTGCAACAAACTGCCTTCCGAAACTGGAGAGCTTCTTATATCCCATGGCACCATGCTGACCAGGAGGATAGTTTCTTGTGTTAAATGGGTCTTTTGACCTACCCCACAGGTTCACCCCCAATCTACGACTGGCCCTGTATTTCCTGTTTACAACTGATACCATACTACCTACACAAAAACAAAAACCAAAGCTTAGCGGGAACCTGCACCTAGAGCGGACCCCGTAATCATAAAACCCATGTCCCGGTGCGGCAGTATGATCGTTTTAAGTAAGCATGTCAAACAATTTTGTGTCATGACCAAGAACTGCGCCAAGCGATTATAGCGTAACAAATGGCCGATGGCAGATTGTAAATTACGCATAAAATTCCTGCTCATTAAGGTAACTATCCTTATGGGATTAGGCATGTTTTGAATTGCTTGATACCGACTTTTCACTACGCGAGCACGGAAAAACATTGACTGTTGATCAGAGGTAAGGATTATGCAACACTACCGGCGAATACAATGTTTCTTAGGAGACTAAGGTTGTGGAGTGGAAAAATACAGAAGAAATAGTGTCCCTACTAGAGGAGTCTTATCCTGAACAGGACATTTTTGCCCTGCGGTTTACCGAGCTTAGGGATATGGTTATTGCGCTGCCCGGATTCAATGATGATAGTGAATGCAACGAGGGCATTCTAGAGGCAATACAAATGGGCTGGGTTGCAGAAAGAGGGGAAAAATAGCGGGAAAAAAAGACCCTGACGTGTTTTCAACTTCGTTCGTGTGCTTCCGCTATTGACTTGTTGTCCGTCTTGGGGCTCTTGATGTGGTTATGATTGTAAAGAAACAGGAGTTCCTGTCTATGATTAGGCACAACGGACATTTCCAAAGTTCCGTCTTTTAGATCAAGCGTGTCATGGTAAGGTTCAGACAGTTTGCCAAACAGCTCGTATTGCTGTTTCTTCAACAGCTCCAGTGATGACTCATTGGAAAACCTTTTGCTTTCGTGTATTTTATGTATCACTTCCGAATAGGTTATGCCCTTTTTGTTCCAAGACTTTCCAAGCTTCCAAAATTCGCTGAAGTGGCTATTAAAAAACAAAAGACTGCCGTCGCTACCGTACATGGCTGCTGCGCAGGGCAGACTGTTAAGGAGGTTTTTCTGTGTACTCGAGTAACCTTTTATTTCCTCTAGCAATTGCCAATTTTCTGTTATGTCTTCCCCATAACCCACAAAGTCACCATTATCAGTAGCCACTTCCGTCATTGAGTACAGCTTTCTTTCATTGTTAACTATCACAAAAATCTTCTTTTTTACCTTGTCATGCCCTTTCTTCGAACATACAGAGTTTTTGCGCTTTGTTATGGAATCTCCACTTGCATTGTCTTTCATTAGCTTTACGTAGAACGGATTGTGTGCTTCTATATCGAAGTTATTTCTTCTCTTCCACACAGGGTAAGGCAGCATGTTTACCATATCACTGTAGTTTGCTAACTCGTGCCTTAGCTTTGCATTCTCTCTTTTTAAGCTTGATATGAGGGATCGTCCCCCCGTCACATTCTGAATCCAGAGCAGTACACCGACAATTTTATCGTGATCGTCCACAATACTCTGGCCGTGGCAAAAGCAATAAATTTCTGAATCTTTCCCCTTCAAGTCTATTGTGAATGATTTGTTTATTTTTCGAGCTTCGTCGAAATTCTTTCTTAGCAGATCTGATTCTTCAAAAAAATTTGCAAGTTCGTTGAAGGAGCAAAAAATGCTATTCAGTAGCATGTGAAGATTGGGAGAAAACCTCTCAACACGTTTCTTTTCGTCCCACAGGTAGAAGCCGTCACCCAGCGACAGTATTAAACTAGTGAGAAGGTTATTATTGTGCTTGAAGTCATTTATGCTCAAACTAGCATAAAAGGAAAAAACAGCAAAAACCGCAAGTATAAAAACTAATATGCAAGGGGCAACATACGTAAACATGTGTTAACTTTTTTTCACATCTTCTCCATATTCACTCTTTCAAGTATTCCTCCTGAGCCGCCAAGGAAGGGTATAGAAAGAGATTTCCGGTAACCTTAAAACCTAACCTTCCGTACAAACCTACTGAACGAGACATACACTGAGCTACCGCATATTCACACCCGAACAGCTCAGAGGCCATTATGAGCCTTTTCGACACCATCTCGCTAGCAATGCCCATGTTTCTATACTCGGGCAGGACACCATCACTATACAGGCCAACCACATTGCCATGCACGTACATGCCACACAACCCAACCACGGTACCGTACAACTTGGCAATGAAAAACCTAAGACGTGACTGCTTCCTTTTTGTTGTCCCCCTCAACAGTATTATCAGATCATTGGAGTTGCAATAGAAAATTTTCGCTGCCAACGCATCAAGCTGTATTAATTCATCATTACTCATTACCGCTTCTAGCACTAAACCACGATTATTAACGTAATCGCTTATGCGCTTTGGTATTTTCATGCAAACTTTTTTTGCTATTGTAGGACTACGAAGGCCCAGCTTTTCCAGCAGAATCTTCCATTCACCCATATGCGAATCCACCACCCATGTGGTGTCTATTTCATGCTCACTTAGATATCTCAGTGTATCAAGAGCCGACTGCTTAGATTCCACGGGATCCCAATCTTGGCAAAACACGTAGTTGAATAGCGAATCAGCGCGACCATTTAACGTTAACAATAGACTTCCTATGCTTTTTGTCGTCCATTCCGACATATCAACAGCATATAGCATGTAGTCCTTTAAATTTTCTGATGCAAGAGTAGAGAGATGCATTTTTGAGTATTGATCTCCTTCAACAATAACACAAGACTACATCATGCTGGCGCTAACAGCCGCAAGCGTGACTACGGAAGCAGGTACTGCGGCAGCAACATCGTCAAGCATAACTCCCCAAGCTCCATGTATATTGCGATCAATAGTATCTACGGGCCAAGGTTTTACAATGTCGTACACACGAAACGCGACAAGTCCGTAAAACAACATGAGGACGTTATTATTATGCAACACACCAGTAACTTGTAGGTTAACCACACCTACACTGTTCTGAGCTCTAACAGCAACGTAAACCAGTAGTTGCCCACATACCTCATCAATAACCACTTCTTTTGGGTCACCATCCCCAGGACGTTCTTCAAGGTACTTGTCAACAGCTACGATTCCCACAACAAACAACGCAGAAAACAGCAAAGAACCCGCGAAACAGTCAAGAACCACTAGAGGAAAAAACAGAAGAGCAGCGACACTTCCAGCGGTACCAGGAGATCTAGGGAACATGCCACACCCAAACCACGTCGCCACAACACAGTACCACCTACCCAAAGCAACCCCCTCACGAACTGCGCACCCGCAAGACCATCACAATTCTCGACTAGGCGCTAAGACGATACACACTTAGCTACTTCAACCACCATTCATTCACGGGGTGTCGCTCACATTCTTGTCCGTTGTCCACTCTTACACAAGGACTTCTGATTCTTCTTTCCTCTTTAGAAAATATTCCACCGCATCCCTGCAACACAAACAAGACGAACAAGAGAATAAACCAGCAAGATCTCATAGAAACAACCTCCAGAAAGGTACACACCCACAAAAAAAGGGGTGAAGGCCACACATGTGACCCGGGTGAAACGGTCAGAATTATAAGCAAATAAGTCTCATAGTCAAGCTTGGCATACCGCAGATCTTGTTATTGACAGATCATTGGTATGGTAGTATCAACAACGGTTGAAACGGCGCTGCACCGTAAGTTGTCTGGGTGGTGCGCGTCAATGGGTATGGTTCCGTAGCTCAGCTGGCCTAGAGCGCCTGACTCTTAATCAGGGCGTCGCGTGTTCGAATCACGCCGGAACCACTTGCACTTCGGCTTTATGTGCTTTGTAGATGGCTGTTATCAAGACAGGGGGTGTTCTGGTGTGTGTTGCAGGTAGCTTCGTTGTATAGAGTATTGCTAGTGCGGGGATTGCCTGTGCTCTTGTGAGACGAGCTTTTGTTGCTTGTGCGGGTATGGCGGAATGGTAGACGTGCTAGGTTTAGGTCCTAGTGAGCTATGCTCGTGGGGGTTCAAGTCCCTCTACCCGCATGCTTGTGTGCTATGTGTGTAAGGGGGGGAGTGTTTTTATGCAGCAGTTCTATTCTGTCAGGGAGGTACTTAACGAAAAACTGAAACGTAGGTACGAGTTTTCTGTAAATAGTGGCTACCTTGAGGATAAAGTAGAGGAGAAGCTGCAATCGGTTGCTGCCAACACACGTATGGATGGATTCAGGAAAGGTAAAGTCTCAGCCGACTTTGTCCGTAGAACGTACGGGACTGATATTACTAACGAGGTAGTGTCGCAAGTTGTTGACGATTTGTCTTCTGAGTTTCTTAGAGATAAGAAATTTGAGGATATCGTGACATCGAATGTTGAAGTGACTACGTATCCAAAAATATGGTGCTCGGATAAGGCCGAAAGAAATGATCTTGTTTACGAGCTTGAGTTTGAGCTTATGCCAGAGGTGCCTGCCATAAACCTCGAGGAAATTACCCTGAGGGAGATAAAGGTACAAATCACAGACCAGGACATTGAAAACTTTCTAGAGGAATTAAAGACCAGTTACCCAAGCTTTATCCCTGTAGAGGATGATGAGCGTGCGGTGTCTGTCGGTGATCAGATAACTGTGAGCTATCATAGTGCTTACAGGGGCAAGGCGATAAGAGGCGGTAGTGCAAAGGGGTTTATTTTCATTCTTGGTAAGGGATCTCTCCTTAAGGAGTTTGAGGATCAAGTTGTAGGGATGAAAAGGGGTGAATCGAAGGAGTTTAAGCTGAAGTTTCCTGTAGACTATGCGGCGACTCAGTTTGCTGGAAAGGAAGTCGACATGACTATACAAGTGGAGAGTTTTAGGACGAAAGAAGACATAGTGGATAAGGCGACTTTTGCTAGTAGGTGTGGTTTTAAGGACGTTGATAGCATGATAGAGTTTGCCAAAAAAGGGCTGGGTGAGCGTTTTACTAGTATGAGCAATTTTATAGCACAAAGAGAAATGCTTGATCATATGGATAGTGTGTATGATGTTGATGTTCCCGAATTTATTGTGTCGCAGGAGATTGTGAAGGTGCGTCAGGAAGTCGAACAAAAGAAGGGATCGAATGAAGTGGACAGTGCTGAAGTTGAGAAGGAAGCCAGAAGGCGGGTTAAGCTTGGTATAATACTCATGAAAGTGGCAAGTGATTCTGGGGTTGTTGTAGAGACAGACGATGTGTTGTCTTTCCTTAAGGCGAACTTTGCTAGTTACGGGAGGAGTGTGGATGCAGTGTTGAAATTGTTTAGGTCGCGCAGGGATTTTAGGGATCACGTGAAGGGAAAAGTCCTTGAAGATAAGGTGGTCAGGTATATAATCTCCAAGGTCAAAAGGGATGTGCAAAGTATGTCCGCGGAGGAGCTTAAGGCGCTTTTCTAGAGGGTTTGACTTGGTGTTGGTGTGGGTTTGAGGTGAATTATGAATTTGGTACCGATGGTTGTCGAGCAAACGAGTCGCGGCGAGCGGGCGTACGACATATACTCTAGGTTACTGAAGGAAAGAATAGTATTTGTTACTGGGCCCATTGAAGACGACATGGCAAGCCTGATAGTGGCGCAGCTGGTGTTTTTGGAAGCTGAGAATCCCGAGAAGGACATATCGATGTACATCAACTCCCCGGGAGGTGTGGTTACTGCGGGGTTGTCTATTTACGATACGATGCAGTACATAAGACCTAAGGTTTCCACACTGTGTATGGGGCAGGCGGCTTCGATGGGGTCCTTGCTGTTATGTGCTGGTGCGCCGGGTATGCGTTACGCATTGCCTAATTCCAGGATCATGATACATCAACCATCAGGAGGGTTCCGTGGGCAGGCAACTGATGTGGAGATTCATGCGCGAGAGATACTGGAGATAAAGAAGAGACTGAATGAGATTTTTGTGAAACACACGGGTAAGTCTCTCGAAGAAATAGAAAGCAGCATGGAGAGAGACAATTTTATGATTGCAGAGAAAGCGCGGGATTTCGGTATAGTCGATAAGGTTATAGAAAAGCGTGTAGAGTAGGGAAAGTAGTAGGAAGATAGATGTCTGAAACGAAAAAGGGCGCTTATAGCTGTTCATTTTGTGGAAAGTTGCATAGCGAGGTGAAGAAGCTAATAGCCGGTCCCGAGGTATATATCTGCAATGAGTGTGTAGAACTGTGCGGTGGGATCCTGCAGGAGGAAAGTCTGCCGGCGAAGCACGGAAGGTTTGATCTTAAGCCTCCAGAGATCAAGGAGGTTTTAGATGAGTACGTAATAGGGCAGGAGCACTCAAAGAAGGTGCTGTCTGTAGCTGTTTATAACCACTATAAGCGTCTCAGAAATTCGGGAGTGATCAGTGAGGTTGAGATATCGAAATCTAATGTGCTACTGATAGGTCCCACGGGATCCGGAAAGACGCTGCTCGCTAGAACCCTAGCTAGGGTATTGCAGGTACCTTTTGCAATGGCGGATGCTACTACCCTTACAGAGGCTGGATACGTCGGGGAAGACGTAGAAAATATCCTGCTCAAGTTGCTTCAGGCAGCAAATTTCAATGTGGAATCTGCTCAGCGTGGTATAATATATATAGACGAGGTTGATAAGATATCCAGGAAGTCTGAAAATGCCTCAATTACCCGTGATGTCTCGGGTGAGGGAGTGCAGCAGGCGCTGCTGAAGGTTATAGAGGGGACGGTGTCCTCGGTTCCTCCGCAGGGTGGGAGGAAGCATCCTCATCAAGAATTCATACAGGTTAGCACCGATAATATCTTATTTATTTTTGGCGGTGCTTTTGACGGTCTTGACAAGATCATAGAAGCCAGAAATCGGGGAAGCTGTATGGGTTTTGAGGCCAATGTTCAGTGTGTTGCGGACAGGAAGAAGGATATCCTTTGTTACACGGAGCCCGAAGATCTGGTTAAATTCGGGTTGATACCAGAATTCATAGGTAGGATTCCTGTGATCACCTCGCTAGGTAAATTGGATGAAGAGACGTTATATAGGGTGCTGGTTGAACCAAAGAATTCTTTGGTCAAGCAGTACACCAAACTTTTTGAGATGGACAATCTTGATCTCAGGTTTGATCAAGGAGCGCTTATGGCTATAGCTAGGAAGGCTGTAGATCGTAATACTGGGGCAAGGGGACTAAGAGCGATTATGGAGTCTCTGCTGTTAGACTTTATGTTCGATCCTCAGGGTTGCGCAAGCGATGGGAAGGTTGAAGTTACTGAGAGTATGGTAAATAGTTTGGTGCTGGGTAAGAACTGTTTTGAAAATTACTAGGAAGGGGATTCTTTATGGGAGAAAGTAGAGTTATGTTACTTCCTGTTTTGATGCTGCGTGACACTGTTGTGTTCCCTCAAGTTGTTATGCCTCTTTCTGTGGGTCGAGGGAAGTCAGTCAACGCGTTGGAGTATGCAACAAAGAATGAGGGATGTAAGATTCTGCTGCTGACGCAGATAGATGGTTCTATTGATAATCCCAGTAACGATGATTTGTACCGAGTTGGTGCTGTTGCTGATGTTGTACAGTTGCTTCGGCTTCCCGATGGTGTGCTCAAAGTTCTTATAAAAGGCGAAAGTAGGGCTAAGGTTCTAGATTTTGTAGACGGGGAGGACTTTCTGAGTGCGAACGTTACCATAATTGGTGATGATGAAGATATTGAAGTGGACAACAAGGTGGAGGCACTGAGGAGATCTGTCCTGCGCGAGTTTGATATATGGAATAAGCTAAGCAAGAAAATACAGGCGGAAGTAGTTGCCTCTGCGCATGAAATAAAAAAGCTTGGTCATCTGGCGGATATTGTTGCCTCGCATCTTGCTGTGAGTGTTGAGGATAAGCAAAAGGTCATTGAAGAGTTTGGTGTCGTTCAGCGTTTAGACATGGTCTTCAGCATGATAAAGCTAGAGATCGGGGTATTGAACGCTCAGAAGAAAATAGATGATAGGGTCAGGTCTCAGGTGGAGGCTACGCACAAGGTATATTACCTAAATGAACAGCTTAAGGCGATACAGCGTGAGTTGGAGGAGAGTGACGGTACTTGTTGTGATAGTGATTCTGCAAGTGAATTTGAGAAAAGGATAAGTGCCTCTAAGCTTTCCGACGAGGCAAGGGAGCGTGCCTTGGGTGACCTGAAACGCTACAGGAAGATGAACATGATGTCGCCAGAGGCCAATATAATTTCAAGCTATCTTCAGTGGTTGCTTGATTTGCCTTGGGGTGAGTTGAAGAGTTGTAAGATAGACATGGCAAACTCGGTCAAGATACTTAACAACAACCATTTTGGCATGGAAAAAGTTAAGGAGAGGGTTCTAGAGTTTTTGGCTGTGCTGAAAAGAGTTAAAAAGCCTAGGGGTTCGATACTATGCTTTGTTGGGCCTCCTGGTGTTGGTAAGACTTCTTTGGCTAAGTCCATAGCTGAGGCTACAGGAAGGGAATTTGTTCGGGTGTCTCTAGGCGGTATACATGATGAGTCTGAGATACGCGGGCACAGGAGAACCTACGTTGGGGCTATGCCGGGTAAGATAATAAAACAAATGAAAAGGGCGAAGTCTTGTAATCCGTTGTTTTTGCTTGATGAGATAGATAAAGTGGGGTCAGATTACAGGGGTGATCCTACTGCTGCTTTACTGGAGGTATTGGATCCGGAACACAATAAGCACTTCGTTGACAATTATTTGGAGGTTGAGTTTGATCTGTCTAATGTCATGTTTGTAGCTACGGCTAATAGTCTCAATCTACAAAAGCCGTTGCTGGATAGGATGGAAGTGATACAGCTTTCTGGATACACAGAGGAAGATAAGCTGCAGATTGCAAAGATTTATCTGATTCCCGGATTGCGTAAGGAACATGGGCTGCGTGAAAAGGAGTGGGACATAACAACCGGGGCCATTTGCGATGTTGTTAGGTATTACACGAGGGAGAGTGGAGTTAGGAGTTTGAGGAGGGAGCTGTCTTCGCTTATGCGCAAGGCGGTAAAAGAAATCCTTATGGATAAGAATGTGAAAGGTGTGACTGTGACATCTGAAAACGTCGCTAAGTACGCTGGTGTGCGAAAGTATGATTTTGGCGTCATGGAAAAAAGCAGTATGGCTGGGGTCGTTACGGGGCTTGCGTATACTGATACGGGTGGTGATTTGTTGATGATCGAATCAGTTATGATGCCTGGTAGAGGGGGAATAAAGTACACGGGCAAGCTGGGTGAGGTCATGCAAGAGTCTGTCAGGGCTGCATACAGTTACATAAGATCGCGGTGCATTTCGTTCGGTATTAGATCCAGGGAATTTCAGGTTAATGATATCCACGTGCACGTACCTGAGGGGGCGATTTCTAAAGATGGTCCATCTGCTGGTATAGCTATGTGCACCTCTATCGTTTCGCTTATGACTGGCATTCCTGTGAAAAACACAGTGGCAATGACAGGGGAAGTTACACTGAGGGGCAGGGTTCTTCCTATTGGTGGATTGAAGGAAAAGCTACTTGCTGCCTTGCGTGGTGGTATAACGACTGTGGTAATTCCAAGTAAGAACGAAAAGGATATCCCTGAGTTACCTGATAGCATAAAGCAGTGTATGGACATTGTGCTAGTATCTAGTGTTGAAGAAGTTCTTGCGTGTGCATTGGAAAAGGATTTAGTGCCTCTGAGTGAGGATGAGGTATTTGTTGGTCGTCAAGTTTCGGATGCCAACTATGGCGATTGTGCCTTATTCAATTAGGCACGGGAGCTGTTGTTGATGGGTTTTGTGAGCGCCGCCTAGGGCCGTGGTTGCCCGGGCGTGGCGTTGTGTGGTGGTTTGTTGTACTAATGGTGAGGAACTGAGTAATATGGGCTGGGACTTTAAAGGGTGCTGATTGCTTGTTGTTTGTGGAGGAGAGGAGGATTCATTTTTTGGTTGAGTGAGACTAAGGGATGTGGAATAAAGCGGCGAAGGGTTTCGTGAAGTAAGTAGTAGTTACCTTGTCGTGCAAGTTTGGCTGGAGTCTCCGGGGTGGGTGCTTTTTGTGTTCAAGAGTAAGTTTTAGGAGATACTCGTTGTAAGTTGGCGATCTGTGTCGTACAATGGACGAGAAGGGGCTGTAGCGCAGTTGGTTAGAGCAACTCGCTCATAACGAGTAGGTCGCAGGTTCAAGTCCTGCCGGCCCCACACCTTTATCGCCATTTTCCTGTAGTGTATCCGTGCCCTTCCTCTTTTTGTGGTGTTGTCTGAATGGGGGTGCGTGAAGTGAGAGTGGTGTTTATGGGTTCCGCAGAGTTTTCGGTGCCCGCACTTAAGCTGCTGCTTAGTTCGGACGACTACAGTGTTATTGCCGTATATTCTAAAGAGCCGAAGCCTGCAGGACGGGGCTATGCGCTGACGAAAACGCCTGTTCATGTGTGTGCGGAAGATTTTGGAATTCCTGTAAGGAATCCTAAATCTTTAAATGATCCTGGCGAGGCGGGTATCATGTCGGGATATAACCCTGATGTGATTGTCGTGGCGGCATACGGGTTGATGTTGCCAAAGTGGACCTTTACGGCGTCTCGTGTGGGGTGTGTGAACATACATCCCTCTTTGCTACCACGTTGGAGAGGAGCGGCGCCTATGCAGCATGCAATACTTGCTGGAGATGAAGTGACAGGTGTCTCGATAATGCAGGTTAACGAGCGTATGGATGCAGGGGATGTATATTTGCAAGAAGAAGTTGCTATAGGAGAAAAGGAAAATATAGTGGACCTTAGTGGGAGGCTTGCTGTTTTGGGTGCCAGGATGCTGCTTGATGTTTTGGATAATATGGACAAGATACAGCCGGTTCAGCAGGATGATACAAAAGCTACATACGCGAAAAAACCTGTGGATTTTCGTATAGATTTCTCAGATACAGCTTACGCTATCTGTAGAAAAATTAGAGCTTTATATCCCAGGGTGTTTTTTATGCTCAATGGCAATATGGTTAGGGTTTTGGATTCTGATGCGTATTATGCCAATGAATTAAGCCCTGCTAGCGTGATTAATGAGAAGCTTCACATACAGTGTGGCGGAAACACTGTATTGGTTCCTAACATTGTTCAACAGGAGTCTAAAAAGCCATGCGACATAGACAGCTTCTTGCGTGGATATAGAGGTCAGTGGTCTGAGATGGTTGTGCGGTAGATGGTTTTTGTCCTTGTGTTATGCTTTTACCTATTATGTGGTGGTGGTTTTGCGTAGTTGTGGACTAAGTTCTCACTGAGGGGATGTGACTAGAGCAGAGTTACTGACAGTGTGCCCATAGAATTGTGGTTTTTTGCAATGAACAGGGTTGGTTTCTATTCAGCCGGATATTTCCTGGGGATCTTTTTTGTTGTTCGGAAATTTCTCCATACACGTAGAACGCACATTGCAGTGACTCATGCGAGTCTGCACTTTGCGGTTCAGTGGCTATATGTCCAATACGTAGATTTATTGTTCGTAAATGTTTGCTAGGATGCATGTTTTCAACTGATTATTCTAGGAGCAATTTTAGCCTTTAGTTCCGGTGTGAGTGACGCACAGGCTGTCCCTACTGCTCTTACATTGCAAGTAGGGATCTTGCTGTCGATGCGAAAAACAATATTTTTACTTTATAATGGGGACTTTATCAGTAAATTTCTTGATAAAAGCCAATGATTACACTCTATCATACTTAGAACATAATTTTGTGTTTTTAATACCATGAGCGTTGAGTATATCATACTTCATGATGTATTGTGCGCATAGGGACATAAGTGGAATATTTGCTGTTTAAAAAGTGGAGAGTGCTGTGATATTGCAAGAGAGTCTGAATTTTTTTGCATGCGGAGCGTTGGTATTTCACACATTTTTGGAAAGTAAGAGTTTATGAGATGGGCATAAAAGTAGTTGTGGGTAATGCAAAATTTTATGAACGCTGAGTGTTGTATGTGAGTGTAATTTTATGGAATAACGCGGCGTTTCAAGAGAGTAGGGCGAAAATTGACAATTTTGCCATTCTAGAATAGCATTTAGCTGTTGTTGTTCTTTCATAACGTATGGTATGCCGACGGGCTTTGTTGTTGCTGCTTTTTACCGATTTGTGCACTTGCATAACTACTACGATATGCGTGCTGAGATATTGGGGTTCTGTAAGGACCGAGGTATAAGAGGGACGGTGATACTTTCTGAACAGGGGATAAATGCTACCATTTCGGGATCTTGTGATGGTATACGTAGTTTTTTTGAGTTTTTGGATTTAGACGACAGATTGGCGGGAATACAATATCAGGAAAGTTACACAGATGTGTCTCCTTTTTCCAAGATGAAGGTTCGTCTTAAGCATGAAGTAGTCAGGCTCGGTATAGATGGGTTTGATTGCTCTTCAAGGGGTGAGTATGTAGACCCTGGTGTATGGAACGAGCTTATTTTAAAACCAGGCGTACATGTTGTGGACACCAGGAATGATTATGAAATAAAGTTGGGCCGGTTTAAGAGTGCTATAAACCCTTGCACGACCTCCTTTAGGGAGTTTCCTGACTGGGCAAGGGATTGGGCCAAAAGTAAGGATAGGGATGAGTGTGTCGCCATGTACTGCACTGGAGGGATCAGGTGTGAAAAGTCTACGGCATTTATGAAAAGCCTGGGGTTTAAGAACGTGTATCACCTCAAGGGTGGAATACTAAATTATTTGAAGACAGTGCCCGAAAGCAGCAGTATGTGGGAGGGGGAGTGCTTTGTTTTTGATGATCGTGTTGCTGTGGATCACAATGTTGCTCCAAGCAACAACGTAAGGTGTGTTCTTTGCTCAGGTAAAGTAGAAAAGACTGACTTGCGATCAGTAACGAAGGGATATGTTACTTGTGCTGTGTGCAAGTCTGGCATTCAAGGTGTGAAAGAGAAGGGCTCGGAATGAGTTGCTTGAACCATTGCGTTTTTCCTAAAGCAAATGTTAAATTTGGGGCATAAGAGTTTATCATTGTTGTGCATGTGGTTATTGCAGGTGCGCATGGGTGAGGGTTTTATATGGGCGAGAAAGCTACTCTAGATCTTCATTTAGTCTCTGACTCTACATGCGAAACAGTAGTCTCTGTTGCTAGGGCAGCTGTGGAGCACTTTGACTCGTTGAAGGTTAATGAGTTTGTATGGTCGCTGGTGGGTAGCAAACGTCACATTGACAGAATTATTTCGAGCATAGATCGTAAAAAGAATAATCTAATTATGTACACTGTGCTGGATGATAAGCTCAGGGAGTATTTGAAGGGTCGAGCAGAAGCGTGTAATGTTAGGTGTATACCAATTTTGTCCCATATAATTAGGGAGATTTCTTGTTATTTAAGAGTAGCAAAAAATCCCGGTGCAAGCCCTCATGGGCTAAGCGATGAGTACTTCAGCAGAATTGATGCAATAAACTACACTATTGCACACGATGATGGGCAGAACCTTTGGGACATAAGCGAAGCTGACATAGTCATAGTGGGGGTGTCTAGGACATCTAAATCGCCTACTAGTATTTATTTGGCATACAGGGGGTATAAGGTTGTGAATATTCCATTTGTTCACTCTATATCTTTACCCATAGATCCAGTGGTTTTGGCAGATAAGCTTGTTGTTGGGCTAACAATAGATATAGACCGTCTTATACGAATACGCAGGAATAGATTGATTTCCATGAAAAATCAAGATAACCGAGATTACATAAGCTATGAACAGGTTGCACAAGAAATCAGTGAAGTTCATAGGATTTGTACGAAGAATCAGTGGCCACTTATCGATGTTACACAGAAGTCCATAGAAGAAATTGCAGCTACAATAATTCAGTTTTTTAACCGGAAGAATAACAAAATCGGGGGTGATACGTTTTGCTAGTATATTCCCCAGCAACTAGGTGCTGGTGATACGGAGAATTTTTTTGAATCCAACCATTGTATCTTCTGCCTTATAGGCTAATGGACTTGGAAGGTAGTTTTATAGGGTTTTCACAGATAATGAAAAAAGAGTGCTTTTGTTTGGTAGTTGATGCAGGAGACGTAGGTGGACAAGGACAGGTAACAAGGGAAGCAGTTATAGCTGTCTACAACAGCGCAATGCGCCCAGTATATGTAGTTGGGTCCCATTGGACTGGCGATGTGTGTGAAGATTACTATTACGATGGCGAAGAAGAGCTGAGCTTTTTATACAAGTGCTCAGCAGCGCCAGATTCTGGTACTTTTAGCGATGCGTACCGTGCTACGACGGACATGGATTCATATACAAGATGTAAACAGGGCAGGGATGCACACTTGGATTCTCTGGTTTTGGCTGCAGCAATCACCACAATGTCGATGCAGGGGCGTACATTTGACATAGACGGCCTTCAGGAATACATGCCATGCATTTTTAGCACATCATGGGGCTACTGCGCTTCACAAGAGGTTTGCTTCAAAGAAATGGATAACATAGGTTTTTATCTAATAGTCCCAGATGAGCGCTGGTTTGAACTGGCTTCGCGCTGTGGAGTAAAAACCATACAGCTCAGGGTAAAAGATAAACCGCATGATGAAGTTGAGAGAATAATTTACATGTGTGCAAACATAGCCGAGAAGCATGATGTGAAATTTATATTAAATGACTACTGGAGGTTTGCGTTAAAGTACAATGTTCACGGCGTACACCTCGGGCAAGAAGACATAAAAAAAGCAGACTTACGTCGCTTGTCAGATGCAGGACTAATGTTAGGGATCAGTACTCACTGCTACCATGAACTGGCAAGGGCGTGCTATTTGAAACCGTCATACATAGCTCTGGGCCCCATATATAGTACCACATCTAAACAAATGCAGTTTCATACACAGGGTTTAAGCATGCTAAAAAGGTGGGTAATGACAAGCGCACATCCTGTTGTGGCGATAGGGGGTATTTCTTTGTCCAATATTCACGATGTTATAAACTGTGGTGCAAAAGGATACGCGGTTATTTCAGCTGTTAATGATGCACAAGATCCCGTAGAGGCCATAATGGAATTTTTGTCTATATGTGACAAATGTTAAAATGGCTTGTGGTGAAAATGAGAGTGAATTTTTATTTCTACCACTATGTAAAAATAACACCTTGTGCAGGTGCACAGCAGTGCATCTATGTTCTGAATGACATGATGCTGTATGTTATAGGAAAACAACAACACAGGCTAAAGATGCCTTATACTCTTGTGCTGTCTTCCCCTGCGGTTAAAAGTAAGTCATTGACTAGTAGTCAGCCTTAGGAACAGTACTAACGCCTATGATAGATATCGTATTGCCGCTTTTTTCCAATATCTTAAACACGAATCCATGCAGATGAAAAACTTCTCCTTCTTCAGGTATTCTCTCGATATCGTGCAAAATTAGCCCCGCAATTGTTGATGCTTCTTCGGGCAGAGCCCATCTAAGCTGTCTGTTTATATCCCGTATTGGGGCACCCCCACTAATGTGGTATTCATTTTCATCCACTGCAGTTATCAAGCTTTCTCGGACTACGTCGTGTTCATCGGAGATGTCACCAACAATCTCCTCTAGAATGTCTTCCAATGTCACTGCTCCCTGCAGCGTGCCGTACTCGTCAACGACCAAAGCAAGATGCCTTCTTTTGTTACGGAAGTTGTGCAACTGTACGCTTAGAGGAGTTGTGTCAGGTACGAACCATGGCTTATTCATTATGTTGTATATGTCTTTTTTTGTGACGTTGTTACCCTTCTCTCGCACAAGGTCGGTAACGTCCCGAACATGTACGACTCCAATTATTGATTCCTCCAGTTTTTGCCATATAGGTATTCTGCTATGGTTACTTTGCAGTATTTGTTTTACTAGCACGCCAACTTCTTCATCTATGTTTAGTGCGAACAAATTTTTTCTATGAGTCATCACCTGAGATATTTCAGTCTGAGCCAAGTCCAATACACTACTAAGCATGTCAAGATCTTGCTGCAACATAGTGCCCTTGCTACCGTGCAAGAGTATGAGATTTCTCATTGCATCTGCTGCTGAAATCATTTCTGGTTCTCCCAGCATTCCAAGTATCTTCAGTGTAAAGTCAACTATATGACGAACTGTTATGGATACGGGAGATAAGATCAGGGAGCATAATTGCACTATTCTTGCTGTACTCAACGATATCTTTTCTGGATTCTGCAGTGCATAGGTCTTAGGCAGAACCTCTGAAAATAACAATACTAGGCTTGTAACCAATACAGTTGATACTACTAATCCTTCTTTGCCTAGTATTGCCAGGAATGCTGCTGTTGCGACGGAAGAAGACGCCACATTTGCTATCGTGTTTCCTATCAGCAGTGTACTAATTACAAGAGCTTTTTTCTTGTTTAAGGCATCTACAACTCTTGCTCTTCTGTCTCCATTTACTACTAACCTGTGTATGGAAGAGGGACTTACTGAAGTGAAAGCGGTCTCGGCTGCAGAGAAAAAAGCAGAAACAAGCAATAACAGGACAAAAACAAACAAGACCAGAAAACGGCACCCATCCCGAGGCAGTGTACACAACAATAATATTTTGTTCAAGTAGAAAAATTACTTCAATTAATATTGGAAATGACCTCGCAAAATCCCGAAACCTAATATTACCATTTTTAATTAACTTTTATTCTTGTATAATGCAGGCGCGCCAGCAGACGAGGTGATGGAACATATTATGCATCCTATAGCTTACCTGATAGATATGCTGCTTAGTGCATATAATTTTGCGCTTATAGCGTGGGTTCTCTTAGGATGGCTGATTGCCATGGGTGTGTTGAACAGGAATAACGACTTCGTTTATAGAGCGTTTACTGCTCTTACTAAGATATCCTCTCCCGCTATCATCCTGATTAGACGGTATATTCCCAATTTTGGCGGCGTAGATCTATCGCCTATAGTACTTTTAATTGCGATCAGCTTTTTCAGGTATGCACTACGTTACTACTTTGGATGATGGGATTGTCGGTATGCGGAAATGAAATACATTACTGGGTGGTTTCGCTTTTGCATAATAGCGGTGCTGGTTGTGCTTGTTGTGGTATCGGTATTTACACATGATATCGATGATCCATCGCTAAACTCTACGAGCACATTTCAAGATATAGCTGCAACAAAGAATGCAATAGGAAACTTTGGCGCGTATTTGGCAGACTTTCTTATACAGCTTATGGGTGCTGCAAGCATCATGCCCGCGATTTTCCTTATTTTAAGTTTTCGAAACATATTAGGAGTCGTGTATAGGATATATGTTCCTTGTGTATTTTTAGTAACTTTTGGTTTTGCAGGAATACTTTCGAAGTTATCTCTGAATGTGACAAACGGTCTATTCCATGGGGGTTTGATCGGAGAGAAATTTGCGGCTGTTTCGTCTCTACCAGTGTTAATAGTGGTGGTGATAGTTGGAGTGTTTGGTTCAGTTGGGTGGCGTGCATCGGTATTTTTGTCTAGGGCCTTTGTTAAAGTGTTATCGGAAATTAGCCTTTGGATGAGCGCGGGTAGAATCCGCAGAAGCCGTATGAATTTTGTAATGGAAACAGGGAGGCTATCAGGCCTCAAACATGCCAACTGTGCCCCCGAAATGGGTCAAGGAGAACCCTCCGATGTGTGGGACGGTAATGTGTTTTATGGAGTTAGGAAAACGGAAGTAATGCGTGGGGGGAAGTGTGCCGATAAACCTAATGCTAGAGAATGTGTACAATCTGGGCATATAAGCGTACTTTTTCCACCTAAATCTTACGGATATGAGGAGAGGCAGTGCGAGAAGACTGTAAGTAATATTGTCACAGAGTCGGAAGGCATTACTAAGGAAAAGAATTTATCGCTCACTCGTAACGGTGTTGATATGCGGGCGGATAATCGTTTTGTGGTGCAATATCCCAAAGTACGTAATACTTCTGTGTCTAAAGATTTTCGGGTAAATTCTGACGTTGAACACTGTGTATCATCACTAGACTCTAAAACCAGGTCCGAGTCGTTGAATAATAAAAGTGAAGAAGAATTATGTGATGAAGACGATGGTGACGGGGATTATCCTGCACTGAGTTGTGTCGAATCAAGTAGACCTTTCGCGGGAGAGTTCGCAACGCGTGGGCACTCTAGCGTGAGCGATTATCTAAAGGTTGACGGTAGCATAATAAACGCATGTAATCAAACGCTGAACTTTGTACTTCCCCATGTTGATTTGTTAAAGAGCCGTGCAATTGTTGCGACAAAAAGCATGGGTGATGGGTGTATGTACAAGGATGAATCAGAAGAGCTCTATTCTGTGCTGAAAGATTTTGGTGTGCACGGTAAGATAATAGATGTGAGATATGGTCCAGTAGTTACTTTGTATGAATTTGAACCTTCGGCGGGGACAAAATCTTCCAGGATCATAGGTCTTGCAGATGATATAGCGCGGTCTATGAGCGCGCTTTCAACCAGAATTTCTGTTGTTCCCGGTAGAAACGTTCTTGGTATTGAACTTCCGAACCGCAACAGAGAAATGGTGGTACTTAGAGATCTGTTATGTAGTAAAGAGTATAACGATCCAGGACTAAGACTTCCGATTATTTTAGGGAAGGGTATAGATGGGGACCCTGTGGTTGGTGATCTAACTAAGATGCCGCACTTGTTGATAGCCGGCACTACAGGTTCCGGTAAATCTGTGGGTATCAATACTATGATACTTTCTCTGCTTTACAGGCTAACTCCCCAACAGTGTAGAATGATCATGATAGATCCAAAGGTATTGGAGCTATCAGTCTACGATAACATTCCACATTTGCTTACTCCCGTTGTGACTGAACCCAAGAAAGCAGTAGCTGTACTTAAATGGGTGGTTGCAGAGATGGAGGAGCGTTATAGGCTAATGTCCGCTGTAGGCGTGCGCAACATCACTGGCTATAACGAAAAGGTTGCTGAGTTGGCCAAAGGGAAGGTAAAAACAGGCCAGAACTCGGCAAAATGTGACCTTCATGATCTGCGGCAGCGATTAGAGTACTTGCTTCCATATATAGTAGTTGTGGTAGATGAAATGGCCGACTTGATGATAGTATCAGGTAAGGAAATAGAGTCATCAATACAGAGACTATCGCAGATGGCTAGAGCTGCAGGTATACATATCATTATGGCAACGCAGCGGCCTTCGGTTGATGTGATTACGGGTGTGATAAAGGCAAATTTTCCAACAAGGATAAGTTTCTCGGTGACGTCAAAGGTTGATAGCAGGACAATTTTAGGAGAACAAGGTGCGGAGCAACTGCTCGGCATGGGTGATATGTTGTACATGGTAGCCGGAGGAAAAATAAGGCGCATTCACGGAGCGTTTGTTAGTGATAGCGAGGTACAAGATGTAGTCAATCATCTCCGGGGGCAAAGTGGACCTGGTTATATAGAAGGTATTGCAAAAGTACTTGATTCTGGAGAAGAAATGTACCTAGATGACCTAGATGAAAGGGATGATGCACTGTACGAAAAAGCGGTTTCCATAGTGCTGAGGGATAGAAAGACTTCTGTGAGCTATGTGCAACGGCAACTCAGAATAGGCTATAATAGAGCTGCAAATCTTGTTGAAAGAATGGAGCGAGAGGGGATAATAACTGCAGCTGGTAGTCTGGGAAAAAGAGAAATAGTTGGCAACTGATACCTGCAGAGCAATAATGCGCAAAAATGATTTCACATGAAAAGGCAATCTCAATAGCATAGCATGAAAGAAACAAGAACTTCTGTGAGCTATCTGCAAAGGCAACTCAGAATAGGACAAGGCTGCAAATCTTATTGATACACTGTGCAGAACGAGAAAACGCTTCTACACACTGCGCCCATAGCCGAAAGAGGGAAGATGAAGGAGTAGCGAACTGCGCTTCGCGTTTATAAGCGCAAAGGAGCACTACGCATACACCAGGTAACTAAGAGAGAAATTTTCAAAATCGCGCACAAACCTCTGTTTGCGCGCGGTCAAGAGACCAATGCTGGAGTGAGCAACTGTCACATATCAGAAACCCCCACAACTCAGCTGAGCACCGCGAGATGAATGCAGCAGAGATCACTCTGGGGCGCACAAGACAGCTTTAATATACTACCACAAACCCTGAGAAAGGAATCCATCAGTGAGCAGTCACACACACCCACTTCACCAACGGCACACGTTTTTTCTTCTTACCTAGACTACCGCATCATCTGACCGTATGCCATAGCTTGACACTGCGTAGCACCTTGAATACTCATCACTTGTGATGCCAATTCCACACTCTCGCTTGTTGATGGTGAATCACAACAAACATCCGTCACAGGAGAAGATGGCTCATGTGTACCACTCTGCTCAACAGCAACTGCCCTACTAGCATTGTCATTCGCAGATGCGGGGAGATCACAACCTTTTTTACCTTTTTCTAGCACATGTTCAATCGCGCAAAACACTATGAACAACAACGCCAAACCTACCTGGGTACCGAGAAGCACCTGATCAGTGATGCTGAACAGCTTATTTGTTTCGCCCACAAGCAGATATGCTTCATAGATGTGACACATACAGTGTGCAGCCTCAAACACCGCTATGATGACGTACAGACCAGTACGCATCCACAGCGCAGCTCCTTCTTTCGTAGTTCTAGCAGCAACTCCAGCCGAACCAGATCTCTGGCTTTGAGATACGCCAGCACCTGCTCGCTCTTCGGCTTCTTTAAGCTTTGCACTCTCAGCCCTGCTCGAATGTATTACATCGTAAGCTCTAGTAAATGCCGAAAGCATACCTAAAACAGGAGCAGCTATAGATAAGAAAAGCGCAAACAACCTCAGAGGAGCGGATTGATGCCCTAGCTCCATAACTATGGACGCTATACTCAATGCTATCCACATACATGAGGAAATAACAGTGGCACTATTCTGTATACACTTTATACGATACTGCTTACTACTGATCTTGTTTTCAGCCCTTTCTTTGGAGCATCCACGGAGATCAAGTAAGGAATCCGCGGTTAGAATAAGGCTCAGCACTGCATAGGTAACATAATATCCCAATGTCACCTTATGTACCAAGGCGTCTTTTAGCTTTAGGTGTATCACGGACAACGTAAACAGTGCTGCAGACAACTCAACTAGCAGCATGGTGTAAGACGCCGCCAAAAATACATTGTCCCCACTTGGCACGAGCTCTAAGCACTCCGTTTTCTTCTTTTTTGCAGCCCCAACAGGATCAATTACTGGAGGATATTTCGAGGAATGCTCATCTTCCTTTAAACCAGGAAGAGCGACACCCTCTTTTACCTGAGCTCCATCACTAGATTGCACGGTCATGATGTTGTACCCTATAGTTAATCAAAACTTAATGATATTTTGAAACACGTGCGAAGTCAATTGCTCTCCAGAACGGATCTTCATGATTTTAGCCACTGATGGGGAATTCCGAACGAACACGTTTTGGAAGGCACAAACCGCAATACTAAGAACTTTTTTGCACACACCTCTATGTACCCTGTTGAGGGGCCATTTAGCAGTATGAAACCACACGCAATGTCACAGATCTACAAGTAACACACTAGGTGGTAATTCAGATATTAGGAATATGGTGTAGAACTGGTTCTCTCATTCTTTCCACACATTCGCATCACAACATACATGACCTACAGCAACCCGTGTTGCATTGTGAAGGCAGATCAGCAGGAGATAGGTTGCCAAAGGACCATAACCTATAACAGTGTGGAATTCACTTGTCCGATAAAGATATCAAAAATTTGTAAGAACTCGTCTATTTCTTCCCGGGAAACAATGAGAGGGGGAGATATTCTTAGGACATTTTCAGAGCTTGACACACTAGTGTAAGCTACTAGTAGGCCCTCTTCTGCCAACTTTTTCACAACGTCGCCAGCTCTCACCTTCGCATCTAACTCTAACCCTATAAATAAACCTAACCCCCGCACTTCTGTTATAATGGGGTATTTTTTGGACATAAGCTTCAGTTTTTCTATGAAATAAGCGCCTTTTTCTGCCACGCATTCCAAAAAGCCCGGATGCATGATTTCGCCCAGAATAGTTCTCGCAACGGTCATCGCAAGTGGGTTCCCACCACAGGTTGACCCATGCATTTGGGTTGAAACAAATCTCCCGGCCCTATTTGTTATCAAACAACCACCTATGGGGAAGCCTCCTCCCAACCCTTTTGCTAGGGAGCAAATATCTGGGGTCACTCCGTAGTGCTCATAAGCGAAAAACCTTCCGGTTCTGCCAGAACCGCACTGCACGCAGTCAAAAAACAATAACAAATCATACTGATCGCATAAATCACGCAGCTCGCGCAAAAACTCTTGTCCCAGCACTTGAATACCACCCTCACCTTGAATAGGTTCCACTAGGATCGTTCCTATGCTACCTTTCTCAACCTCGTCTCTGATGGTGCTAATGGAGTAGCCGGTGCTTACAAACCAATCGACATATGGATACAACAGAGGTAGAAATCCCTTAGGCTCACTCGCAGAACATGCAGCGTACGTCCTGCCATGGAAGGAGCGACGCAATGTAAGTACCTTATATCTTTCCGGTCTTCCAATACCATTTTGGTAAGATCTGGCGACCTTAAAGCCACATTCTACAGCTTCGGCCCCGGAGTTTACGAAAAACGCCATGTCAGCAAAGCTAATACGTACAAGCTCTTCGGCAAGAAGTTCGACTTCCCTTATTTTGTACATATTAGAAACGTGCCAAAGCGTCTTGGCTTGGTCACTTAGTGCCTTAACAACAACAGGGTGACAATGTCCAAGAGAGCTAGCTGCCCTACCAGCAGCGAAGTCCATATAGCGCTTTCCACTACTATCATACAGGTATATGCCCTCTCCGCGAACAAAACTCACATTGAGCGGACTATAAAACGGAATTACAAAACTGCGCCCCATGTACCCTCTCCCAGGCTCCAATGTTCGGGTGAATATTAACTACACAGTTTAAACAAGGTCAACACAAATGTACCATATACAAGCGGATATGTATTAAGCATTGATACCTTAGAGATATAATATTATGTCTCTGTCGTAACGGTTGTATGGTATGGCTGTGAGCAGTAATGTCTTAAAATGCCTTTCCCTCGGAGTAGTGGTTATTTTTTTTGTTGTTTTTATGTGGTACACACACCTGTATGTGTCGGAAAGGACCGTAGAGAATGCTGTGGGTGAGATAAACTCACATCTTAATAGGGTGTTCGTTCGCACAATACTGAGGAAATATACAGAGTTACTGCGCAAGGTTCCAACCCATGTTGGGACAAATCCTTACCATATCAATCTCTCCATAAAATTGCGTGCAGAATTTATGCAGGCACTAAACGGACTAAAAGGCGTAGAGTTGGCACTGTACAATGCTAACGGTTTAGTTATGTTCACTGTTGCGGAGAACATAGACGATGAAATTGTTGATGTGGAACCGTTAACACAGAAGCAACTGGCCACTTTAAATGGAGGCAGCCCGATACATGAATGGATGTCTAATGGAATATACTCTTCAGTGTTTCCTGTAATGTCCCACTCAAATGAGCCAGTTGTATTTTTGCGTGTTACCAAAGATGGGAGGGAAATAGCACAGTTCTTTTCTATTGCAAATTCTATGTATGTTGTACCTGCGGGTATCACTGTTGCGCTGTGCATAATCGTCACCTTAATCATATATAGGAAGAATGCAAAATTACTAAGCAGCCAGTACAGCGCAAATCTTGAATTACAGGAAAAGAAAGAAAATGCGGAAAGAGACAGCATAAGCAAGTCACAGTTTCTTGCAAATGTAAGTCACGAATTGAGGACACCCCTCAACTCTATAATAGGTTTTTCAGAAATAATACAAAGCGAATCTCTTGGACCATTGGGGAACAGTCAATATAAAGAGTACATAAAAGACATCAATCATGCCGGGGTTCACTTGCTTAGCCTTATAAACGACATATTAGATTTTTCAAAGGCAGAAGCTAACAGACTTAGTATTGAGTTAGTAAAATGTGATCTAGGTAAAATAGTTGAATCTTGTTTCAACATGATGTTGCCTAAAGCCAAAGAAGCAAAGGTTGAGCTCAAGAAAGACATGCCGGAGCAAAAAATAGTTCTGCTCGCTGACGCCCGAAGGATGAAGCAAGTCATCCTCAACATGCTATCCAACTCTGTGAAATTTACCCCGGAAAATGGATTTGTCAAATTATCTGTGGAGGTTAAACAAGAACAAATCGTTATAGAAATAAGTGATAATGGCATAGGCATAGCGCAACAGGATCTATATAGGGTGATGTCTGTTTTTGGACAGGCAGATAGTGCACATTCTCGTAAGTATGAGGGAACAGGGTTGGGGTTGCCTCTAAGCAAGAAGCTGGTTGAACTAATGAATGGTACATTTGACGTTAAAAGTGAACCTAACCTTGGTACGGTAGTTACGCTTTCCTTTCCCAATTCCTCAGTGGGATCTGTCGACGAAAAGACGTTTTAGATAACACGGTATATTTTCGGGTTCTGTTTTATCATTTCGATAGGCGAGAGAGGAGGAATACCTTTTACATATGTTTATTGCAAAAGCTCGTTTTTTGGAGATGTAGAGGACCCGGCCCTGTGTGGTTTTGCTGTGGTTTCCACGTTGTTTATCAAGAGCTACCGCATGTTCGTGGTGTCTAGGCAGCTCGGGATACGTCTAAGGTCAAAAGTCAGTATAACTTCGTTCCACAAGCTGTAGTCAATTTCCCTTAGCTGCACCAACGGGCTGCATTTATACACAGCCCGCAATGCGCTGTCAGCCAAAGCCCGGAATGACTGGTTATGATTGTACAAATGTTCGTTTAGTGCTGTACTCACCACCCAGCTATGATGCATGCCTGGGATCAAAAGTCAGTATAACTTCGTTCCACAAGCTGTAGTCAATTTCCCTTAGCTTCACCAACGGGCTGCATTTATATACAGCCCGCAATGCGCTGTCAGCCAAAGCCCGGAATGACTGGTTATGATCGTACAAATATGTGTCTGCTATAACTGCGGTTTTTACCTTTCCATTCTGGTCTAGGACCAAGTTTATCCTAACGATATTTCCATCGCTTTCAGCGTCCGAAGGGATTGTCCAGCACTTTGCGAATTGTTCAACGACAGAACCAACGACATTGTCAGGAATATACTTTTCTGACAGGCCAATTATTTCTGTGTCGCTATGTGATGAGCCCTTCTTGCCGTAGTGTAGGAATTCGTAAAACTGCGACGTCTGGCCATTTTCAATAGATTGTGGGACAGCTGCAAGTTCTTGGTTTGCCCAATTACTATTTGACATCGCAAGTGACATTTTGGCTGACTTTTCAGTGCTACCAGGAGGCAGTAGAGGAAAAGTAGTTGTTGACTCGCTGTTATGTCCATTGGGGTCGTCAGTAGTTTTTTTTATATCCTCGCGTGCAACGGCGGCGGAGGTTTTCTGTATAGAGTCTTCCAAAGGCAAGGGAACGACAGTGCCAGCTGCGAGCCCGTCATTTCTTATCGCCTCTTGCGATAACGGCCTGTGTGTCCCAGTGACAAAAAAGACACCCACCACCACGTGTACCACTACGGAGGACACTATATGAATATTATTTTCAAGCGCACGACATACGCCAGTACCTTTTGCAAACATCGGCAACCACATCAGCTGTGACTCCAACCGTACCCTGGTACACAAGCACAACAAAACAAACTGTAAGCGCCAATAACGAGCAGAAACACCCTTCCTAACCCAAGCACGAGGGCTCCTTGCCGCAGGTCACAGCAGACGCTGGAAAACATCCTGACTCCACTCGAAAACTAGCCGCATAAATACATAGTACTGTTTTTCTCGGCGGTCAAGACAACAGGAAAGCCAACGCACGTTCTATACACAGCACTTTTTGGTATATTTTTACCATATTGTATGGAGAAACTATGTTGTACGCGACATCACCAGACACGTGGCGATGGATGATAATCTTCTAGCACTCGTCATTAGAAACGAATACTCCAAGTTCGTACACAATACCACTTAGTCGATGGAAAATTTTGTCAGCTGATGCGGTGAATTTTTTATAAAAAATATTTGCAGGAATGGAAACCAGTAGCCCCAACGCCACGGTGTACAAAATTTCCCCGATAAAAGGGTACAACACGCCTATTTCAATTCCGCTCTGGGATAAATACAATACTTTCAAGTTTTCCAAGACGCTCCAAACAGCTCCAAACAACCCAATGGAGAATGAAGATGACCCCACCATTGAAAGCAATTCAAGTTGCTCTTCCAACCTACATGCTGTCCTGCTAAGTTCAGCACTGACAAACTTGTCGAATCCCTCTTTTTTGTTGGTTACCAGTTTAGCATTTTCTACCCCATGCCTAAGTATTTGTGAAACGATACCAGAACCACACTCCACTATTTCACGAATGCCCGTTGCAACGCTTTGCGAACTTAAGAAGACTTCAAGATCTCTGATTTCGCGGTATAGTTTATTAAACGCCCAGGACTTCTTGAATATAATTGCCCAAGAAACCAGAGAAAAAGACGCTAGTACCAGGATAACTAGCTTGACCATCAAGCTGCCGCTGGCGAATATGCCCAAAATTGACATGCTGTCCTGAAAGCGCATTGATACTTCAGCAATACCTTCCATAAAAAAGCCATCAACCTACCATGGTCACTATACTCTGAATTTCTTGTGGTAAACAACAAAAAACCCTCAACATAAGGCGGCACATGGTTTGGCCAAGTTTTGCATGCTTAGCTGTACTGTGAAGAGTCGCTGGCAAAGAAGGATTAGTAGTATCAACTGTATTGGTTACAAGTATAGCATTGTTGTTTCAGAGGTTCTGCCAAAGACCTATGCACTGCAGAATCCAGAGAAGTAACGGACTACATATTGAAACATTTAAGTAGTGCCCCAACAAGTATTGATGAT
>JBGCXB010000003.1:0-84321 GCA_048496795.1 Aaplasma endosymbiont of Hyalomma asiaticum | reverse complement strand
ACTGCTAAACTTTCTTCCTTATCACTTGCACTTCTCTCTCCCTCACTGTTTAGGGAGCCCCCTGGAATTAAGATTATAACAACTCATTCGCCGTTGCCTGATTGCATAACTTCTCGCGTAATAATAGTATTGATTTTGGGCGGCAAGTGAGTAATCGAATCTGTAATACCCTTCTACAGGGTTTTTTCTATTCTCTATGTGGCATAAACTTTATGTTGCTTAGTGGTTATGCTTTTTGCATGTAGTTAAAAATGAAATATTATAAGGAGTATAGTATGTTACCAACTACCTCAACTACTGGTAGTAGCGCGCAATTACAACAGAGAAATTCTGATGCTGAGCCTTCCCATGGTATAAGCGATATTGACGAGATTACCTATCCTTACAGTTCTACCGACACCGTAAGTCGTGTATTAAAACACGCCACTGATACTTTAGATAGTATAATGAAGAGTTTTAAAAGAATTCTTGATTCAGGCATTGATCCAAACAACTGGAATCCTGTGGAGACAGAGGACTCAGACTATAATTTAAAGGGTTTTGTCAATTGGAGTATATGGCGAATTAATTGCATGGTACGTAGCGCAAATAGTCTGCTGCCACTAATCACAGTATCGGATGCAAGCAGATTTATCAGTGCTTCGGCCAGTGTTACGGTGGTAAAGGGTATTTTGTCTCCAATGTTGCGTAGAGCAAAGCTTGATGCACTTATAATATCGCTGATGATATCGGGTGGTGATCCTCAGTTCATTAATAGAATTAAGAAAATGTTATGGCTGCTATCTGATGTACTAGGCGAAGTCAATGGTTTACAGAATGAGGGTTGCTTTCGAGCTCACAGAGATCTTCATTCATCATTTGACTATGTTATTCAGTCCGCGTACATGGTACGTGAATCCTTGGAAGCACTTGCGACAATCACAAAAAAAAATACATCTGCGCGTATACGTTCTCTCTTGAATAAAATCAACAGCACTAAGATTTTGGGTTCCTTGTCAGAGAACTCTGACACCAAAAAAGTAAGAGTTGTTCGTTGTGCATATCTTGATGCTAGAAACGTAATTATAGAAACTGTCCGCGCGATAGATGATTCGGCGGTTATTGACCCAAAACTTATACCAGTTGCAGACAGCTTGAAGAGCATAATTACTGGCCCCGTGACGAGTCAAGCTCACATTGGCGATTCAACAGAAAGCATTTCTGCTCGTGAAGTATATAACGATTTGCACAGTTCAAAACCTGTCTACTTGACCACAGAAGACAATAACACTTCTGGATGTGAAAGAAGAATGCGGCGTAGAAGAGCAAAAAATATACGTTCCACAGTACATAATGCTCCAGTCATGGACCATATTAAGAAAAGCATAAAAGAAATTCAAAATTTTATACCTCATAAGAATAACCCCCAAACGAGTGCCGAAAAGGAAAATGAAGACGCTAAACTGTGGAAAAAATGCGCAAAAAACGCTGAGAGTATAGTAGACTGCATAGATAACCTGCTTGCACGTGTAACTGTGTCGAAAGAAAGTGGTTACATTATTGCTGCTGCGTCTGTTTCTTTGGTACAAAACGTCTTATCACCCATGCTAGCTCGCGCCAAACTCGAGATGTGCAAAATGCGTCTACTCGCTATTGGAAATAACAACATGGCTGGTAAAGTTGAAAAAATGATCTCGCAGTTATCTTATGTTGCAGAAAAGGTATCCGGCATAAAACATAACCGCTGTTTCTGCCATAGAAGCTTAGCATATTCGTTTGATCAAGCAGTTCTGCCGGCGTTTGAGACACGGGAACTTTTATGGAGCCTTAGATTCGCGCTAGTTGATGATAAGGCCTCAGAGGTGGAAGCATGCTTAAACAAGATCTGGGCGCTCGATTCGGCAGGACCCTTTTCCCAAGATGCAACTCCAGAAACAGTAAATGACTTTCTCACTTCATACCTTGATTTAAGAAACAGCATCATTGATACAGTTAGTTCTATAGGACATAAGGACCTAAGATGCAAGGACGACTTCATAGTTGTACAAAGTTATAAAAAAATTATCATTGGCACATTAGGAACTCATGAAGATCAAACACTGTTACGACAGTCTTGTGCGGTAGCAAACGCTAGAACAACTTCTCAAGAAATTTCTACGAGAGTTACAAATGTAATCCCCGAATGTCAACGGAACAGAAGCGATTTGCAGGGTAAGTAAACAGGACTCACAATGTACAGCCAGATAATTTCTTGTACAATACCAAGATAGCCAAGGGTGTTCCGTGCTGTATTGTAAAGTATGTGTAGACACACATGTCAAAATATACAATATCTGTATCGTATAGTGGATGAGCACGTTTGTGTTTACCCACTATACCCTGGCCATCTCCCCAACTCTTACCTAACCCGTTGTAGCTATGCCCCGGGAAGATTGCTTGTAAAGGAACTATGCATTGGCGTAGTAATAAATGTGGCAATCATCGCGACAATAGCATCTTCTGCTATTGTTTGGAGATGCATCATATAGAAGTTCTTTTCACATTGTCTATACCTGTAACTATGCCCTGGGAATTTATGATTTGCCCCGATAACAATAAGCAAGTTCCTTATCTATCGACTTATCCGGCAGTTTTGGACAATTCCACGGACACGAATACGTAAAGTGGAACGACATCACTATACGTTTCATGCCTGCAGACCTGGCATGATAAATTGCATCCACGGTACTATGTATACGATTTTGCTAAAGCACACTGCAAATTGTGTTTCTTCTCAAAATGACAAAGCTAAAAGTCTGTTAAAGTTCAATGCATCCACTTTATCCCTAATGAGAAACAAAAAAACCATAACATTCGCAACCAGGGGAAATTTGGTTCCTCTCGACTGAATAGGCCATCAACAGTTGCGTAATCGTCTTACATTGACAAGTTAGCTGAAACAAGGTTAGCATTTATCGTGTGTGCCTGAGACAGTGCTGGGTGCTTGCTGCTTCTTGGTTTGGTATTCTGTATGGGTAAGTCGAAGGTAGTTTTAAGTCCGTCCCCCCGTTCTTTCTCCCCTGGAGGCCAAAAACTTTGAGGTGTGCTTCCGGGAAGGTGTGCGGAGAGGATCTGGGGTTTCATGTATGGAGTTCTGTGAAGCTTTGTGGTATGCGGTATGTCTCCTGAGCGTAGGGTCTTACTGGTTTGTGTCAGACTTATCGAGAAAATTAGGTCGATCTTGGGTGCTGTGGTACATGAAACAATATATGTTGATTGCACGGTTGCGAATATTCGTATCGCAGTTGAGAGCGCAATTGAAAGACTAAACTCGGCTCATCGTATTCTGAGTGTTGGTAAGCGTTTGCCTATCGAGGGGTACATATCAATAGTGTCAGAGCACCTGTTTATGTTGCTTTGCATGGCAATGGGAAAATTGTCTGTCGTGATGCGTGATTTGAGATTTTCCCATTCTTCTTATCCTTATGCCGCAACAGTAGACCTTTTAATAGACCAATCAGTAGTTCTGCTCTCAAAAACAATGGAATCCTTGCAAACACATTGCCTACTTGAGAATAGGTGTTTCTATACAAGGCGTCATTCACCAGCCACAGTCGCATATTTTGATCGTGTTGTATCCCGGGCGCATACATGCGTGACTGCATTTGTTGATGCATTAAACACTGTACATATCTTGGTAGAGTGCCCACCCACAGAAAAAGAAACAATGCTTTATTCCACAGCAACATTCGTGTGTATGTCGAAGTTGCTAAAAGAAGTGTACGTTTGGAACAGAGGAGTATCTTACTCTATCGCTGCATCTTTGACCAAAGCTGCCGATACTCAAGGGGAGTTGTTACGTAGTCTTATAGCAGGTGCTAATGCCACTGATGCTGAGGCATCGCTTGCCGCATCCGTGGCTTACAACGCATTGTTTAAATTCGTACAGGAAGTATCGTATCTATGTGGGATAAACATCGCACATACCCCTAATGATAGGTGTGTAGTTGACTACGCGCTTTTGCGAAGTATTAGCGCTTTGGGATTAATGTGGAATTTGTGTAGAAAGGAAGGTTTGGAATCAAGTTCTTTTGCAAAAGGTATATTAAAGGTACGGTGTTTGGTTTACAGTATAGAGGATCTAAGCAGAAAAAGGCCGTACAGTACGAGAAATTCAACAGAGATACATGCTTATTTCGCTATTGTGTCACAAGTGGACACAGCGTTATCTCAGATATGTATGCTGACCGATGGCCCATTTTCGATTGATGAACACAAGTTTTCAGAACTAATACAACGGTCAACGGATGCCCTTGGTGAAATATACGACGTGTTCTCGCAGCGTATAAGAAAAATTGAGGGATTGGAATATTCCCGAGATGCTGCGGAGGGTCACGGTATACGTGTGGGGGAAGAGATATGCCCAACATCGTCACCACAACAGTTAAAGGAAGTTATTCCGTACAGAGAAAGGAGTTGTAACTGCCACTCCACAATACAGGAAAGAAGGGATAGCAGGCGTCCATTCTGTGTGGGTATCATGTTGTGTTTTATCTTATTCAGCACTCTTTGCTATATTGTGGGACTTGTAAAGGGGATCGTTGGATATGCTACCAGAAGTGTTTTCCATGCGGGATACTATGGTAATAGAGATACAACAGGAACTTTCACAGACATCCCAGAGAGCACTCGAATAACGGGTGTAACGGTCGATGATGCGTTTGAACTTAGCAATGAACACAGCGGATGCTAAAGTGCATGTTTGCTGGCACTGGATATTTACATCATTCTAGACGTGGTTGATGATAGCATGTATATTGCGGAGTCTTTTGTACAATTTTAGGATGTAAAAAAATGCTTTCCAGTGGCCTAAGTCCGGAGCTGTACACCGCAATGGAAATTGCATATCATCTATTTAGTGACATGGTAAAAGGATGAGGCGGAACGATTCGAACAGTGGTTTTTGCTCAGCAAATACGGAATCTGCTTGCAAGCAAGACAACTATGGCCTCTCTACAAAAGAAACAGCAGAAGTCTGCATCGAGCTTCTTACGAAAGCAAACGTGATTCTGTCTGCGGTGGCATGCGAGGCAATCTATGTCGATAGGAGAAGCACTGTTGAGATTTACCCATTTATTAAAAAGACAATAAAGACCGTTGGTGATGTGTGCAAGATTTTGCGCACAATGAAACAGAGCGATTTATCAATAAAGGAAAATTTAGGTAGCGCATTAGAATCAGTATTGTTGATGTGCCATAAATCGATACTTGAGCTAACCAGTATGGATTTTTATTTCCGGCTTCCGCCAAACCCTGTGGCATCAACAGTATTTCTATATCTTAACAGATCGATTTTTTTGATGGTCGACACAATAGATATGCTCGCTTCCCTACAGGGGGAAAAACCAGCACTTGCTCGCTGCAATTACCAGAATGTGACAAAGCACGACGATATGATATCCCGGATGGAGATATCTCTCAGAACGTTGGTTGATGGGCTGGACACTGTCGATATTGTGGTTGAAACCTCATCAATGGAAAAGGAGACTTTTCTGTGTGCTACAGCAACATTACTACACATGTCAAAGCTTTTTCGAAGAGACATACACAATGTCAATATAAGAGATCTAGTTGCAAGCTGTTTCATTAGCAGATTATATTTCATTACTGAAACTGTGAGTTCGCTATCGGAGTACACTGACATAGAAGGTGTAGTGGCAATTTCGCGCGTCACATCTTCGATCAATAATCTCGCATTAGAGGTATCGAGTTACTGGAGGTTTGTACCTAATCAAAGTCCCAGAAATGAAACTGCTGATGTGGTAGTGGCACGTCTAGGAATGCTGGAGGGAATTTGCGCGACTGAATTAATGAAAAATCTATGGATAAAAGAAGGGTTGAAACATAGCTCTTACCCCATCATATCCGAAGTACTGGATTGTATGCGCAATGTGCTGTACCTTTGTCTTGAGGGATTTAGCGAATGTACTGGAAAAGCATCTGAAGTAAGTACGTACTACTGTCTTTTACTGCATGCGGATATTATATTGGAAAAGACCGGTACGATTTGCATCCCTTTTTCCGTGGAAGACTCACAAAAATTTTTGGATCTAAAGCAGCGAACTATTAATGCTGTGGAACGAGTATGTGAAATGTGCACAAAACGCATAAAACAGATTGAAGGCGTAACTGATCCCTCACGGGTTGGCACAACGTTAGATACGTGCATCATATCTACTCTCCCGTGCCGTCGTCCCGAAACAATACGGGCATTTCCAGGTACTCTTCCGTTAGTATGGTTGTAGCACAATGTCATTATGGTATTTGAGCCGGCTTTTGAGTAATTTCACTGAATATCATGGCACTATTGCTCAATTGTCGTCTGAAGGATGTCCATAAGGCAGCAAGGCTATGATGTTTATTACCTGCTAGCGTATTCATTGCAGTCTCTATCATGACTGCTCCAGCTGCAAGAAACAGAATCTTTTCCTTGTTTTGTGATCAGCACGGAAGTAGAGAACAGGTGCAATAAAGGATGCCTTCCCACATAGTGAGACGTGAACACAAAAGTCCTGCCGCACCCATTCAAACAGAGCAACTTTCGCGGCACCACATAAATGGAACAGTACTATTATTTTTCGATTTTAATACGCGAGCTATGATTGAAGAGCACCTAATCCTACCAGCCACGATCACAACACCCTCTAACAACAAACGCCCCTTTGCTCACAGTAAAATCTCTTTTCTCTAGTTTAAGCTACCAAGAATACAAATATTATATTTTGCCCTTCTTCGTCCAACACATAACACACAAGTGGAAAAAAGAATCCCTTTTGCTTTTAAAACTGGAAGCTACGATGACGACGAATAACTCATACTACCACCCCGTACGACTCGCGCTTTATTACGACACACAAGAGAACCACAACCCTCCAACTCAAAAAATAAGGAAAATACCGTTGACCGAAGATCGGTCGAAAGTAACACTAATTCCAAAATCGGACACCGAAAAAGCAACACCCATCATAATATAAAAAACTCACCCTGCTCCAGATGAAAAAGGTGTTTTCCGCATTTTGAGATACTTACTCCACCACGGCATAGTACAAAACATCACCTCGAGTTTATACGCGGAACAAAGTAAGCGACTGTACAAGATTGCAATACGCTACTTGATCTTACAGCAGGCTCAGCTATAAAAGGTACGCTGACGCCACTAGACGTGTCTGTACAAAAAACCTTACTTCCCTCTTGTGGGGAAGTCTCTGTTCTTTTTTCTTCGTCAGAATGTACTTTTCCTACCCTAGATACAATATACTGAAAAGATTCCAACAAAAAATCACAAATGGAGAAACCATTTTCTTTGGGGTTGGCTGTCAAGCCAGTGTCGCAATCTGGCACACTCTGTGGCGACAAATTCAGGCCTTTTACAGAAACATCATCATCTCGTCGGGGAGCTCCATCATGATTATGCCGGAAACACTTGTAATCTCGGCGCAACCCCTCTTTATTTTTTAAGCATTTATGATCTCCTTTTGAAGAACAAATTAAAATAGGATTTATCCCACCATGTCTAGCGTGCAACATACAAAACACCCACAAATACAGACAGTACTTACGTAAGGATTTTCATGAGCAAAGCCCAACCTCCCGTAAAAAACCATGACAACAAAACTGTAGAAGATGATACAGCCCTAAGTATTGTAGCAACATTGTTACAGAAATACACGGCGAAGTTGAGAAAATATGTTTACTGTAAACGCAACAACATGTACTCGTGCAAAAATTTTCCCCATCAATGGGGGTCATTCGCAGGCATAGATTTTTACCACTCACCAAAACCTATTCTAACTGGGCTCGAAAAACCACTCGCGGGCTACAATCACAATACTTTAGCCCCCAACATATTGTACAATGCGTTCTATAAAATATCACATGGCCATTGACAGGATGCGCTAAATATAACCTTGCATACAACGCTGTAAAAGCCCTATAGCATCATGCTTCGCAGCCAAACATTTGTCGAACTCAATACACACAGAGCTGAGCCTCGCAATAGCGTCATGGTCGCCCCTGTGAAGGATCGCGAGGTCTTGTCTAATCACCGAACATGCATCATTCAAAAGCACCAACAACTGTCCCTCTATGTTCTGCAGCTCCCGGAACTTGTCCACATCCAACACAACAAGTGATTCCATTTCTCTTTCTACAATGTGAATAATATGCAATTTGAGTTCCGTCACATACTGAATAAACCTGTCCACAGCTAAATCCTCAAGAGGTTAGGACTTAAGCTCTAATGGCAAAGTATTAAACTTATCTTTACGGATCTGAACATTATAAAAAACAGAGCACAGATTCTACTTGTCCAATAACATGTCAATGCGGCTTATAGCATAGTATGGAGTTAGCAAGCACTATAGCATAATTTATCTGCACATTCACCATCCACGAGCAATTATTGTACGCATGGACCGGTATGTACCTCAATGTCCATAAAAGCTTGGTGCAATTTAAGCGCATTCGTCAAAAGAGAAAAAGTTTAAAGTTCTCATCAATCTCACCCTTACCTTGAAAAGTGATACAGTATACCGTCGTGCGGAACCCCTAAAGCTTTGCTTTGTGAATAAGCACCAAGATATAGCAAAAAGATTCGGTACGCACAGTGCTTACCCTTTGTCTGAAGTTATTTTGTCTCGCTCTCATGCTGGTATCCATAAATCACAGGGCATGTGTAAAAAACCTGTGCTTTGATAACAAAAGCATACCCACTTAAAAAATAAGAAGAGAAAAACAGTTTAGTGCGTTTTTTTTGCATGCCAAACAACGCAGTACTACTTCCTTATGTCAGGATATAAAAAAATTTTGATGCATTTATGCATGACTAACACATCATTGTAGCGGCAATAACCGAGCCAAAACTACCACCAGCCATATAAAAAAGTACTCTATCTCTCTCAAAAAACCTCGACATCTCCCTCATAGCAGCGCAACCACTAACCCGCGGACGAATACTACGAACCCTAGAGTTAATTATCAAAAGAGCCGGTTTTTGACCTGGCAAAACGCTTCCTCTCATTGGGATCAAGAAAACGCTTTCTCAGCCTTATAGACTTGGGGGTACATTCGACAAGCTCATCATCGTTAATGAAGCCAATCATTTCTTCCAAAGACATCACTTTCGGCGGGACTAACCTCACAGCCTCATCTGACCCCGCAGCTCTAATGTTAGTAAGATGCTTGCCTTTAAGTACATTGACCTCTATATCGTTGTTCCTGCTATGCAGACCAACGATCATACCCATGTACACCTTGTCCTGAGGTTTGATAAACATCATCCCCCTATCCTGAAGGTTAAAAATAGCATAGGCAACGGCTTCCCCTTGCCCTGTAGAAATCAGCACACCGTTCACCCTGCCCGTGATCTCCCCCTTATGCGGAGCATACCCATAAAACAAACGGTTCATTATTCCCGTACCACGGGAATCAGTAAGAAACTCTCCGTGATAACCAATAAGTCCTCGAGAAGGTATTAAGAAAACCATTCTCACTCTTCCCTTACCAGAAGGCGACATATCTTGCATATCACCCTTGCGAAAACTGAGTTTTTCCATTATCACCCCGCTGAACTCCTCATCAACATCGATGATAACCTCTTCTATGGGCTCCAGAACCGTTGACCCATCCTTTTTAAAAATAACGCGGGGACGAGAAACTGATAATTCAAAACCCTCGCGTCGCATAGTCTCTACCAGAACCCCTAACTGCAGCTCTCCTCGTCCACCAACTTCAAATGCCTCATTTCTCGAACCCTCTGTCACTGTAATCGCTACATTGGTTTCCGCCTCTGACAGCAGCCTTTGCCTTATTGCAGTAGAAGTCAACTTCGTTCCCTCAGTACCAGCGATAGGAGAATCATTAACCCCTATCGTTACAGCCATAGTTGGAGGATCAACCGGAGTAGATTCAATAGGAATAGTCACAGCCATATCAACAACGCTGTCAGAAACTGATGCCTTCTCTAACCCAGCTATGGCTATTATGTCACCTGCATCTGCATTTTCTACAGGAACCCTCTTCAACCCTGAGAAAGATAAT
This sequence comes from Aaplasma endosymbiont of Hyalomma asiaticum, assembly GCA_048496795.1. Taxonomy (GTDB): domain Bacteria; phylum Pseudomonadota; class Alphaproteobacteria; order Rickettsiales; family Anaplasmataceae; genus Anaplasma. The sequence goes on along the minus strand of JBGCXB010000003.1, from coordinate 74,265 downwards.
AGTTTTGTTAGCCTGCCGCTTTCCACAACATTTCCGTTTAAGTTAAGCACTTTGACCTGAGAATTAATCTTCGCACGCCCCTTATATACCTTGCCCGTAAGCACCCTACCCAAAAACTTATCCGACTCTAACAGAGTGAGGAGCATGCTAAAAGGAGCATCCAAATCGTATTTCTTCGGAACTATGTGTTCTAATATGCCATCAAAAAGCGGCTCAAGCCCCTTTTTTTCATCAGACAAACTTCTGGTACACCATCCATCCCGACCTGAAGCATACAAAACAGGAAAATCCAATTGCTCACTCGTAGCATCAAGATTTATAAAAAGCTCGTATATTTCATCTAAAACCTCACTCACCCTGCTATCCGGTCTGTCAACCTTATTAACCACAACAATAGGCAACAACTTCGCCTTCAGAGCCTTAGAGAGCACGAACTTAGTTTGCGGCATAGGGCCCTCAGATGCATCCACAAGAAGAAGTACTCCATCTGCCATAGACAAAACGCGTTCAACCTCCCCACCAAAATCCGCATGTCCAGGAGTATCAATCACGTTTATTTTGTGATTACCCCACGTGATCGCCGTACATTTGGCCAATATCGTTATTCCACGCTCCCTCTCAAGATCGTTGCTGTCCATTACACGTTCAACAACGTCCTGATTCTCCCTAAAAGCACCGCTTTGTTTCAGCATGCTGTCCAACAACGTAGTCTTACCATGATCTACGTGTGCAACAATAGCCAAATTGCGGATAGAATCGTAACCACTTGGCATTATACGCGTTTCCTTCTAAATGCAATTGGATAAATCTATACTATTAAATTAAATAATCAATGACAAAAAAGCCACTTACAATAAGCTAGACCACCATACTGCTTGTGGATCTTTGGAAAAACTTATAAGAAAAGTCCTCTTTCTCAGGGTCAAACCTAATCTCAACGCGCCCTCCTTGAGTAAGCTTACCGAATAACATTTCGAATGCTATTTGCTTCTTCAACTTCTGCGTAACTATCCCCTGTATTCGTCTTACACCATAGTCTTCTCTCTGACCCATCTTTGCTAGAAACCTTAAAGACTCCTGGTCAATATCTATACTTATGTTTTTGCTAGCAAGCTGCTCTCGAAGCTCATCTATGAACTTTTCCACAACTTTTGCAATAACGTTAGCATCAAGATAAGAGAATGGAATTATAGCGTCCAACCTATTGCAGAACTCGGGACCAAAAATTTTCTCTATTATTTTGTGGGCGCTATCAAACTGAAAACTCCGATCTCTGTTAAATCCTATAGCATTACTACTGAGCTCCATAGCCCCGGCGTTTGTCGTGAGTATTATAACAACATTTCTGAAGCTTATCTTTCTGCCATATGTGTCTGTGATACAACCGTAGTCCATTATCTGCAGTAGCATATTGTACATGCTACTATGCGCTTTTTCTATTTCATCTAGCAATAGGACGCTGTACTGATTTCTGGCAATGGCATCTGTAAGCAAGCCACCTTGCTCATATCCCACATACCCAGGCGGTGAACCTATCATTCTTGCGATTGCATGTGCTTCCATGTATTCAGACATATCGAATCTGATCAACTTCATGCCCATATTCTTGGCAAGCTGCTTAACGAACTCCGTTTTTCCTACGCCTGTGGGCCCGGCAAACAAATAGCACGCAAGTGGTTTTTGTGAGTTTCTTATCCCTGCCTTTGCGATTCTCATAGCATCAACAACATGAGAAACAGCTGCATCTTGGCCAAAAATCACCTTCTTTAGGTTTTCTTCAAGATTTTGCACTTTCCTTATGTCATCGCCGGTAAAAAGGTCATTACACGGAATTTCCGTTATCTTTGATATGATTGCCTGTATGTCCTTTTCTGTCACTACTCTGTTTGATTCCGCAGAACGTAACTTGCTGTATACACCCGCCTCATCAAGGACATCCACGGCCTTATCGGGCAACATCCGTTCTGCTATATATCTCTCGGACAACTCAGCAGCACACCTTATGGCCTGATTAGTATAGTGAACATTATGGTACACCTCGTAGTATGACTTGATACCACCAAGTATTTTTATAGTCTCTTCTACAGTAGATTCTTCAACATTTATCTTCTGATATCTCCTAGCCAAAGCGCGATCTTTCTCAAAGTTGTTATTATACTCCTTGTGCGTAGTGGCACCTATACACCTGATGGTTCCTCTAGCAAGTGCGGGTTTTAACAGGTTGCTAGCATCCAGAGGACTACCACTAGTTGATCCAGCACCTATGATTGTATGGATTTCATCTATAAATAGGACCGCATTCTTCTTGTTTTCTATAGCACGTATAACTGACTTAATTCTCTCCTCAAAATCTCCTCTATAACGAGTTCCAGCTAACAACAGGCCCATATCAAGTGAAAAGACCTCTACACATCGAAGCTGTGACACTATATCGCCTTCTACTATTTTAAGAACCAAACCCTCAACTATTGCGGTTTTTCCTACGCCAGAGTCTCCAACATACAGCGGGTTATTCTTTCTACGGCGCAACAACACCTCTATGGTCCGTTCTTGCTCGTACTCTCTACCGATTACGTAATCTATCTTACCATTCTTTGCTAGCTCATTGAGGTTGACACAATAAGCCTCCAGGCTTTCACCATCCCTAGATACGCCTTCCTTAGCTATATTGGGAAACGAAATAGCACCCCTTCTGACACCATCAACATCCTTTAAAACATCATTGCTATCGCAACTTTCTTCATATGACTGATCTGCAGACATACAACTGATGACGTCTATATACTTAACATTGTGCTCGTTGAGAAAAGAAAAACTGTGGGACTCTTTTTCCATGAACAGCTCAGCTAGAACATTTACCCCATTTATTTCATCTCTTCCCGAAGCATGGGCATGCACTACTGCCCTATGCACTACCTTTTCAAAAGCTCTACTAGGCTTTACTTCCGAAAAGTTCTGACTCATCGATATGGACATTTCATATCGCAAAAAGTTCATAACAGTCAGTCTCAATCTATCTATTGATACACGACATACACACAGCACACGCCTCACGTCAACGTCATCAGTAAGTGCCAACAGAAGATGCTCAAGAGTCGCACACTCATGACGAAAATCGAACGCTATAGATATAGCCCTGTGCAAACTTGCTTCAAGATTTTTCGACAACACTAGATGCTACCCCCGAATTTTCCTGGGCTAAGAGTAACAGCTAAGCATTAAAATATATTGAAAACAAATTGGATTGACCGCAAAAAAAGATGTAAACTTGAAATTATATAGCGCTCTATGACCGCCGAGTTTAGTGTATTATGCATGCAATCTACAATTATATTCCGGAGTTTTTTACTCTTCTCACTCTCGAAATGATATTGGGCATAGATAATCTGGTATTCATATCCATAGTGTGCGAGCAACTGCCCACAAATGTTAGATGCAAAGCTAGAATTTGCGGTTTAACAATAGCACTAGCAATGAGGTTTCTTATGTTATTTGGAATCTCGTATGTACTATCAATGAATTCAAAAATTTTTTCACTTCTGGGGATGTCTTTTTCGCGTCGAGACCTGCTGATGATATCAGGAGGAGCTTTTTTGATATATAAGAGCGTACGAGAAATATATTCTGAGATATTTCCAAAAAACTCACCCAAAGTTCGAACATTTTCTGGAATATTTTGGGCAATATCGCAAATAATTGGGATAGATATCATGCTATCTCTGGATTCAATAATATCAGCAGTGGGTATAACCGACAACATTTCGCTAATAGGAATAGTGTTTTTGATCTATGCTCTGGTATCAATACTAATATCAAAAGATCTAGGAAAAGTGATCAATAGGTATAGCCGCTTAAAGGTAATCGCGTTGCTTTTTATAGGCGCATTGGGAATTGTGTTGGTGCTAGACGGAATGGAGATAGCCGTACCACATGGATATCTTTACTCAACGCTGTTATTCTCTCTCATAGCCGAATTTATCAACCACCTACGCAAAAACAGCATATGACTACTCCACAAATTTCTTCAAAACTCATCAGTTGTGAAAAAACTTCTCAGAAAAGCCATAAGCGTTTGTAACCCCAGGAACATCTACAAACAACAAAATATAACGCCCACCCCGAGAACAAAAACGCCACTCATACCGAACTCGGGCTTCACGGGAAGGCATCCACACAACAAAACCCTCCCCCAAACCGCTACTCTAAGGCTTTAAAGTCACAACTCCGTAGTTAAAAAAACAGATCTTTACTCCTTCAATGAGGAAAGCGCTTCATTAACACACAAAAAGTTCTCAAATTCAAGATCTAGCTTGAAATGAAGCCTAGGAACATATCGGAGTCGCAAGTACTTAAAAACCGCGCTCCTGATAGCACCGGAAGACTCATTTAACGCAGAAACTATGTCGTCAGCGCTTATACCTCCCCCACGAACGACAATAAAAACCGTAGCGTTCCTAATATCCTCTCCAACCCTAATACTGGATATTGAAACTACCTTGCTCAAATCACAAAACTCACACATGAAAAGCTGTGACAACGCGCGCTTTAGAACAGAAGAAACCTTGAGGCTCCTATGCCCAGTATTATGAGCACCAAAATCTATCATTCCACATCCCTAACGCGTTCAACAACCTCCAGAACCTTAACAACATCACCAGCTGTTATTCCTTTTATTCCCTCGACAAGAAGACCACACTCCAAACCGCGATTCACCTCTTTGACATCATCCTTAAACCTTCTCAGAGCTTTAACCACGCCCTCACCAATTATCTCCTCTCCTCTACAAACCCTTATAGTAGCACCACGGCTAACAGACCCATCAGAAACATAACATCCTACCACCACCCCTCCCTTACTAGCCGAAAACACCTGGCGCACAGTTAATAAGCCCACCCGCACTTCCTGCATAATTGGCTTCAGCCTACCACTCACCATGCTCTTGATATCATCAACCAGATCGTATATCACCTGGTAGTGCCTTATATCAACATTCTTATGCTTTAGCAAATCCCGTGCCTGCGCGTCAACCTTGACATTGAACGCCAGAATCACAGCAGAAGACACCTCAGCGAGTAATACATCCGACTTCGTTACATCTCCTACTTCTTTATGAAGAATACTGAACTTAACTTCCTCATGCTCCGTCTGTGCCACCGCATACGAAACAGCCTCCATAGACCCGGCCACGTCTGCTTTAAGAATCATATTTACTTCTTCGACCTTATTTTCCATGGAAGGCAATATAGGCCCCGCTATCGCCTCAGTCTTTACATTACTTTTAGCAAAGTTAATTTCAGCCCTGTGACCCAACAAATCTTTTGCCTGCTTTTCTGAAGACATAACTGTAAGCTTGTCACCTACCTCGGGAATAGTACCCAACCCTAAAACCCTCACAGGTGTTGCGGGAAGCGCACTGCTCACGACTCTATCGTTGTCATCAAACATGTTGCGTACCTTGCCACAAGATCGGTCACCAGCAACAATAACATCCCCCCTTCTCAAGGTACCCTTTTGCACTATTACAGTAGCAACAACACCACAGCCTCGATCTATCTTCGACTCTATAACAACACCCTGTGCCCTACAATCAACAGGAGCCTTTAACTCCAGCATCTCAGCCATAAGAAGAATAGCAGCCTTCAATTTGTCTAAGTTTTCCCCAGTCTTCGCAGACACAGGAACCACAATAACATCTCCACCCAATTCTTCTGGAATCACACCATACTGCAAGAGATCGTTGGTTATCTTGCCAACATTGGCATCACTTTTATCAATCTTATTTACAGCAACAACCATTGATACACCAGCCGCCTTAACGTGATTTATAGACTCAACAGTCTGTGGCATAATACCGTCGTCCGCAGCCACAACAAGAACAACGATGTCAGTCACGTTAGCTCCTCTCGCCCTCATATCAGCGAAAGCTTCATGTCCTGGAGTATCCAAAAACGTGATTTTCCTTCCTTCCACATCTATTTGATACGCTCCCATATGCTGAGTTATGCCCCTAACCTCTTTCTCAGCAACATTGGACTGCCGCAAAACATCGAGCAAAGACGTCTTTCCGTGGTCAACGTGGCCCATCACTGTAACAACAGGAGGCCTACTTTCGGAAACAAAGTTTTCCTCACAAACATCACTGAGCTCCTGCGCCATTTTCACTCTGCTTACAACTTTCGGGCGATGCCCAAATTCAACAGCAACTTCGCACGCCAATTCTGGATCAATTGCCGAATCCAACTTCAACTCCATTCCGATTTGTCCTAACATGCGCAAAACATCCTGGGCCTTTTCGGCCATAGCCATGGCCAGGCTGCGTACATCCATCCTGTCAGTTATTATAACTTCCCTGGATATCCTCCTGTCGTTTTTCACTCCACTACTACGACGCCTACCCGTAGACGGAAACCTGGTTACTCTTTTTTCGTCTAACCCACTCAGGGCGTCCTCTATATCCTGTTTTACATGTTTACTGGATACTCGTGTGGAAGCTGCTCGTTTGACACCTACTTCTTTTTCCTTCTCCTTGTGGCGCCCCGATGACCCATGGGAATGCTTTTTGCTTTTATCGTCGTGCGCACCCTTCCCCGCAGGAACACCTATATTTACAGCAGCCGCTACAGCATCGATATCTGGAGCTACTGTCTCCACCTTCCCAGATGAAGGATCCTCCTTGACCTCACTTGCCACATTTTGTTGCAGGGCCCTCTCGGCTGCGAATTTCTCCTCTAATGCGGCTCTTTTTTCTGCAGCCTCTCTCTCCCTAGCGCTGACGCTGTCCGCCATATTTATCGCGTTAATCCTGAAGAGCTGCTCCTGAGCAGTCAACCCCGTAGCCGCCCTATTCAGCGATGACTTTCTTCTATCTTCCAACAGGGAACCACCCCTTCCCACTGTAGCACAATCCAGCTTGCGCTTCTTACTTCGCACCTCAACAGTCATGAAGGACTTGCTAGTTGAGGATGACCTTGATAGCGCCTGGGGCACTTTCAGCTTATCATCAAGCTTTAGAGTCAAACGCTCCCGCTTCCCTGAAGCATTGCACTCCGCGCCAGCCTTCTCAACATCACTCATCTGCAGTACCTAGAAAAACTAAACCCATCCAATCCGCTTGCGTGACTCCAGAATTATGGAATCCACCTGCTCTTTACTTAACTTAACCCTGGGAATAATATCATAAAATTCATCAGTACACAGCGAAGCAATGTCTTCCACGCTCTTTATACCATTCTCACACAACTTTACAATATCCTCTACCTCCAAGAACGGCAATTGCAAAATCTCCTCACAAACAGACATGCCTTCAAGAGTCTGAACGGCCTCCTGCCGCCTACGCGCCAAACACTCGGAAGCTCTGGTCTTTAACTCACGTGCAATTTCTTCATTAAACCCATCAACTGCTGCAATATCACTTACCTCTGCACGGTCCAAATCCTCTATGCTGGAAAACCCCTCACTAACTAAGAGCTGCCCTATTATCTCTTCAACATCAAGATCATCTACAAACACCCTCGCCCCCGTACTAAGCTCCTTGGCCCTTCTGGTAGATTCGGTCTCATCTCCTATGATATCTATATCCCACCCAACAAGTTCAGAAGCCAGCCTTATATTTTGCCCATACCGGCCTATTGCCAAGCTCACCTGACCCTCAGGCACCACCAACTCGATCTTCTCTACATCTTCATCAATAATGACCTTAACCACTTCTGCCGGGGCTATTGCACTAACCACAAACTTGGCTAAATCAGGAGAATACGGAACTACATCTATCTTTTCGCCATGAAGCTCCGAAACGATGTTCTGTATCCTTACACCCCTGGCACCAATGCACGCACCCACTGGATCCACATTCTTGTCGGATGAGAACACCGCCACCTTCGACCTGGAACCCGCATCCCTGGCCAGAGCCTTTATGGTTACCACACCGTCGTAAACTTCAGGTATCTCCTGTTTAAACAAAAGCTCCATAAACCTCTTGCTTACCCTGGAAAGAAATATCTGGGGACCCGCAGTCTCTCTACGAACATCCTCAACGTGCGCTTTCACCCTGTCATTAGGCCGAAAAACCTCGCCCCTGATAGTGTTGTAAACAGGAAGGTATCCCTCACTCCCGTTTAGATCCACGACAACGTTGTTATACTCCACCCTTTTAACTACACCGTATACAAGATCGCCAACACGATCTTTGAACTCTTCGTACTGTCTTTTCCTCTCCTCCATCATTATCAGCTGAGCCACTTTTTGCTTAGCCAATTTTGCAGAGTTATAGTCCACATCTATGGGGGGCAACGGCTCCAGCAGTATGTCCCCGACTTCAGCTTCACTATTCTCAGCACGTGCATCTGAGAGCCTAACAAGCTTGTATTTGTCCACTTCATCCAAAGCAATACCATGCTCGCCGGAATCAATATTCATGTCGTCGTTAACTACCAACACTTGCCTAGATATGGCAATGACACCAGTCTTCCTATCAATCGTAACCTTAATCTTGCAATCACCATATTTACCATGGCTAACAACTTCAAGCGCTTGCTCAATAGCCTCAACCACAACTCCAAGGTCCAACCCTCTCTGTTCTGCAACATCCCTGGCAACCCTGATGAGCTCAAGATTATCAAAATTATACAAATTAACCATAAAACCCCTTGCACGAGTAGGAAATGCACGTCACACACCTTGGTGTCAGAAGCGGTGCTTCATACTAGTCCGCCACGGGGATTCTACTTACGATATAAACTAGAGTCAAGAAATTTCTCCGTGTTCTCATACCGGATCCCAGCTCATCATCCTGGCCATAGAACAGGAAAACCCACTTGATACCTCCGCGACATGTCACCCTTGTGCAACACCACATGTAATAGAGGTTACCTATGCACTAAACCAGACTTTTGATGTCTTTACCACACATAAGCAACGCTGGAGTAAATAGTAATGTAATTACCGTAGCTAGTAGTAGCCCCATGGATGTTGTTGTAGATAGTTCAAACCATAGCTGGCTTGCGGGCGAATCGTACAATATTCTCCTGTCGATAAAGTCTACACTTATCTTTAGTACCATTGGTAGCAACCCCAGCACGCCTGTAATGACCGTAAGAAAGATCGGGCGAAGTCTCGAAATAGCAGACTTAATTATGGCCTCTCTCCTACTACATGAACTGCCGATATTTGTACAAAAAGCATCAATTAGTAGAATGTTATTGTTAACTACGACCCCTGCAAGAACTATTATCCCAACCCCACCCATTACTACACCAAACACTTTGTACGTGAGTAAAAATCCCAGGAACACACACGTGGTAGATAAAAACACGGCAGACATTATTACCATGACATAGTACGGACTATTAAACTCTGCCATAAGGATCAGGACAATCATAAAGACTACCAAAGAGAACGCCTTGATTAAAAACTTCTTGGATTCATGTTGATACTCAACATCTCCAGTAAAGTCAGCGTACAAATCTTTAGGTGCGTTTGTGTGCAAAATTCCTTTTATGTATCTGACACGCTCTTCGATTGAATACCCAGGTGATACATAGGAAGAGATAGTTATAGCTCGAGAACCATCGACACGCTTTATCACACCTGGACTCTGTTCTGCACTCACTTTTATAAAGGATGCCACTTTTCTTAGCCCATAAGGCGTGCTGATCTGCAAATTATCTATATCCTTCAGTGTCCTGTGCTCTCTGTTGAAACGCGCTACGATATCTATTTCATCAGTAGAATCTTTCGGATAATATTTGCCAACCAATAGACCGTCTGTAAGCATCTTCACGTACTTTCCTATCACCGCAACATCTACTTCTTCGGAACGCGCCCTCCTTCTATCTATATCTATCACCCACTCTATTCCGGAGATTGACCTATCTACCGATACACCGATAAAACCCTGGGACTTCGACATAGATTTTTCCAGAAGATCCGCCATTCTCCCTAGAGCATTTAGATCGCTAGACTTCAAACTAATTTCTACGTGCTTTCCATGACTAGGTTTCATGCTTTGGTAAGCTATATCAAAAGATATACCTCGTATGTCCTTCAATAAAACAGCCACATCTTTCATGACCTTATTAGACTTTTCTCTGCGGGTCCAATATTCAAATTCCAAATTAACAACCCCGATAACACCTGCTTCATCAGAATTGTCCATTGTACCCGACCTCGTGTGTATATGCTTGACGCCAGCAACGCTACTGGCCCTGTTTTCCACCTCTTCCATGAGTATCTTCCTTTCCCGTACAGATAGGTTATTATCACCTTTCACGGTAATAGTTGCCCTGTCAGGTTCGACATCAGGAAAAAACTCAACCCCCGGACCAGCAACAAAGTAACAGGCTGTTCCTATAAATAGGACACTAGATACGATAATTATGAATTTCTTAGGATGGTCGAGAACGATGCCTAAAATTTTTTCATAAAAGCTGACAAATCTTCCAAATGGCCCCCCTCGAAAGTCTTCAACTGTTGTGTCAACACATACACTAGCCTTTGCACTCTTGCTGAACATTGATCCCAGAACCGGTGTGAAAACTAGTGCCATCAACCAGGAACTCACGAGTGTTGATATGGAAACGGCTGGGATGTACTTCATGAACTCCCCCATAACACCAGGCCAGAACAGGAGAGGAATGAACACTGAAAGTCTTATTGTAGTAGATGCAGCTACTGGCCAAAACATAGACGCTGCAGCTTGTCGATAAGCCTCAAGACTATTAAATCCCTGTGCTATTTTTCTATCGGCATACTCGCTCACCACTATCGCATCGTCTACAAGCATTCCTATCACCATTATCAAGGTGAACAGAATTACGATGTTCAGAGTGTATCCGAGTAAATAGATAACAGCTATACCCAACAGCGCAGATACGGGGATGGATACTGCAACGAGAATCGATGTACGTATCCCCATAAAGGCCATCATAACAACTAATACCAGTATTACAGAAAATACCAGCGTGTTTTCTAGCTCATGCAGGACTAGTCTGATTTCTTGTGCTTGATCCTGCAAAAACAATACTGATACACCACGAGGCAGGGCACTGGAGGCATTGTTGACAATTGCCCTTACTTTATCAACAACATCTGTCACGCTGCTTCCTACCCTTTTAGAGATCTTAAGAACTACAGCAGACTTACCATTAACTCGGACAAATTCATGTGAATTTTTATTAGCCAGTTTGACATCAGCAACATTGCTTATGGTAACAAATTTATTCCCACTGGTCTTGAGGACAAGGTTCATTATCTTTTTGTAGCTATCGAGCTCCCCTGCTAACTTCACCTTATGACTGCCAGTATCTCCTTCCAACACACCATATTCTACAAACGGGTAACTCCCTACCAAGGCGCGCTGTATATCTTGGATTTGTACTCCATAGTGATCAATTAACTCAGGAAAAAAGTTTATCTCTATCACATATTCATGTAAGCCTTCTGTATCAACGCGCAATACATCACTTATCCCTTCTATACGAGACTTCATTTCCCTAGCAATATCAGATAACACAGAATTTTGTATGTCACCTGTCACAGCAATGTGAAGCACGGGCAACAGGCCCAAATCCAGCTCATGTGCAGCAAGTGAAGTAACTTCCCTTGGCAGTTTTGGCCGCACTACGTCCAATTGCGCTCTAACTTTTTCCATTGCGTCACGTATATCTGTATCGTGCCTAAAATGCACTGCTATGGTAACTTTTCCATCCTCGACCATAGTGAGCATTTTTTTTATGCCCGAAACTACCCTAACTTCTTTTTCAATGGGCAAAGCCAGCAGTTTTTCCGCTATCTTCCCAGACATGCCATCAGCAGTGACAACTATTGAGATAACGGGAACCTTTATTGTTGGAGTCCTCTCCCTAGGTAACGCAAAATAGGAGTAAAATCCGCAAACCACAATGAACAGCAACAAAAACAACGTAAATTTATTTCTACTCAAGAAATAACTCGTTACCGCATTCATAAGGTCAACCCCTCGTCGCTCTGTTCAGAAACAAGACTCTCCTCGAGTCTATCATCTGAGTTGTGATATTGTCACCCACTTCCTACTATCACTGTTGCTACATGTAGAGCAACAACCCAAGCATTAAGCAGACATTTTATTGCAGTTTAAATCTTGCGCATTCAAAGCACGAGAAAACACCCCGTTTATGCCTCCTACCCATAGAGCAAACATAGGTGACGAATAACTAATACCAACCCCTTGACCGCAGCAACTATGTGTCTGGCACAAACTATTTACACAAAAAAGCACGAAAGAGTCTAATGTTCTATTTTTTCTCAATATACCTGCATGCGATTATCGATGCCTCGTACAGCAACAGCATAGGTATTGCAAGTCCTATCTGGCTCAAAACATCTGGAGGCGTAAGTACAGCCGCTATAATGAATATAACCACTATTGCTACTCTCCTCTTATTCGCCAAATATTCTGATGATATGATTCCGATTCGCGCCAACAAAGTTAGGATAACTGGTAGCTGGAATGCCAAGCCAAACGCAAACATGAGCTGCAAAACAAGATCCAAATACTCGCTTACCGATGGCATAAATTCTATCGGCACTCCAACAGAAGAATCCCTATTCTCGAAGTTGATAAAAAACTTCCACGCCAACGGGAATATGTAGTAGTACACACCTGCAGCACCTGTTGTAAAAAGGACCGGCGCAGCAATCAAATAGGGCAACAAAATTCTTTTTTCTGCTTTATATAGCCCCGGAGCCAAAAACATGTAAAACTGCCATGCAAAAACCGGAAATGACAAAAATAACGCCGCCATTGCCCCTACTTTTAAATACACAAAAAAGGCCTCCGTGAGGTCAGTGTAGATCAACGAAAAATCTTCATTATCTCCTTCGAGATCTACCAGAGGGATAAGTAAAAACTCATATATTTCTTCAGAAAACAAATAGCAAATAACAAACATTCCTATAAAAAACAGAGCCGAAAGCAATATCCGCCTTCTTAGTTCCATAAGGTGACCTGTGAGTGACATCACTCCCTTTTTCATTGAACGAGCTCCCGTAAAATCATTTTACAAACCATCGTCCACCCCACGATATACTAGCTTTTTTTTCACAATAGCTGCCCATGCTTAACCATACACAACTATTTCCAATCAGCCATACTTTTTCACCACGTATGCCTCAATTATATCCAAAAACCTCTCCAGTAAATCTTGCCCTTGTAATGTACAAAGCTTTTTACCATCTTCGTATACGGCAGCAACTTCTCTTTCTCCGTTACCAGGCATACTTATTCCCAGGTTCGCATGTTTACTCTCACCGGGACCGTTTACCACACATCCCATAACAGCAACTGTCAGGCAAACGACTCCCGGGTACTTTCTCTTCCAAAATCCCATTCTTGACTCGATATACTTATTGACCCCAGTTACAAGTTTTTGAAATATCGTAAAATTTGTGCGATTACATCCAGGACACGAAACTGTCTGCGCAGTAAAAAACCTCAGCCCCAAAGATTGAAGCACCTCTTTACATACCTTCACCTCTTGCACCCTGTCCTCTCTAGCAGTAGCTGTAAGAGATACTCTTATTGTATCACCTATCCCATTGATCAAAAGGTGCGATAAAGCGGCAACACTACCAACAATACCTCTCAAGCCCGCACCTGCCTCTGTAAGCCCCAAGTGTAGCGCATAATTAGTTTCTTTTGACAAGATAGAATACGCAGAAACCATGTCGGTAACTCTGCTCATTTTACACGAGAGCACTATTTTTTCAGGAGAAAGACCTATCTTTTCTGCGAGTTTGGCACTCTCTATCGCTGACCTAACCATAGCTTTAATTTGCACAGCCTCATAGGATTCTGGTACGGGGAGCATGGCATTTTCATCCATCATCTTTCCCACAAGGGATTTGTCCAAACTACCCCAGTTAACTCCTACCCTAATTGGAAGATCATTCTTGATTACATATTCTATTACTTCCTCAAAACTCTTATCTCTTTTTTCACCAAACCCTATATTACCTGGATTAATCCTTATCTTCCCTAACGCCGCCGCACATGTGGGATATTCCTTCAGTAACCTTGCCACCTCATATTGACCACAACCAACTATCATCTTTTCATCAAAGCCTTCTTTGACAAGCCTATCCACTATAGTGGGAATCACCTTAATTGATTCATCTGAGTTGATCGCAACCCTCACGAGCTCGGACCCTTCCCTGGCAAGCGCCAAAACTTCATCAACATCTTGATTAATGTCACCAGTACCACCCAGGGCCATGGATTGTACAACTACGGGGTGTCCCCCGCCAATTGTAACACCACCAACCTTTACTGCATTCGTGGCCCTTCTAACAGTACTCAAACCATCCATACCAATCCCCCCCCCCCTCTCTCACATGAAATAAATTGCCTTATTATTTTTGAACTTAAAAGAACACGACACTAACAATGAGGACATGCACTACGAAAAAATATACACAGCCCATCAGGGGCCGCAGTGCTTTCTACATGGCAGCCCCCACTATGCGCAATCTCTGTTATTACTTCCCAGATCACGGGAAAAAGGTATCGTCAACAAAACTCCCGAAGTCGTAAAATCTAGTTCTTCCCCCGCTGATAGGAAGACTATAACGGTCATCATCGTCATCTTCATCATAGCCAGGAAGACCTGAATAACCCGGCCCTATCTTTTCTTTTTCACTAACAGTCGGAGCGCTCGAATTCATCGACGGTGAAGCAGATTCCTTACCTTTAAGAGCCTTAGTTCCGCCGACTTGAGGGACTACATTCTCCTTTCTTTGCACGATGTCTTCATCCTCATAATCGTCAAAGTCCTCTTCTTCATCATCACTCCAATCATCTTCTTCATCGATGTCGTCTTTATCGTGCACAAGATCTACCGCATCTTCATCTTCAGCAGAAATCCCTACGTCGTCGTCATGATTAGCGCCAGAAACACTATCCCCCTCTACTACTAATCTATCCTCTTGAAGGGCCGTGAAGTCAACGTCTTCATCATCTCCACTACTTACAACAAACTCGTCGTTTTCAAACCCTAATGGGTACGAATCATCTTTGTCCTGCTTCGGTGACGTCACGTAATCACCCTTCTCTCTTCGCGTGCAAGACACATCAGAACCTTCCCTATCACATGGCCCCACGCTGTCTCTTTCTTCGTTACCACAGTTATCATCAGAAAATAGTGTTTCATCCCCTGTACCTTCACCGGGTAATACTCCCTCGTCAGCACCAAGATTTTCTGTTGCATCTTTCGTTCCTGGAACAAAAACTCCATTTTCACTGTCACATCCCGTTAAGTCGTCATCAGAAACGTCGTATTCTTCTTCTATTCCCGTACCATAAACTCCGGCATCATAACACGATGAACACCATTCATCGTCACAGCTACAAACTTCCCGCTGTTGTTCACCGTGATTAACATCTGAGCCACCATGCAAATCACCTTGCCCCTCCTTCAAATCAGAAAAGTCCGAACCTCGATCGCCATCATCCAAATCAGAGACAACACTATCTAGCCCATCCTCAGAGTGTATCCCCCAATCACCGTGTCTGACAGGCTCTAACCCCCCTGTACTTCCTCGTTCATCACCAACTAGTACGCTATCTTTATCAATGCCATGTTCCTCTTCCGTACTTCCTGTTGCGCTGTCACGCACGCCACCCTTGTCGTTAGCATTCTTCTTACAATGGGGACAGTCACACAAACTTCCGCAATCACATTCTAAATGAACATGATCTCTTTTTCTTCCATGCTCGCAACCTCCTTCCTTGTCCATGCCAACAACCTGAGGTGGACACTCACAATCATGTGCACATTCGACAGACCTGCTTTTTTCGTGACATTCTATGGATTCACCATCATCTCCAATCAATATATCAATGAACCTAGCACCCTTTATCTGCGAAAGATCAACTCCTTCTTTATTAACCATCATCCCCTTGCTACGCTTGGTAGCCTTTCTGGGGAGGGCACCATATCTGCGCAGTTGTTCCTCGACTTCTTCCTTCTCTTCATTACTGATTTTCTGTATGCCGCGATTCCGGCTCTTATCAGCACCCATCGCACGACCACGTCTTGCGTCAGCCTGATCCTGAAGTACATCATTCCTCCGCTTCTCATATATCTCATACGATTGAGCGAAGCCCTCATCTTCACCGAATAGATCACCACCTGGGTTATATACTGGTGTATAATTCCTGCTCATTTCAAACGCATAGCGCCCTCCACACGAGGATAGCACCAATAAACCAACGAAAGAGAACACTACTAATCTTGACATGAATTTAACCGATGAAGCTCCCACAACCAAAGAACAGACAACACGCCCGACTAAGCATCGCAAACAACCAAACGACACCCGATGAAGCATATGTTACGAACTATGCATATCCTAGCAAGACTAAATAACATCATTAGCACATTTAATACAACATTTATCGCCAACTAACTTCACAATCATATTTTTCTATCCACAATACCAACCTAGCATGGAACTAGGGAGGCGATAACCTTCCTAGCCACACTCCTCCCCAGTGAATCATATTCCATGACATCTCCCAAAGAAGTCACTTCACCATAGGAAATTTTGTCCATGACACATAAAACGATGTTAACTATATCGGAGAATCCGATTTCAGAATTCAAAAATGAATCCACTGCAATTTCGTTCGCTGCGTTAAAAACTATTCCTGAAGCGTGCATGAATGATGACTTTAATATATCAAACCCAGATCGAAGAGCGGGAAATTTTCCAAGATCAGGCTTCAAAAATGTGAGACTTCCCTGGGAAGTAAGGTCAACTTGCCCATTATAAATACCGTTTTTTTCGGGCCAATACAGAGCATGCATTATAGGAATACTCATATCAGGTAAAGACATAAGGGCAACCGTGACACCGTCCTGGTACGAGGCTAATGCGTGAACAATTGATTCAGGGTGCACTATAACGTCAATTTTGTCATGACCTAGCGAGAAAAAATAACCCGCCTCAACAACTTCCAGCGCTTTATTCACCATAGTCGCACTATCAATTGAAATTTTTTTTCCCATCTGCCACACAGGATGAACAAGGGCCTCATCCAATGTTGCATGCCGCATTAGTTCATGGGGCCATCTCAAAAACGGACCTCCAGAAGCCGTGAGCGTTACCTTACTCGGCTTATCTCCACAGGAAAGCACCCTAAAAAGCGCATTATGCTCGGAATCTACAGGAATTATGTTTACCCCTCTTGACTCCGCGGAATCAACAAGAAGCTTTCCACCGCAAACCACGCTCTCCTTGCTTGCCAAAGCTATGGTTCCGGTTCTTACCTCAATAAGTTTCATAACTGGAAGTAAAGCAGCGATTCCTGTTATCGCCATAACCGCACAGTCTATTCCAAGCGAAGCAGCTTCTAGGACTCCGTCTATTCCACACGCAACCCTGATTCCCGTACCGCATAGAAGCCCTTTAAGATCCTTGTATTGATTTTCATCCTCAACAACAGCCATTTTAGCGTTGAGAGTCTTAGACTGCGCTGCCAAAAGAAAAGAATTCTTTTTTGCAACAAGTGCTTCAACCTCAAAAGTGCAAGAGTCATTATTTAAAATTTGAACAGCTTTCCGCCCTATAAAACCCGTAGAACCGAAAATTGAAACCCTTTTCACATGCCGTGTCATAAAAAACAACTTTTAAAAAACAAGAAAACTTACCGACAGTGCTAAGGGCGGCATAGACTGAAAACAGCTTCAAGACGTTCCTTGGAAAGTACGATAATAACACTAAGCATTACCGAAATAAATGCAATAGCCGACAAACCGGCGCTCCTAGAGACAACTGGGTAATTCTCTGTTACACCGGTAAAATAAACGACCCTGGCAATGCGAAAACTGTAAAAACACGGCACTATACTGGTAATACATAATAACACAACGCATGCAAGTACTGGAACATCAAGCGCACCTGCACCAACTATGGCTTTTAGCAATGTATATTTCGCGAAAAAACCAGAAAATGGTGGTAACCCGGCAGCCGCAAGCATAGCTGATACGAATGATAGCGCCATAACAGGATTCTTCTTCCCCATTCCACCTATGCTCGAGATCTCAAACCCGTTGTCGCCATATCTCAGCAACACAGAAAAAAGCCATACGTTTATTAGTATGTACGAGACAACATAGTAAAGTACCGCACCGAAAGTTAGCTCATATCCTCCGCATATACCAGCTAAAACGTACCCAAGATGCCCAATATTAGCGTACGCAAAAAGCCTTTTTATATTGTTTTGCTGCATTGCACATAGCTCACCAACTATCATAGAGAGAGAAGCCGCCAGGAGCATAGCCCATTTAAACCCCTGAGACATCACCCCAATACCTTGAATAATCTTGGCAAAAGCAAGCACTACTGCTGTCTTAGTCACTATCGTAAAGAGAGCTACAGCTACAGTTGGCGCACCTTGATAAGTGTCGGGCAGCCACATGTGAAATGGCACAGAACCCAACTTGAACAATATCCCAGTCAGTATAAAAGCACACCCCAAAGTCGCACCAAGCGATTCTCTACCTTCTAGTATGCTCGCCAATACCCCAAACTCAAAACTTGTTGCGTACACATAAACCAAAGAGATTCCATACAACGTGATACATGAAGACAACGCTCCCAAAATAAAAAACTTAATTGCAGCTTCCGACGCAAGCTTCGAGTCCCTATCAAAACACACGAGTATATAGGATGCGAAACCTATAAGCTCAAGAGATAGGCAAAATGACAGGAAGTGATTCGCTATAACCAAACTTATGGAACCCAGCACGGCAAAAAGCATAACAACAGAAAACTCATAGCGACATTTCCTGCTGGAAGAAAGAAACAGTAAAAAGGAAAAAATACACGACACACACACTACCAACCTCGCCAAATAGGTATGCTCTGTGTGCATAATAAACCCTGAAAAGAACTGAGAACCAGGTCCTGAAAACCCCCTATACTCCACGTAGGATATCACAGCAGCAGCCACAACTGAAAGCGAGGAAGCAACCCGCACCCACTTCTCGCCCACAAACATGCCCACAATGAGGAGAACTAGTGCAGACCCCAAAATAACCAGCTCAGGTAGAATATGCGCTAAACCGCTTAAGTACACGCGCCACCTCCCAAACAACCAAACTTGTGTAGCGCAGGCAAAAGCGATGAAACCCAAGGCTTTAAAAACGAAATCAATTGCATAGGAAATATTCCTAAAAACACAACAAGCACTGCTAGAACCCCCAAGACTATCATCTCAAATGTTCCGATATCGCCGCATATCTCACTTTCCTCATATACCCTCTTCCCCCATACAACTTCTCGACACAGACGCAACATGTAAACGGCACTTAGGACTACTCCAGCAGCAAAAAACATTACTATAGCCCCAAACTCCTGGAATATACCAAACATTGACAAAAATTCGCCGACAAAACCAGATGTACCTGGCAACCCTATTGAAGCCATGCTAAAAAAAATCATCATTGTAGAAAGCTTAGGCATCGAACTTGCAAGTCCTCCACACTTGGATATCTCCATAGTTTTTGTTCTACTGTATATGAAGCCAACACACAAAAACAATGCAGCAGATATTAGCCCGTGGCTTATCATCTGAAAAACCGCTCCTACTATCCCACTCTCATTAAGGGAAAAAATCCCCGCAGATACCAGACTCATATGTGCCACAGAAGAATATGCAACCAGCATCTTCATGTTTTTTTGCGAATAAGCCACTAGTGAGGAGTATATTAGAGAGACAGCACTTAGATAAATAACATACTCAGATAACTGAGTACTTACGTCGGGAAAGGCGCTTACGCAAAATCTCAAGAAGCCATATCCCCCCATCTTTATAAGCAACCCCGCCAACAACACAGATCCCAGTGTTGGCGCCTGCACATGAGCTTTCGGCAACCAAGTATGCCAAGGAACCATAGGAAGTTTGACAGCAAAAGCAAAAAAACACGCCGCCCATAAGGCTATCTTCGCACCCACAGGAAGAGAACTTATGACAGAAACTTCTTCATAGAAAGATTCAAAAATACCTAGTGAGAAAACTTTGGAGTACACTATCGCCACTAGGAAGAACAACGAAGCGGTGGCTGTGTAAATCAGAAATTTAAATGCCGCATTTATTTTATCGCCGTGCCCCCAGAACCCTATTATGAAAAACATGGGAATAAGTGATGACTCAAAAAACACATAAAACATCATCGATGTCTTGACTGCAAAAACGCCAAGTACAAGCGCCTCCAACAACAGTAAAAGGGAAAAAAATGTGCTTTCTGAGTTCTTTTCCACCCTACATGAGGCAGCAAGTACCCCACACAGCGCACACAAGAAAAACAAAAACGTCGACAGAACCAACATCGACATTGAAAGCGCGTCAACCTCAAACACCACGCCCGCCACAGCGGATGACAGTACACCACCATGCACTTCCACACCAGCTTTGAAATACACCAGCGCCATCACACTTATGGCCCAGGCTGCAGCAGTAAAAGAAATAAAAACGCCACCACTCCTTACACTGTGAGCAGAACCCCTGAATAGGAAAAGGAGGCACGCCCCCAAAAAAGGGGTCAGGATCATTAAGGGTATCACCGTGCTTCTATACCATATACCACAAAAAGCGCTGCAGCTACAACACCCAACAGCATCACAAAAGCGTAACCAACTACACGTCCACTTTGAATCCTTACACCATGCTTGGCAAACGCCCCAACAGCCTTAGTAATACCACCTAAGATAAAATAATCAATCAATTTCTGATCTACAATGCACCATAATAGCCCTGCTACTTTACGTACGGGTGCAACAAAAATTAAGCTATAGGCTTCATCAAAATAAAATTTGTTCTTTATGATATCATGTACAACACCCGGTACACAGCGACGCATTTTTATTACATAGTAGAGAAAAAACAGAAAAGTCCCTTCCAGACCCATCGCAGCAGGCATAGCCTTTACAACTGAACTTACCTCCACTTCATGTGTATGAACGATCAAACTATTAACCCAAAACCCACCTTCAGCTATTCCCAAAAGATTCTGAAACACCATACCCGAGAATATCGCACCCACAGCAAGCGGCAGTAACGGCAGGAGCATTATTTTCCCTGATTCATGTATAGATTCCATTCTTCTGGAATCAGAATTGTGAAACACCCTTATCATAAGTCTACATGAATATACGGAAGTCAAACACGCCACCAAGTTAGTTATTATGAACCCCAACATGTGTCCGTGACTAGACTCTATTATCAAGTCTTTTGAGTAATAACCCGCAAGCGGGAAAACACCCATCAATGCAAGCGATCCTATCCACATTAATCCATAAGTGAAGGGGATATCTTTCCAACAATTTTTGCTCATGCACCCAATCCTCTGTTCTCCGCCGTTCGAGTGTATAACATTGCCCGCAAGTAGAAATAACAGCGACTTAAAGAAGGCGTGTGTAAGCAAATGAAATATGGCAAGGTGATAATTCGAAGTTCCACAGGCAACAAACATGTATCCAAGCTGACTACAGGTAGAGTAAGCAACTATTTTCTTTATATCGTCCTGAGTTGTGGCCACTACCGCAGCAAAAAGACACGTCGCAAGCCCAACTGTCATCACCACTTCCCGTGCAGCCAATGACAACTCAAAAATGAAAGAGCTCCTAGCTACAAGAAACACACCTGCAGTCACCATAGTTGCAGCATGAATCAAAGCTGACGCAGGTGTTGGGCCTTCCATTGCATCCGGCAACCACACATGTAGGCCTATTTGTGCCGACTTGCCCATACATCCCAAAAACAGCAATATGCAAGCCAAGTCCAATACAGGAATATACGATCCTAAGATCTCGATGGTCCCCGATTTCCATCCGCCAGCAATCTTCTCTATGATTTCACCAAAGTTCAGGGTATGAAAAGCAAAGAAAATGGCAAAAATACCACAAATGAAAAATAGATCTCCCACTCTATTGACGACAAAAGCCTTCATTGCAGACCGCGTGGCAGAGTCTTTGTAAAACCAAAACCCGATGAGCAGATACGAACATAACCCCACACCTTCCCAACCAAAAAAGAGTTGCATGAAGTTCCCACTTGTGATGAGCACCATCATGAAAAATGTGAACAAAGACAAATACGACAGAAACCTCACAGCGCCTTTATCGTCGTGCATGTAACCCACAGAATATACGTGCACAACAATAGAAACAGTAGTAACGACTATCATCATCACAGTCGTCAACTTATCTATGTACAAAGACCAGTTAACCGATATTCCCCCTACCTCAAACCAAGAAAAAAGATCCGTGTTATATCCCTCTCTAAAGGTAAAAAACAAATACCATGATAGAATGGCCGACTTTCCCACACAAGTGCAAGTAAGAGCATGTGATAAAGACCTCTTAGACCGCAACAAGTACCCAAACGCAGCACCAACAAGTGGCAATGCAACACACAAAAACTCCACACCCAACATAAACGCCACTAAAGTTAACTGTTCACATACTAAGGGTTAGTTACCAAATATTAAAACTAAATGCGCTACCTACCGCACTATCTCACATCCTGAGAGAACTGGCATCACTAAGATCTATGCTCCCAACATTTCTAAAATGCGCCAACATAATAGCCAAACCAATAGCGGATTCTGCAGCTGCAACGGTGAGCACGAATACCACAAAAATCTGCCCCTGCATATCACCAGAATAAGAAGAAAATGCCGCAAAGTTTATATTATTTGCCAACAACATGAGCTCTAGAGAAAGTAGTACGTTAATGACACTCTTACGATTAATTACTATCCCACAAACACCAACGACAAAAAGAACCACACTTAGTATAACAAAATGGTTCAGCGTCACTCCAGCATCAATTAAAAACTTCATGCACCCTACCACCCATACCTAGTCATATTATCATGCATGTCAGCAACCCACAAATCGCTAACAATCAGCTTCCTCAACGCCCTTTCCAACATCAGGAGATAGTAACTTGACCCTTGATGAGCGGCTTACTTGACTTCCCATATCTTGCCTGTGAAATTGGGTCGTGCTATGCCTGAGCGTTAGAACAAGAGTCCCCACAGCAGCTACTAAAAGCAAGACCCCCGACATTTGGAATGCGTAGAAGTACTTAGTGTACATCTGCGACCCAATGAGAAACACATTACTCGCAGAGCTATATCCTACAGATTCGTCCGCTTTCCTAGTAAATGACGCTTTAGAATGAAGAACCGCGTACACAGAACATCCAAAAAGCACCGCAGCTATTCCCACACCAATTGGGTAATACCTGACAAGACCGTGAGCAGATCTAACACAGTCATGGTCTAGCATCATAACCACAAACAGAAACAGTACCGCAACCGCGCCCACATACACTATCACAAGGAGCATAGCTATTAACTCTGCACCTAATAGTACAAATACTGCACTGGAAACAAAAAAAGTAAAAATAAGGCTCAAAACGGCATAGACAGGATTTGAAGAGATAATCACGGCTATCGAAGATAGAACAACCAGTCCCGCAAAGCAGAAAAATAAGAACCCTATCATATGGCTTTAACCCACAACTGCGGGGATAATAACACAACATATGAAGTTCGCAAGTCAATTCACCTTACATACTACCAAAACTACTGATTGAGAATTTCTCCGCAATTTCCTGATAATATCTAGGATTTGCAAAAATACTTCAGAAACTAACTTCCATGCGATGTACCAAGATTGCGTAACTTGCTGTTATTATCTGTTAGCAAGCATGCACGCGTGCGCACCCTAACATGAAAGATTGTACAAATTTACCAGAGTCTGATTTGCAATTTTCCTAAAAATTTCAAGACAAGGAGCAAAAGTGTAAAACTGCCAGGACAAAAATCTCATGCCCCTTTCAGGTCTAGGAAAACCCATATCTAAAGCCCAGAGAGTGTCAAGATGATTAAACGATGATCTATTGTTTAGTTGTTCACCAGTGTACCCATTTGAGGAAGCTGTTCCTAGCATGACTATTTTCACTATTGACAGACTGTACATTTAGGTTTTGATGCACAGCTATGGCATGCTGTAACCAGATTCACAACTTTGCGCTATGAGAAAAAACAACAACACATAACTCAACACCGTTGACAAAAAACACGGGTTATTTCCGCACCCCGCACACACAAAACAAGTGTAAAATCATTTCCCTATAAACACCTCCCGGGTGGAGTGGCACACCAAATTTGACATGCTTACTAGCAAAATGAGCGCACACTTCTATACAAAACAACCTCCAATTAAAGGCTAGATACGTGAAAAGACTCACATAGTGAGCACGATTACTAGAAATTTTTAATATGTCTCATATGGTTGGTGACCTTCTCAAGGGCTTTAACAACCCAAATACGTAAAAAATTACCCAAGAAAGCAGTGCAAAATATAGAACACCTGACGATATATAGCACATCGTACTAAATTTTCGGACCACAAGATTACACACAATTATAGATTCCTATCCCCTTCACCGACAACAGCCAAGAAGCAAAATTATACTAACGAGCGTCAAGTCAACGAAAACAAAACTCACTAAACATGCAGGTATTACGTGTACAAAATACGTAGACTAAGCATTGCTTCGTCTTGAATTACGTATTCTCTCTTCAACAACGTGCCTAAAGTGTCTGAACAGACCCTGTATAGGCCATACCGCAGCATCTGCAAGCGCACAAATGGTGTGTCCTTCTATCTGTGATGCTACATCTAAGAGCTTATCTATTTCTCCTTCTTCCGCAACACCGTCTACCATCTTCTTCATCATTCTCCACATCCAGCCTGTACCCTCTCTACATGGACTACACTGTCCACACGACTCGTGCATGTAGAAACTTGAAATCCTCTCAATAGCTTCGACAAGATCAGTAGATTTATCCATCACTATTAGTCCCGCAGTACCCAACCCAGACTTTGCAGCCTTCAAAGCGTCAAAATCCATGGTTATGTCATCACATATGTGCTTGGGTAACATTGGAACAGATGATCCCCCGGGGATAACAGCTAACAAATTATCCCATCCTCCTATAACTCCACCCGCGTGCTTCTCTATTAGCTCCCTCATAGGTATGCCCAATTCCTCCTCAACATTACACGGGTTATTTACGTGCCCTGATATACAAAAAACTTTAGTACCAGTATTATTCGGCTTACCTAAAGAAGAAAACCACCCCGAACCCCTGCGTAAAATATCACCGACAACAGCAATGGTTTCCACATTGTTTACAGTAGTAGGAGCACCATATAGTCCAACCGCAGCGGGAAAAGGGGGCTTCAACCTTGGCATGCCCTTTCGCCCTTCAATGGACTCCATTTGGGCACTCTCCTCTCCGCATATATATGCCCCCGCGCCTCTGTGGACAAAAACATCAATGTCATACCCAGAATTACAGGCATTCTTACCTAGTAACCCATTGTCATAAGCCTCTCTCAAAGCCTTGGACAAAACAGTATACTCGTTGAAGAATTCCCCCCTTATGTAGATGTATGAAGTGGTGACACCCATGGCAAATCCAGCAATAAGTATCCCTTCAAGGATTTTATGTGGGTCATATCTTATAATGTCTCTGTCTTTGCACGTTCCCGGCTCTGACTCATCAGCATTTACTATAAGATACGCAGAATAGTTATCAGATAAGGGTTTTTGGGGCATGAAGCTCCACTTCATCCCGGTAGGGAAGCCCGCACCTCCCCTTCCCCTAAGACCAGAATCCTTTATTTCCTGAATTATCTTTTCACGGCCAAGATGAAGCAAGTCTTTCGTATTACTCCAAGTCCCCCTGCACATAGCAGCCTTTAGGTAAGGGCTCTCCTTCCCAGACAAATTCGTAAATATCGCGTCCTCACTTCTCACGACTTCTCCATAAAACTACAACAACACCCCAAACAACTACGAAAAATGAAAATCAATCTCCATTAAGTAAATCACGCATGCTGAATCGCGTCGCAAGTTCCTCTACACCATATCGCCACTGGTAACCAACCATCAAAACCTCGTCAATATGGCGCATGACACTTTCCCCGTACAACTCCACCAAGTACTTTATGTATTTGAAAAAGCTACCCCATACACTACTGAAAAACTCATCACACTTTTCCTTCCTATTCAACACACTTTCTTGTAGAAACTTATCCCTTTTTAGTGCCCTATATAAGCCGCTCTTGAGGTCGATAACTTGATCTACCCTTCCGTAACGCATTTTATAAGTCCTATAAAAACCACCCCTCCCATTCAACCCAGTAAGCTCATCCGAAATCATTGCATGAATAACATAAGGCAGCACCTTATACATTTCTCGGAGTGGGTCGTCATTTTCTAAAAATTCAATAAGTTCTTTGAGTTTAACTAAAAAGTTGTCTAGACCCATGTGATCAAGTATGGCAAAAACTCCCGGATTCGGCACGCCAGTACTCTCGTTCGCGACTAAATGGTCTGCAACTTCAATATCTACGCCTAACTCAAAAGCCGCATTAATACAGCTCACAGCTAAAAAGTACCCTATCCTGTCAAACAGCTTTAACCTTACATTTGAGGAAATAACCAGAGCTAGTTTCCCTGAACATTCCTTCTGCAGAGCATAAACCCTCTTTAAAGCATTCTCTCGATATGTTACACATTCCAAAACTAAAACACGCTGGTAAAATGTAGGAAAGTTTACGGATACAACATTCCCAAGTATACTTTGCGATACTGATACGCACAAAGCATCCCAGGTGCTTTGTGATATATCATAAGAAAACACGAGTGCATCGCTATTCTCTACAGCAGCCATATCTCTATAGAAGGCAATCTTCCCTTCCAAATTTCCAATAAATTCTATGATACATTTTAAATCCCTCGCATCGCAGAACCCCCCGGTATAACTGCGCACCTCAGCGCACACATTGCCAGCATCAACAACAGAAGAATCGCAGTAAACAACAGTATCTATGCCTGAATCGACAAAACGGCCAATCACAAACACATTAGCAAGGGTTGGATCAACGATAGCAAGTTTTTTAGTAAGCAAGGACCCCTCCTAACTTGTCCTACACAACTGTGGACACGGCGAGAGAATACACCCCAGCTTCCCTACGCACCAAACTCGTCCCTTATTTTCTGCACTACATCTTCAGGGGGATTTTCCCCCCAACCGGAGTATAATATCTCTCCATACAGTGCTACATCCATAGAGCCACTTTTGCTCTTTGCAAGAAACATCTCCCGCTTATGCTTATCCACTAACACGTAATGCCACGCGGGTCTGCCTTTATCTTTTCCCCGCACCAAAAATAGGCAGTCCAGCCTACTTTTTTTTGTTGCTTTTGCGAACCCATCACTACTAGCCCTAGCAGATCTTAAAACACCCTTGTCTTCGCGGAAAGAAGACGTCTTTTCATTTTTACCACCAACCAATTTCGAGAAACTACCCTTATCCGAAGACTGGTCAGAAGCACTTGCAGTATCACCCCTTCTTTGGGCAAACGTCGTCCCCCCTTTGCTGAACCTAGATGCAAAGCCTTTTCCACCACTGGTGGAACCACCCCGATCACTCATAGCGCACACCCTTAAAGTACAACAATCCAGCAAAGCAGCAGCCCGTATGAAGTGTAGCACGTGCCACACTCGAGTTCAACATGATTCCGGGGGTTCGCGCACCCCTAGAGCGCTCCCAATATCTCAAGGCGAGCATTACAGCAACTATACCATTTTCGAACGCACAAAAAGTCTCAGAGCATCATCCCCATTAACCCACCGGAGAATGGTAATACTTTTTGGTATCTATTGAATTAACAATACACAAATCATGAACATCAACGGCCATTATGCAGTATTTATGCCACAAATATGACGGGTAATTATATATCAATCAGAGCGCTATCGTGATACTAGTATGGTGGTGTTGCATATAGAAAAATTCTGCTGCACAACAACCTATTTATCACACAGAATGGTATTTTGTAAAAAAGCATGACTAAAGAGCTGTTAGTACTCACAGGCCCCACAGCATCTGGTAAATCTGATGTATGCGACATACTTGCTGAACGCTTGGCCTGCAGAGTGATAAATTGCGATTCTAAACAGATCTATGCGGGGCTTCCCGTTATAACAGATCAACCTGCTGCATCTCACAATAAGGAATTGTACAGACTATATGGATACATCTCTCCCACGGTCAACTATTCTGTGGGATTATGGTTAGAAGACGCAAAAAGAGAAATCTTACAATCATTTAACCTAGGTCTTCTGCCAATAGTAACAGGTGGTAGCGGTCTATACGTAAACAGCCTCACAGATGGCATGTCAACAATACCGAAAATTCCGCCTCATGTTCGAAAGAACGCTCAAGAAACATTGGAAACAATGGGAAATGATGCATTCTACGATTTGCTGATAAAAATTGATAACAATGCAAAAAAAATAGACAAAGGTAACACACACAAAATATTGCGTGCATATGAGGTCATCAAGCATACCGGTACGTCAATTTTTTTGTGGAGAGAACGTTTCCCAAGAATACCAACTTTCAAAAATTGCAAAATCCTTGTGCTACTACCCCCAAAAGAAACACTATATAACAAAATAAACAAAAGATTTCTTGAGATGGTTAACTCAGACGCTCTATCTGAAGTACAGTACCTGATGTCGCTGAATTTGCCAGAACATCTCCCAATAATGAAAGCCCACGGCGTACCGGAAATGATAAGGTATCTGCGCGGTGAAATAGACTTAGCCCATGCAATAGAAATCGCACAAAAAAATACACGACACTATGCAAAACGCCAACGGACCTGGTTTAAAACACAAATGACAAAAAACACCCTGTTTTTCGAGTCAAGAGATGAAATAATGCACTACTTTGACACACATTATCCCACAAAGTGAATGCAACACGGTATGTCGACCCCTTTTACTGCTCCATGTACTGATACGCATGAACAGTAAACTCAAAAGGTACTATCCCCGCTGCCGCCATCCTAACATTTGAAAAAGAAAAAGAAAGCTGAACCTTGCGGGACTCAGTGTCAGCCAAAACACCATGAACAAAGTACTTCACTTTAAACTCCACAACGGCACTACTCATGGACGACACATTCTGGGGCAACAGCTTAACACTATCTATAACCGCTTCAACAGCAACGTCTTCAGACTTATATTTAGAAATAAGCGCATGTATCTTGGAGCCATGCTCCATGGCATTCTTAAAACCCACAAATATCTTACGCGATGAATTGTTCTTCACAAAGCCCAACTGTATGTCCTCGTTTCCTTTCGAGTACGCTTCGTATCTCTTTACGTACTCCCCTGCAAGATAAGAAGACAAAATATCCTCTTCCTTCTCGTCTACATCATCACTAAGCCTCTTAATTCTCAAGAATTCGTCGCTATACCTGTCCGTATATTTTACAAAGCTGAAATCAGTCTTGGTTGGGAACATAGAATAAACATCCAAAGCCAGAAAAAGCAAAAAAACAACCAGAACTAAAAAGAGTATAGCAAGCCACGCCCTCTCAGTTACAACGGCCAAGTACCTAGAAAAATACCACTCAAGAGCACTGTCAAAGTACTTCTGCTTTTCTCCCGCGAAACTCCCTTTCATTTTCCCCACTCAAAACACCGCGTACACAGGCCATGGACCATGAATACCCCATACAAATCTCTGACGCAAGATGGCACACGCTATAGACAGCATGGATACACAAGAACTGTTACTATTGTATTGACCATTATGATAACATATGCAAAGTTGAATACCGCGACACGTCAGCTACTTAGCAACATCAGTTGTGTGCTATGAAAAATCGTATAGTCTTACAGACCCTGAGAAACCCCTCCAACAATAACTTCAGTTCGAGAAATCTGACACAAATACTTTTGCACTTAATAGCGAACCGGTACTCTTATCAGCTATCGGATGCTTCCAGCTCTAGGCTTTTTGATGTCTTTACCCCAAGGTTTTTCAGATTCTTTGTCCTCGATAGAATATTTCCATGCCCTTCAGAAAGTTTCCTCATAGCATCCTTATACACACCGTTAGCAGAATCTATCTGTCTACCCAACTTCTGCATATCTTGCACAAATCCTGCGATTTTGTCATACAATGCGCCCCCCTGCCTTGCTATTTCTAGAGTATTACGGTTCTGCTTCTCAAGCCTCCACAAAGACTCAACCGTCTTCAGCGTTGCAAGTAGCGTTGAAGGACAGACTATTACTATTTTCTTATGCCACGCATATCCGTGTAATTCTGTATCGGTCCTCATCATAAGAAAATACGCGCTTTCTATCGGGATGAACATTAGTACAAAATCCGGTGCGTTTAAGCCGTCAATATCGACGTACCTCTTAGATGCAAGATCACTTACATGTGATCTCACTGAATGCACAAATTGTTTTAGATAAGAGAGTCTAGCAGTCTCGTTACTCCTCTCCGAACAATACCTTTCATAGTGAACTAAAGACACTTTTGAATCAACAACTATGTGTTTCCCCTCCGGCAACAATATGACAACGTCTGGATACTGTTTTCCCCCTTCCACGCCTCTTAGACTCATTCCAACACTGTGTACCTTATAGTCTTCATCTCTACGCAAACCAGAGTCTTCTAGCACCTTTTCCAAAATCACTTCTCCCCAGTTCCCCTGCATTTTCGTGTTTCCCTTTAGTGCACTAGCAAGGCTCTCCGCCTGTGATGTAATCCTTTCGTTCGCCAGCACGATACGCTGAATTTCGTTCTTCAGAGAAAACTGCTCTTTTCCATACTTGACGAATGTCTCTTCGAGTTCCTTCTTTAAAACCCTCATATTCTCTTTTACTGGCTCTAAAAGGTCATTTATTCCCTCCCGAGATACCCTACCAAACTTATCTATCTTCTCTTCGAAAATCCTATTAGCCAAGTTTTCAAAACTCAGCCTTGAACGCTCGTCTATAAGTTCAGTTAAAGTATCAAACTGAGCGTTTATATTCTCCAGATTCTTTTTCTCCATTTCAAAAACAATAGCACGATCTCTCATTACTTGTAGCTCTTCATGCATCACCTGAACTTTCTGCGTTAACCGCCGATTTTCCTCCATACTATCGCGCAGCTTTTCTTCAAGCATCCCATTCTTCAACACGATGTTATCGTAGTCTTTTTGGGGAACCTTGGACCTAGAAACAATCGTGTAAGCAACATAAAAAGCAACAGCCGCTTCTGTAGCTAGGACAGCAATACTCTGCCATGTTATATCAAACATCATAAGTCAGCCGCCTCCCTGGGAAAAAGTGCTAACAATTGTATTGCTTATGATGTAGTATGTCTAAACTCTTATACGGATCGTGAAGTAATGCTTGATATAGAGTTCATTAGAAAGAATCCTGCAGCGTTCGACAAGGCCATGTCGTCCCGGGGCGTATGTGTTCGTGCTGCAGAAATAATAGAACTTGATGCAAAAAAGAGACAGTATTTAGCGAGACTATATTCTCTAAAGGAACAGCGAAATGCAACAACAAAGAAAGTTGCTCTGCTAAAGGAAAGTGGCGATAACTACTTAACCCATGTGGAAGCTTCAAAAAAAATTTCACACGAGATTCTGGCTCTGGAAGAGCAGCTGCGAAATGACCACGATCTCACTGACTTGATGTGCAGCATCCCTAACATCCCAGATGATTCAGTGCCTCTAGGTAAAGACTCTTCAGATAATGTGGTGGTAACTTCGTATGGGACAAAAAAGGATTTTTCTTTTAATATCCAAGCCCACTACACCATTGGGGAAGCACTAAACTTGATGGATTTCCGCAGGGCTGCAGCTTTGTCGGGATCGAGGTTCTCCATACTTAATGGACAGCTTGCAAAACTGGAAAGAAGTTTGGCGACCTTTATGCTGGAAATGCACACACAAGAATTTGGATATACCGAGATTTTCCACCCCTCTTTGGTCAATGAGAATGCAATGTACAACGTTGGACAGTTGCCTAAGTTCTCACAAGACTCATTTAAAACAACAAATGACATGCGGCTCGCTCCTACCAGCGAAGTCGTGCTCACAAACCTTGTTGCTGGAGCATCTGTTCCGCTTAGTTCGTTACCCTTGAGATTTACTGCATATTCTCAGTGCTTTCGTGCTGAAGCCGGGAGCGCCGGTCTAGATACAAGAGGAATGATCCGTCAACATCAATTTAGCAAAGTAGAGCTTGTAAGCATAACGGACCCACAAAAGTCAAATGACGAACTAGAAAGAATGCTGTTTATAGCAGAAGAAGTACTGAAGAGGCTCGAACTTCCTTATAGAGTGGTGCTTCTGTGCTCAGGAGACATGGGGTTTGCCGCGAGTATCACGTACGACATAGAGGTGTGGATGCCAGCTCAAAATAAATACAGAGAAGTTTCAAGCTGTTCCAATTGCAAAGACTTTCAAGCAAGAAGAATGGGAGCAAAATGCTTTTACACAGAAAATCAGGTGAAGCTCTCCTCTTTCGTACATACATTAAATGGATCAGCACTTGCAATCGGACGGACTATAGCCGCAATAATTGAGAACTACCAAAATCCGGATGGTTCCGTAAACATCCCAATTGTGTTGAGAAAATACATGAACACAGACACAATTGTTGCTGCGGACCGCCCATTTCCTTGATGGTTCATTGGCTTGTGCGAGCGCACTGTGTTGCTATTATCCGCGCACAACCCGTGGCAAAAAATTCATACATTCTGACCAAGTCTGGGAAACACAGTCACTCACAGAAATCAAGCAAAGGTCTTTGATCGCACAGGGCACCCGCAAAAACGCCACACCCTCTACCGCACACCACCAGGACGGTATATGAGCATAAACACATGCAACAAATTGTCTAAGATGCAGCAGCATTGCCTAAGTAACACAAGGAGCAACTCTACGATGCTCTTCTTTCTCTGCAAAAGCACCTATAATTTCGAATACTGCGTTTCTACCCACTACAAGTGATTCTTCATATGGGATCATACGAAATTCCACTCTTATTCTATCCTTAAGCATAGAATCCATGTGAGTTCCATCCTCTCCTTCTGGCATCAGTACATCCACACCCGAGTTGACCCAGTATTGGTGAAAATACCTCTTGAACACGTTCCATACAGAACATACACAGCTGACCATTGGTTTAATTCTACGTGTCAAAGACAATTCCTTTGAATCCCATATCCATACCGCAAGCTTAACAAAAAACTTAAGTACGCTGGGATCCTTCCACATGTTAGCACCACATATAGCCTCTAATGTCGCAAATTGCGTCAACATATGCCTTACTCTGGATCTACCGTAGGATACATACCCCTCTAAATCCCAATCATAGTTCCCCAAAAATGGAGATACCCCCTCATGATAGCACAGGATACCAAGAATAGACCCCTCAGACGGTACAGGATTATTCATGGAGTCAAAGTTCTTTATCCTAAACACAATATCTGAAACGACATCCCGGTAACTTTCATTTTTAAGAAGCGACTTATGTGCCCTAGTTTTGTGAAAATATGGAACCAATGCTACACTTACTGCGAAAAACTCTAGTCCTTTCCTATCAACCACATCAGATATCGTCTCATCGGTGACATGATCGGAAGAGACGTTGAGAAAGTCTGTCATGTGTTCGCCCATTTTACCAAAAGTGCTTCTGTTTTCCCTACACAAGCTTTGGTATGTGCTTTTAATGAGTGTACCGTCAAATCGCGCAAAACCAAATGATGACATCGCAACATGAATGGCACACTCCCTACTTCCAAAATCACTCAGCATTATCGCGTTCAACCACTGATATAGCCTTTCATGACTAAAAACTTCGAACATGGCGGGAGATGAAACTATATGCATTGTTGTGAGCATGTGCGTAAGCTCTCTCTCAGCATACACGCATTCCCTTTCGTCCATATTGTAGGTTCCTACATCATTACACAGCCTTTCAAGAAAATTCTCTTCTTTTTCTGAAAGACATAAATTGCTTCTACTGCTAATTCCCTCTCGCCTTATTCCTCTGCTATACTCCACAACACGTCGGAACACACTCTCATATTTGTGCACTGCAAGCCACGCACCCGGAAAAGAACAGAAAAAAGACGCGCTCTCAACACTATCCAAAGCGTCATGATAGAAAGGAACGTGTATACGAGCCATACCCAAACAACAACAGCAATACCACTTGAAGAACTTTATCCCCTCACCCGAGTTCAACCTATCTGACAAGGCCATCGAGTAAAGTAGATACTCCACTGCATGATCCCGAAAGTCTCCACAAACAGCTACTGTGATGTCCTTATCGCCTGGCTCAATGGAGATAGAATACTCCTGTGCTTTGTCCTTCCTCTGCTTCGGCAAATCACCCCCACTTTTGGATCTTGGCTGTCTTCTTCTCTGCAGGATGTCGAAGTATTTCCGATCCACAAATGCAGGAAAATGAACAGCGAAAGCTATGTGATTACTTGGCAGCGATGCCCCCCCGGTAAGCGTACCTGAAAACACTTCATATTTGCCAACATCAATATCCAGCCTCCGCCCACTAGACGTGATCGCACTAGCGCAAGTATCAAAGTTTATCCTCTCCTTCATTGGAATGGAAAAGACGTCACATCCCATAACCGGCGCTACCACGTGGTATTCACCTATCTTGACTCCCCTACCATCCAACAACAGCTTACAGAAAACACAAACAGCAAGTAGCAAAAACAACTCCGAAGCCGCGAGCAATTCCAAAGCTGCATGGCTTCTGAACCCATAAATAACACTCGCAACTATAGCCAAAATCACGGTAGCAAAGCAGCACACCAATAACAACACGGTACAAATCGACTTTCCAGAAAACTTCCCCATCACGTATACCAACTCAGCAGCATACCACAAGGACACACAACCTATGCGCGTAGGTTAACTGATAGTTTTAAAATCTCAACATTATTTTTTGAATTTTAAACAAAGAAGTCAAAATGTACCAATAAGTTGCATTTTACATAAACGTGAAAAATTTGACTATGAAGCATGACTAGGCCCAATAGTTGAGAGGTTTATTGCTATGAGCCCAGTGACACAACACTCTTAACTGGCTCCAACACATTTATCTCGAGAAATAATCATAATCATCAAACAACGAAACATCGCCTACTTTTTACATTGTAAAGAACGGTGTTTCTCCGACGTAGAACCATGTCAACACAAAATAAAATAGTGACGAACTCCCTTTGACCAAATTACTTCCGGATATATGTACCTGATAACTTATCAACACGGCGCCAAACAAAAAATTCGGTGTGTTCTCCTCATGACATGGACACAGTCTCATGAAAAACGAATCCGCAAAAAACATCGAAAATATACAACAGAAATGCAATACATAGACCGTTGCTCATGACATTTCTTGTTGTTCGCAAGCTAAGCCCACTAGTCATACAGTAAAAAGCGTCAATAACCATTTGAGGAGTAATAAAGCATTTTCCCCCAATGAATGTGTTTTTGCATGATTAAAACAACCCCTACAGCGAAAGCTCTGTGACCATAGAACAAAAAATTCCCAATGAATACAAATTCAAATCATTGAACAGAAGTAGCCTTTTGTTTCTTACCAATCACTCTGGTGACACATATGTCAGACCATACATTAAGTGCAGTCTCAAACATATCTAAAATAGCGTATATCGGTAATATCAAACCCATGACGTACAGAGGCACCTTCATTGATACCAAACAGCTCATAACCATGAAGTAGCAACCCATGGGAACTCCAGCATTACCCACAGCAACACCTATAGCTAAAAATACCCACATTATTATTTCCGCAACAGAAAATACGTGAGCATTTGTTTCACATACGAACAACACCGTTATCAAAATAAACTGAGCACACGCATTCATATTGATAGTTGCACACAGTGGCAGCGTAAAAGAAGACAATTTTCTGCATTCTCCGAAATTTTCATTCACGCACTTTATGGTCACCGGAAGAGCCACTACAGAAGACCTAGAAAAAAATGCTGTAACGAGAGAAGGCAATACACATTTTAGTGTAGACATTACAGGAACACCATTTGCTTTCATGAACATAGGCAGTGCAATAAATGCCTGTATGGAGTTAGATACAACAATACAAAATACATACTTAGTAAGGCTGTGGGAGAATTCAGAACTTTGAGGCATGTACAAAAACGCTGTCACAAACCCCCACACGGCTATTGGCATAAGATGCGTTATAAACCCAACAGCTTGAAGAAATACCTCAAACATCGCAGCAAAAAACTTATTCAGAAATTCGCGTTTCTCATCATCAACAAAAAGACATCCCGCTCCTAATAGAAACGAAATCATGATGCATCCTATGATATTATTATCTAAGAAAACACGCACAAAATTATCAGGAAATAACGATAACAGGTGCGAACCGTAGCTTAGATTCATTACGTCGGAACTAATAACATCAGAAATACCCGTTATAGCAATACCCTCCGAAGGAGAAACAACAAGATACACCAATAAGCCTACCACTGCAGCTATTGCTGTTGTTAAAAGAGAATAAAATACCGCGCCCCCAACGAGCATTCGTGCATCCTTGAACTTATTGAATCCAGACATTGTAGAAAGAATGGACAGAAATATAGTGGGAATGCTTACAAGCTTAAGCAAATTCACAAATGTAGTGCTGATAACTTGCGATACCTCAAACAAAACCGGAACATTTATGTACTTCGTCAAAAACGCAATACCTACTGCCAAAATGATAAGGAGAAATCTAATCATACATACCCAGTCCAGTAACAACCGTAGAGCACTGCCCCGCGCTCACACTCAACACAAACACTTAACTCCATGAATAATCTGAAAGCCGGCCTCAAAAGTCCTGACCTTTTCGTTACCCTTACTCCCACTTTACCATAGGCGGCATAGACACAAACATTGCATCAGGATTGCCATCTGTCATGAGTCCAAATCTAATGCCGCGATCGTAAATTAGGTTAAATTCAGCATATCTTCCACGCTTTATGAGCTGATAATCTCTTTCCTGTTCCGTCCATTTCTTATACATTCTCTTTTTAACAATGGCAGCGTAAACTTCCAGAAAACACTCGGCTACACTTCGCGTAAATGCAAAGCTATTATCAAAATCTCCTTTGAGATAATCGTAGAATATTCCCCCTACTCCACGAGCTTCTTTTCTGTGCGGCAAGTAAAAATACTCATCACAGTTCTTCTTGAATTTATCATAATACTGTACGTCAAATCTGTTACACATTATTCGCAGATTATCGTGGAAAAAAGTTGTATCATCCTCATTGGGATACGTAGGTGTGAGGTCTGTACCTCCGCCAAACCAACTTTCTGAAGTACATATAAACCTTGTGTTCATGTGTACTGCGGGTACGTGTGGAGAGCATGCATGAACCACAACAGACACCCCACTTGCCCAAAATTCGCCTTCACTTTCTATAGCACCGGGTATCTCCTTAGCAAAACTGTCTCTCATTTTTCCATACACTGTCGAAAAGTTTACCCCGGCCTTTTCGAACACATCACCACAAATAACTACCGATTCTCCACCACCTCCTCCTTCTCTGTTCCACTGTCTTTTTTTTAACGAAGGAGTTTTTTCTGAAAATTCCGACTCTACCGTAAAAAACTCGTCAACGATTCTGTCTCTAATATCTGAAAACCACTTGGCAACAGAATTCTTCTTTTGATCCATACAAAAGTACCCACCTTTCCATAAACAGACAAATATTGGGGAGTACAATACAGCTTACACCACAATACCACACGATCCAGACCCAAAATCCCCAACCAGCACGAGACACTTAGACCCTTTAATCACCAAAAACAGAATAGGTATAAATCAGCTACAGTCTTTGCCAAATTCTCCGCATATTCTGGCTCCAACACCATTGTTGGTAAACAACTCCATGAGCAAAATGTGTGGTATATTGCCGTTCACTATGTGGGCCGTACCACAGGTTTCTCTAGCAAATTTCACACAAGTCTGCAGCCTTTGCACCATGGCCCCACTTACTCTTCCATCACTTAGTAGTTTTTCTATCCTGTCCGCAGAACCACTCAACAAGTCCCCATCTTGTTTCACACTCTCAATATCAGACAAGCTATCTGTAAGAATAACCAGCTTTGCCGCTGACAACGACGATGCAATAGCACACGCAACTAAGTCCGGGCTAACTACATTTGTAATGCCGTTTGACCCCCTACAAATTGGAGCAACAACCGGGATAAAATCTGATTCTTCCAAGAAAAACAAAAGATCCGTATTCACATTATGCGGCTCACCAACAAATCCTATATCCATTATTTTCTCTACATTGTTTGGCTGCCCATCACAGGCTGTGAAACATACTTTTTTTGCCTCAACCAAACACGCATCCCTGCCACTTATCCCTATGGCAGACCCTCCGTTATCATTTATAGTCTGGACTATCTCCTTATTGACTAAGCCTGACAGAACCATTTCTGTAATCTCTAGAACTTCCGAATCAATAACACGAAAATCGTTCACAAAAACGCCGTCTTTCTTTCCAAATTTCTCCAGAACCCTTTCTACTCTGTGGTTTCCACCGTGCACTATGATCGGATTAACGCCCACCTGTTTCAATAATACAATGTCGCTAGCAAAGCTTTCTGCCAATACTTTGTCATCCAACGTTACTCCATCAAGTTTCACTACAAAAGTTTCACCTGAAAATTGCTGAATACACCTGATTGACTCAGACAAAAGCTGCGCTTCCTCTAGCCACTTTTCACAACTGAAAGGTTTACTGACACTCTCAAGCCCCTTACAAGCGCTTTCAGATACGTCTTGAAACTTCATGAGCAAACTCCCTAATACCTCTTCCAGACTTGCTACTAACCCACATTACAGGCTGCAGTAAAAACCTACTGCCTTTCACCTGCTCTTGGACAAAAGACAGCATACAACCTATCTCACTATCAGAGAGTCTATCTGTCTTTGTAAGAACGACACTGTGGCGAACTCCATACTCTTCCAGCCAGCCTAAGAAGTCCCTATCTATATCCTTGAGCCCTACCTTAGAATCTATAAGCAAAACCACCCTCTGTAAAGCCTCCCTACCAATTAGGTAACGCTCCATGCTCACTAAGTATCCTTCAACTTCTGTTTTTGATGCCCTAGAATACCCGTAGCCTGGAAGGTCCACTAATGCGATTACCCCCTTATTGAGGTAAAAGTTTATCTGTCTTGTAGATCCAGGACGGGTAGAAATTTTCGCGTTTTTTCTATTATTCGTGATTGCATTTATCAAACTGGATTTTCCCACGTTTGAACGACCAGCAAAAGCCACCTCTGGTACATTAAGGTCTGGAAACGTACCTTGACCTTGCACACCTGCAAAAAATTTGCAGTCGGAAAACATAATGGCGCCCCACATTAAGTTAGAACACATGATACTACGTATGATGCTCGCGATGTAGGTAAATTTTACTTCTTCTCAAGCAGTTGCAAAAGTTTCTGTCACTGCACAGTAACGGTATACGTGGAACACTGTGTGAGACTGAGATACATGTGCGATTTGATTACTGTTAACGCAAAAGTATTTAGTTAGGAGCTATATGTGTATTTTATTGCAAAAAGCAGTACAAAAATTTACAATTCTGTTGTAGGCGCCGGTGTGACTTTAGCGTGCTGCTGTTGCCTGCATACAGGTTATCCCTAAGTGTAGAGAGCAGGTACAGTCATGAGCTTTGAAGACAGCCTCGAAGGGTTGTGTGAGAAATTTCGCGTTTTAAAACAGCAGCTTTCTGATCATGAAACACTGGGAAAACAGGCCTTTGTTTCCGCATCGCGGGAGTATTCTGATCTTCTACCTATCATGTCTCTCATCGAAAAATACAAATCCGTACAAAAAGAGATTGCGGAGTTAGAGGAGATTGTGAATGATGGTGAAGTGGACCAGGAGCTCCGGAGTCTGGCTAAAGATGAATCACACATCAAACAGAAACTTCTACCTAAGCTCAGACATGAGTTGCAGCTATCTCTTTTACCTAAAGACAAAGATGATTCACGAAATGCCATTTTGGAGATCAGAGCGGGAACTGGCGGAGAGGAGGCTGCATTGTTCGTGTACAACCTTTACCGTATGTACATAAAGTATGCAGAAAGGAAAAATTGGAAGGTGGAACACATAAATATATCAACGACGGGCATTGGCGGCTACAAAGAAGCCTCTCTCAGCATAGGGGGAAAGGATGTGTTTGCCAGATTGAAGTTTGAGTCAGGAGTGCACAGAGTGCAGCGGGTACCTGAAACAGAGTCGTCGGGAAGACTACATACCTCTGCAGCAACAGTTGCTGTGTTGCCGGAGGTTGAAGAGTTGGATCTAAAAATTGATGAGAAGGACATAAGAATAGACGTATACCGTTCTAGTGGACCAGGAGGACAATCTGTAAATACCACGGATAGTGCTGTTAGAATCACTCATATACCAACAGGTATTGTTGTTATACAACAGGATGAAAAGTCCCAACACAAAAACAAAAGTAAGGCTCTCAAGGTTTTACGTGCTCGACTATACAACATGGAAAAGCAAAAAATAGAGGATGAAATTTCTAAAATGCGTAAAAGTCAGATAGGCACTGGAGATAGATCTGAACGCATAAGAACATACAACTTTTTGCAATCACGCATTACCGACCACAGACTCAACCTCACCTCATATAGATTGGATTATGTTATGAGGGAAGGGGATCTAGATGAATTTATAGATGCTCTTGTCTCGGCAGACCAAGCTGAGAAGTTAAAGCAGCTGTCCACAGACCACCAGTAGTCCCGCTGCTACTGCTTGCGGCATCATTCTGTTTGATGGGAAGATTGCTATATGGGGTTTGCGAGTGTAGTTTTAAAACATGATTCGTTAAGTCATACTGTGCTTTGTCGCATACTGAAAACACTGCGCCTAAACCAAGCTACACTTAGTGAAAACACAATAAACAATACCATGTTCTATAATCACATTCGATACACACATGACCGGTGCGCACCTAACAGTGATACACTGATTCCCAGCATATCTGCAAAATATACATTTGGGACGTTTAGTGCATGCCAAGTAGGGACAATTTTTAGGAATGACACTGCAGATGACATAGTCTTACATCGGGATTAGCAAGATTAAATGCAAAACTCACCGCAGCTACGAGAAAACTTGCCGCTCCTCATAGGTGCTGTTGTCACTAGTACCCAAGCAACACGAAATCCTCATGAGCAGAAAATGACAAATAATTCTTCCGCTCGAGTCTACATACAAAAAGTTTTCTATTCCCTGGCATGGTAGCCACGTAACTGTCGCGATCGCCGACTAAAACCCCCAATCAAAAAACAGCAATACCACGTTTTAACGTGGCTATTCATAATGTTATTAGCATACATTCAGCTGAAAAATATGAGCCCCTCGAACTGCGGTCCCTGACCTTCGAGAAGACGCATAAAAATCAAAGCAGGCCTCCATACAACAAATAAATAACCCCCTGCAGAAGTACACTTTGGTAACTTGCGTGTAAGTCAAGACTCTGTAAAGATAAGATATCACTACTATGTAAGGAGACCCAATTTTTTATATAGTAAATATAGCCGACTATAAAACAGGAACACAAAGAGATTCAAAAAACGTCACAACGCACAAACCTTAGCCGGAAAACACGTACCCCTCATAGCCCGAGCAGAGGATAACAACCCATATCAACGCCTAAAGCAGCCCCAACGGGTTACACCTACCTCAAATAGGCTATCTACAGTGGCAGATTATCATGCTTACGCCAATGACGACCAACTTTCTTATCACGCAACATATGCAAAGCTGTATATATCCTTTCTCTGGTCGAAGATGGTACAATGACATCGTCTATAAAACCTCTGGAAGCAGCAACATAAGGGTTTACTACCTTGTCGTTGTATTCCTGCACCAGATGCTTGAGGTGATCAGGGTCCTTTTCCCTGCGAAATATTATACCTACAGCGCCCTCAGAACCCATAACCGCTATTTCAGCACTAGGCCAAGCGTAGTTCACATCTCCACAAAGATGTCTAGAGTTCATGACTATATAGGCACCACCGTATGCCTTCCTAACAACAATGCTTATTTTGGGAACAGTAGCCTCCGCATATGCGTACAGCAATTTCGCTCCGTGGTCGATAATGCCAGAATATTCTTGAGATACTCCAGGCAAAAAGCCCGGAACATCTATCAGGGTGATAATAGGTATGTTGAAAGCATCGCAAAACCTCACAAACCTTGCAGCCTTCCGGGAAGAGTCTATATCTAAACACCCAGCCAAATGCATGGGCTGATTCGCTACCATTCCCACAGTATACCCGCCTACTCTTCCAAATCCCACTATGATATTTTTAGCAAAGTCCGGTTTTATCTCAAGGAATGCGCCTTCATCACACACTTTAGTTATCAGCTCATACATATCATACGGAACTGCACTGCTCTGTGGGATGAGGGTATCTAGAGAAGGACATTCCCTATTGAAAGGGTCTGAAGTGGAGACGAACTTCGGAGAACTTTTGTTGTTTGGCGGAATAAAAGATAAAAATTTCCTGACTTGACTCAAAGCGTCAATTTCGTTGGCAAAAGCTAGATCAGCCACTCCCGTTTTACGCGTGTGAACAGCAACACCCCCAAGTTCCTCCTGGCTCACATCCTCAAATGTCACCTTCTTAATTACGTCCGGTCCGGTTACAAACATGCATGCCCCCCGAACCATAAATACAAAATCTGTAAGTGCAGGAGAGTATACGGCACCACCCGCACACGATCCCATGACAAGAGATATCTGCGGAACCACACCTGACATATCTACGTTTCTCTGAAAGATCTCCCCATAACCAGACAGAGAATCCACTCCTTCCTGTATTCTTGCTCCCCCTGAGTCATTGATGCCTATAACTGGAACCCCAATCTTTGCAGCAGTATCCATGACATAACATATCTTACGCGCATTCATTTCGCTTAAAGAGCCACCAAATATGGTGAAATCCTGCGAATATACGCACACACGTTGTCCATATATGGTCCCACAGCCAGTTACAACACCGTCACCAGGAACCTTGGTACACTCCATACCAAAGTTTACTGATCTATGCTCTACAAAAACCCCACGCTCTTGGAATGACCCTTTATCGAGCAAAACATCCAGTCTCTCGCGTGCAGTTAATCTGCCCCTATTGTGCTGCTTCTCTATCCTTGACGCACCACCACCAAGCATTAACTTGGTCTTTCTGTCCTCTAACTCCTGGAGTACTGCTGGCCCCATGACATACCTTGAAAAACTAAACCACTACGCACTGTACAAAAAACCTGTCTAAATTACTTCCGACATCTGGCTACATGTAAACTACTACCATGATTGCATGTAGATACTTGTGTTGCAACCATGAGACAACATTGCTAAACAGTGAAAAGACTACGGGCGCGCACAACATAATAATTTACACGAGCACACGATACGCTCAGTAAACCCCTGCGGGGCTAGGTTCATTATGCAACATCTTCTGCGGCATTGCACTTGTTATTTCTGACATTGTGCACAAAAAAATGTGCTTCTACCCCCTTGC
Organism: Aaplasma endosymbiont of Hyalomma asiaticum; assembly: GCA_048496795.1. GTDB lineage: Bacteria > Pseudomonadota > Alphaproteobacteria > Rickettsiales > Anaplasmataceae > Anaplasma. Next base: position 30,698 of record JBGCXB010000003.1, on the reverse strand, counting down.
TTAATAACTTGTATTGTGTATCCACAACAACAGATTTGCCCCGCACGGTTATAAACCTTAAAGTGCTCTGGAAAACTTCCTGATACCCCTTCTGGATCTTTGTAATCACGAATTGTTGACCCTCCCTTCTCTATTGCAAGATGCAGGATATTACGAGTAGCATCTACAATCCTTTGACATTCTTCTCTAGAAAGAGTGTTTATTTCTCTACTCGGCGATATGGAAGCCCTAAAAAGGATTTCTGATGCATATATATTACCAATTCCTGATACGCAGATACCACTGAGTAACACCGTTTTGATGGACGTCTTTCCACGGAAACGCATAATATGGCGAGCATTGAAATCATCCGTAAATGGATCAGGGCCCATTCTGTTAAACATTTTTCTGTATCCATCAGAATCCACAACAGTTACTAAGCCGAACCTACGAGAGTCATTAAAAACAAGCACATGTCCATCGTGTAACTCGAAAACAACATGATCATGCTTTTGGGGCAAATAAGCACTCTCATGCAAGATCCTACCGCTCATTCCAAAATGAAAAACCAAGACATTCCCGGAAGAGAGCCCCATGGTCAAATACTTAGCCACTCTGCTTACATCCCCTATACTCTTTTCTAGAACCAAGTTCTCAAAATTATCCGGAATATTAACGCGCAGATCTCTCCTGTTTACGGTAACACCAACTATCCTCTTGCCAGTAACCCTAGACGAAAGGCATCTGGATATTATTTCAACCTCCGGAAGCTCCGGCATTTTCTAAACAAGACTTCTTTTTCTTTCTTCTTGCTATATTATCCTTAAGAAGCTTCGCCAACCTTTTTTTTCTATCTTCAATGTTTTCGTTTCTCTTTGACTTGCTCATAACAAAAAACTACAATCCCCCATGGCCGTTATAGCTTAGTGGCAGAGCGCGTCCTTGGTAAGGACGAGACCCAAGTTCAATTCTTGGTAACGGCACAGCAGGATCAGGGTAGCAGTTTTTATGGCTGTTGTGTAGTTCTTTGGTTTCCTTTCCGTGATTGCCACGGTGCCTTATTAGTTGTACCATGTCGCAGTGTTTGATCTATGGGTAATCAGCGGTGAGCGTTGTTACTAGGTTTGCCCCATCACCAACCGGAAGTCTGCACTTAGGCGGAGCAAGAACTGCTCTTTTCAATTGGTTATTTGCAAAAAGAAACAACGGGTCTTTTCTGCTGCGCATAGAGGATACCGATAAGCAAAGATCGTCAGATGCCGTGGCGCAATCTATAATGAGCGATTTATCGTGGTTAGGTCTAAATCATGATGGAAATGTTATAGTACAGTCAGAAAGAGTGTCTAGACACGTAGAAATAGCACACAGACTCCTGGAGTCGGGCAAAGCTTATCGGTGCTATTGTTCGGAAGATGAAGTAAGTGCTCAGAAAACTGCACAAGAAAACACTGGTAAACCTTACAGGCATTTATGTCCATGGAAAGAACTGCAAAATTCCAAAAGTATGTCAAGTGCTCCTTATGTGGTGAGACTGATCATTCCGGATACGGATGTAATAGAGTTCACTGACGGCGTCTATGGTAAAATATCAGTCAAAAGCGAACAGCTTGATGATATGGTAATACTCAGATCGGATGGAACACCAACATATCTTTTAGCCGTTGTTGTTGATGATTGCGACATGGGCGTAACTCATGTGATAAGAGGATCTGACCACATAACAAATACTACAAAACAGATTATTCTTTCCGCTTCGTTGGGGTGGGATAGTCCAAAATTTTTCCATATTCCTCTCATACACGACGAAAACGGAATGAAGCTTTCAAAAAGAAATCGTGCTCCTGGAATTCATGAATACAGGAAGCTAGGCTTTTTACCAGAGGCCATATGTAACTATTTGCTTAGAATGGGCTGGAGCTACAAAGATAAGGAAATAGTCACAATGGAAGAAGCTATTGGGATTTTTTCTATGTCTGATGTAGGGTTATCACGCTCATGTTTAGACAATAAAAAATTACTGTTTTTAAACCATCACTATATGTGCAGCAAAAGCTCTTCTGAGCTCACGAATTTGCTTTTACCTGTTTTAGAAAAAAAATTAGGTTTTTCCGTTCCACATGAAAAACACGCGCGGCTATTGCTAGGGGTCGGAAAGTTGTCCGAACGCGCTAAAACTCTTGATAATCTCGCAGAAGATGCGCTGTTCTATGTGCAAGATATACCTATCAGCATCGACGAAGAAGCCTCTTCTACAATAGCCGACAGCAAAGAACTACTCCAGAGTTTGGTAAACCTGACATGGAATCTGGATCCTGATTGTTGGAAAAAAAAACAGATATCAATATACATAAAAGAGTTTGCAAAAACCAAAGGGTTCGCGTTGAGCAGTGTATACGGTGTGCTACGAGCTACAATGACTGGGAGGCTCTGTTCTCCTAATGTTTCAGAAATAATGGAAATTTTAGGAAAAGAAGAATGCATAGGTAGAATGTTGATACATTTAGGTTGATTTAGCATTTTATAGGTACGGTATTCAGTATCATTATTCGGTGCATACTCGGGCTATCCGGGCATTGGTTTGAGGCCGTCTCTCGCGTCCTGGGGGACACACCTATGAAACGCGTGTTTGCAACAAACGCTAAAGTTTGTTGAGTGCATCCAAGTCTTTGAAGCTTGACACATCAACGGAGAAATTTACCATAGTTAGCATGGTCACCTAGTCATTATATTATGAAATTTCCAAAAACACTAACTAAGGAGATTTTTACGAAGAAAAAGTTTAAGCACCTCCACGAAATAGAGGTGCTTGTACAGTTATGTTGCATGGTATAAGTCAGATAACACGACAACTTACTAGAACCTAACCTTCATCCCAGTAAGAATAACTTGTCCCTTGTTGCTACCGTCAGTTTCCGCAGCACTAACAACAAAAGCAGACTTAGCAGTAAAGCTGTGGTAGTTTGTGAAAACAGCGCACTTCACACGAGATGATATGCCTGATATATCGTATTCAGCACCAAACGTTAACTCATCGAACCTGTTGCCACTGTAGTTGCTCCCTCTATAAATGGCAGAAACATATAATCCATTGTATTCATATCCGCCACCAATGGTCCAAAAGTAAGTTCCGTCAACATTAATTACGATCTTATCATCCGTTTTCAAAGTGAACTTACCGTTAGAGAAAGAATACATGTTACTTATTCTGTCTATCCTGCCAAGATACCCATAAGAAACAGCAAACTTGATGTTCTTGTATCTTAGCATACCACCAAAAGCTACGTTCTTTATGCTATCCATTCTGGAGAAAGCGTTGTCGTTACTATTGTCAAGAAGACGAGTTTTTCCCTTGGCGTATTCGCTTACCATAGATAATTTAAAGTCTAACCCGCTAAAGTACGAGCTGTACGTCATACCCACATTAACCAAGTGCTCGTACATAGGCATAATAAACTGCGTTCTGTTTATTTTCTTTCTCTTTGACACTATTGCAACTGAACGTGCACGAGCCGGCGCAGGAAGGAGGAGAGCATCAGGTATATCTTCCCCACGCAGTCTAAAGATATAGTCTTCATCAAGTGAAGTATGAGTACGAAGCATTCTATCTTCATCGTATCCATACGGAGCATAACTGACACCAACCTTCAGGCCACCAAAACTTGGTGAAAGATATGAAAATCGCACTGGCAGGTGATTTGTTATGCTAATCGACCTCTCTTTAACAGGCTGCAAAGAATTCTTAGCAAATCTGTTCCCACCATCAAAAAGACCTTCACTGTATAACCCTGTTGACAAGTAAAATACATTTTCTAGGTACTTCCTTCTTAATTCTGTATCAGTAGCGGGGTCTTCTTTGGTATTCTTATTTTTCAAAGGATCATGAATTCCCCTCAGATTTACATAGCGCATCCACGTATTGCTGCTATCTCCTGCACCAATGCTAAAAGCGTCTATCTTCATGATCGAGTCTATACCAACTTGATATCCAAAACCAAAATCCCCATAGGCTGTGTTTAGATAAACCTTCGATCCTCTATTTTTCACTTGTTTAAAGGATGTGTAATCCGCCTGTTGCGTGTATGGGACATCAAGTTCAATCCTTCCGCCGTAATAAATCCCCAACGAATCATTGCGACCTTCAGCACTTACCTGTAACATTGCATCCGTGGAGATTCCGTGTTGCCTCAGCAGCTCGCTAGTAAGAAATAGCTTCTCACTTATGCCCTTGCTATGATAGTAGCTGTCTCTATATGCAAACCACCCATGAGAAGACAAAGATCCACTGATATCTATGGATGGTGATACGCTGATATATCGACCAATGTGGTCCGACACTATCGCACGCTTTGTTGTCACTCCTCTTTCACCACCTTGCACTCTTTGATGTGTAGTCGATGACGCATAAGCATCATTCGCCCCATAGCACATCAGTAAAGTTACAAGAGCAGTGGATAAAGAAACTCTCGTCATTTTATATTACCTGATTAAACCCTGAAAAACTTGTTAACTGTACGTGCTATACTTAATAAGTGACCGTATTTATGTCAAGGATTTAATGCTGGTAAATCATAACATTTTAGGATAAAAAAGACAATTTTACAGTAATAAGCAAAAGTTATTCTCTGACTTAGGTTTTATCATATAAAAATAAGGATGAATGCTTTGTTTATCAATAGAACAACAATAATACACAATACAGAACAGATCTAAAAATGTGATTATAAAAAACGCTTTCCTAATCTAGGAATAATTCGGAAACAAAGTAAGACACCTGCCCTCTTAACGCATGTGATGCTGTCATTACTTTTCTCTACTCTTCGATTTTCAGCACATACGTCTTACTAAAATGAAACAGCCTCCTTCTGCCTTTATCTTCATGGGCCAGACCATCTCCGAACATCACACCACGATTTATTCAAAATCCATGAAGAAAAAACGCAAAACAGGGAGAGCACCCCACCAAAGAGCGTGCAACTCCCTAAATAAAAGCCATCGAAAAACACGCCCCCCCTTGTCCAGAGTGGCGTACACAACTAAAAAGAGTACTTCAAGCCCAAAACCGCCACGACTCCATCGTGAAAATTTTTATGCACATAACCCGCACTATGCTCAAACCTCGCATCCTCTTCGTTATACTTATGCTCAGTAAACTCATGCTTGGTAAAGAACATATGGCAATTTGCAAACACTTCCAAGCTCGAACTCCCCTTACTGTACACACTGTACGCCAGCCCCAAAACAAAATCCTTAAGAGTGTTATTTCCATCATACGACTTCTCGGGTACATACGATACGGCAGTCATGTCATCTCCCACCTTACCAAGAAACCTTGACGCAACATCGACCGTTGGACTATGGATAAGTTTACTTACAAAGTAAGCCACACTCCCAGATAACCCCCCCGCAGTGTAAGTTGCCGAAGCCGCTGCGTAATAAGAAGGCGCCTGCCTGGTATACGGAACATCTATCCGCACATTCCGTGACACATACGTCTTTGAGCGACCTGAACTACCAATATACCCTCCACTTAGAGCTACTCTGAGCCCACCATATGTGGTCTCCAAGCCTAACGATGCCGCAGCTAGGTCCCTGTATTCTATATGATAACCCATCCCCTTATATTTTGCGGGAGCTATTTCATTAGGCCTTTTTGGCTTCGCATACTCACCAGCCACACTCGCACTAACCTTTATTCTCTCATATACATCCTCCCAGTCATAGCGCAAAGCAGCGCTGAGTATGTTCTTATATACAGGACCAAGATCAAAACGCGGCAGCCCGATGACCACCATCTTATCGGGAACTAGAAGAACGTCATCTCCCCTTTTCATCACCGAGCTGATTTCTTTAACCGTGCCAGGCCTCTTCAACCCATCCCTTACCTCAAACTCTCCCCCTCTAAATAAGTCATTTCTGTATCCCGAAAGCGAATAGCTAAATCCCACACTCACTCCGCCAATTCGTGGAGATACATAGGAAAATCGCATAGGCATCGAGTTAAACACATCCCTGAATTTAGCAGAAAAACCTGGAATTCTGTCCGCACTCCCTATACTTCTAAACAAATTCTCGCTATAGAGGCCCGGATACATGTAGAACGGGACACCATCAGCATAGCGCAAAAAACATCTAAGATACCTACCCCAGGAACTACCACCACCCGTGACAGCACCAAGGACATCAACCTTCATACTGGATTCAACACCCTCTTGATACCCCAAAGAGAAGTTGCCTACTGCCGCATCAGCAAAAACCCTACTCCCGGTGCCAGCATACCCATAGGTTAGAGAGCCACCCCCCGCACCGACAGGAACAGCAAGCGAAAAGTCAGCACCGTAAACAGTCCCATAAGCATCACGTTTTGTGCGCAAGCCCATGGCGAGAACTGCATCGTAATTAGCGCCCCACGAATTCAAACCACGTCCCCTATCACCCAATACGCCCTCCATTGTATACACATCTCCGTTGCCATTCCTATCGTAGTCCCTATACCCCGGCTTTGCACCATACACCACCAGTGCTTTCTTGCGACTCTCTAAGTCACCACGCACTGCCTCATCATTCAGCAACCACATATAGGACAACACCTTGCCAGTAACAAAAGCCCTTTCGCGCCCAGGACCTTTGTATGACGCCATAGCCATACCACTCGAGGAAGCATAAAGAAACACCACCGCCCATATGAGACCCCGGGAACCCCTTACCATACGAAACACCTCCAAGCACCACAAACAATATACAAAACTCACCTCCTATCAGAAGGCCAACTTAACTCCAAAACCCAACAGATCGTAGTTATATTCAAGGCGATCTACGATAACACCATCCTTAACTTTCATCCCTAACAGCACCGCTCTACCCAATGTTCCCACCAGCCCCTGGGCAAAAGCATACCGGGCCGCCACCCTGTGATACTGAGCAAAAAGAGAACAACTGACTCCATCCCCCGTATATAGATCATAACTCAGCCTTGCACCAAGGTCCTTCGACTCCACACTCACGAGATACCCACCTTTCCTGCTCACCAAATATGATGTCTCCACCCGCATAGGACCCGCACTATACCCCACACCTGCCACCATATAGTATGAGGGCTCTGTGGTCCCACCTGGCATATCGTCAAGTTCCCAAGAAAAGTCAGTGTTCTCCCATTTTCCCATAGGGTATCCAGATCTGCCAAGATAACCATACGAGCCCCCCAGGGCGAACCCTCTCACACTGGCATAAGCAGACACCTCCACAGAAAAAAGGTCCCGGTAGCCGCCAGTTGGCTCGATCACCCCTTCTATTCCTCTCCCCTTCGGTGCGGAAGCATACTCACCACCAAGCGATAACCCGTAACCAATCCCGTTCCCCCATGCACTAAACACCTTTTTCACAGACCACGAGGAACTTAGAATATTCTTATACGCCGGAGCATAGGAAAAACGCTGCCATGCCAATATATTATTCGCAGGACGAACCATATCTTTCTTCCCTCCTCTAGAAAGTAACGTCACCCCCTCACGTTCGTCGAATGCAAGCTTCTTTACCCTAGGCATGTCTCCCCTTCCCAAAGCCACCGGCGCGTCACCATGGCTCTCATGCGGATAGGAGGAAATATGTCTCACAGCTTTCGGCATCCATGCTGTAAACAAATCGTCGGAGTACCCCGAAGGAGAGTAGCTGAAACCAAAGCTCATCCCCATAAAACTAGGAGACTGATATGAAATCCTGAACGGCAAATTGTTCACAAAATACTTGCTATAGTATCTACTCTGATCATCGAAACCGTAGTAGTTTAGATGGTTATTGGAGCGAAACAAACTTTCGCTATACAAGCCTGGATAAAGAACAGCGGAGTTGCTCAACAGCCATTGACCGGCTCCATTTACGTAGAAATCACCCTTCAACAAAGGAAGTCTATACTTCATAAACGACGGATCCTTCCCCCTTATAAAATCATCGAATCCTCCATCCCTAGCGGATTCAACCCCCTCCTGATAACCAACAGAGAACTTCCCGTAAGGAGTCAACGCATATATTCTACTACCCCTGTTTACCAGGGCCTTCCCCTCCCTCTCAACGGCATCACTTACTTCTGGGATCATCAGCTGGAAATCAGCACCGTAAGTCACTCCCCCATCGCTCAAGTACTCAAAAGACACATCTCCGCTAAAGTCACAATCGCTGTTCCAGCCCAAATTACTTTTGATATTACCCTTGGCACGCGTGGAAGCAAAAAGATCCCCCCCAAAGAATCCCCTGTCGAAGTTAGGCACCCTTCCAGCAGCTCCCCAATTGTACAGAAGCACCCTACCGCTAAAGGAAAAATTCCCACCACCTCCATGAGAGGCATACTCCCCGACCTCGGTCGCCACCGACCCAACACTGAGGAGCGCACCACAACAAATCACACATGACGCTAATAGGACCCGCATAGTGAAAAAACCGTTAGAAAGCAATACGCTGCGCAGGTTACAACATTTGAAACACAAACACAACTAAAATATACACTAGACCTAAGTAAAATACTCAATACATGAATTTCTGGGTTGAAAGAACTGTATTTTTACTTGAGCATCAGATTGTTAATACATACAAACTGCACATATAAATATACTTCAACGCGTATGTATAACTTGCTGCAGTTGGGCATATTACATTTCGAGTGAGTACGCTAAATGAATGAAGAGCTTCTTGGTTTTGTGTGTGGCACTTTGTTTTCTTGGCGTTTTGTGTATTGGTAAAAAATTCCATAACACATAAATAAGTCTCCCTTCAAACTTGACAAAGCCCAATAATACTTTCATGCACATAGGTGGTAGAGGCTTGTGGTATGGAGCTACTAAATAACTTACGGCAATCTAGTAATACGACTTTGATTTTGTTGAATTAAAAGCGGTACGAACGAAAAAAATCGTACTCTTCCAAACTTATAGATACCACTCCCACAAAGAGCCCTTCATAAGCATAGCCCACACATAACACACTGCATTTGTGAGAAAAATACACAAACTATATCCTGTACTGGAGCATAGAGATGCCTTACTTACACAAAGGACCCCACAGCCTTTTATTAACAAAAATCACCAGTACAGTAGCCGCGATTAGAGATAATACGACCTTTATCCCCAACCTTTTTCTTTGTTCCATTTCAGGCTCTGCTGCCCATTGTAAAAAACTCACTACATCTTTGGCCATATTTTCAACACTAGCCTCTGTTTCATCCATGTAGCCCACCTGCCCCTCAGATAGCGGAGGCGCCATAGCTATGCGCCCTCCAGGGAACACATCATTGCGATACAGGCCCCCTTCGTCAGGATCAGAACCCTTATATTCCGTAAGCAACCTATACACATAATCCGGACCATTATGCCTTGCCTTTGTGATAAGAGACAAGTCCGGGGGTACAGCACCATTATTAGCTGCTGCCGCAGCTTCTCTATTAGGGAAGGGGCTGGGGAAGTAGTCCGACGCTATTCCGGGTCTTTCAAACATGTCCCCCTTTTCATCTGGCCCATCTGTCATTGTATACGAACCAGCAATTGCCTTTACTTCTGCCTCCGTAAACCCCACTTCTTTAAGATTGCGAAAAGCTATTCTCTTCATGGAGTGACAGCTTGAACATACTTCTCGATACACCTGGTACCCACGCTGAACTGCGGGCCTATCAAACTTACCTAATATTCCCGAAAAACTCCATTTAGGGGTTGATGCCCCTGTCACAGCATGACTGCAGGAAACATCCCCCCCACATAAAATAAGCACAAACGTAAACAAAAAAGCCAATAATCGCATAATACTTTACTTCATACCTGGAACAGCGTCACTTATAGAATCAGGCAATTCTCTGCATTTCTCGTACCTAGATAGCAAAGGCAAAACCACAGCAAAATATGAAAAGTAGTAGAGCGTGGACAGCCTTCCGAGAGAGATAAAAGGCTCTTTAACTTCTTGCCCACCTATCCACATGAGAAAGAAAAAGTTCGCAACAAATATCCAATAGAAAATCTTAAAAGTAGGCCTGTACTTTCCACTTTTTGTCTTAGATCTATCCAGAAATGGCAATAAAAACCATACAAGTATTGAGCCAAACATCGCAACAACACCTAGAAGCTTATCAGGAACTGATCTCAACATCGCGTAAAACGGCAAGAAGTACCACTCTGGAACTATATGCTCAGGAGTGACCATGGGGTTGGCCTCGATGTAGTTATCAGGATGCCCCAGGTAATTAGGTTCATAGAATACAAAAAGGTACAAAAATATAAAGAACAACCCAAAAGTTATACAATCCTTAACTATGAAATACGGATATATAGGGATGGTATCACGCCCAGATTTAACTTCTACGCCGCTAGGATTACCGGAACCAAACCTATGTAGTGCTATCACATGCAAACCCGCCAACCCAAGAAGCACGAAGGGCAACAAATAGTGGAGGGCAAAAAATCTATTCAACGTCGGGTTATCAACAGAAAAACCTCCCCATAGCCATCTAACAATCCCCTCGCCTACAACTGGAATAGCAGAAAAGAGATTTGTTATGACCGTAGCCCCCCAAAAACTCATCTGCCCCCAGGGTAACACATATCCCATAAACGCCGTTGCCATCATGACCAAAAAAATCACTATCCCCGCAAACCACACCAATTCCCTTGGCTTTTTGTAAGACCCATAATACATGCCCCGAAGAATATGTATATAAACCACAATAAAAAAGAAGGAGGCACCAACCGCGTGCGTATAACGTATAAGCCACCCGTAGTGCACATCACGCATAATGCGCTCCACGCTATCAAAAGCGTGATCGACATGCGGCGTATAGTGCATCGCAAGAAAAATTCCAGTGATAACCTGCAGAATTAAGGCAATACCCGCCAGGGAGCCAAAATTCCACGCATAATTGAGGTTCTTGGGAACCTGGTACTCAGCAAGCCCCTTTAAGAAAGCACGTATGGGCATCCTGTATTCTATCCATCCCAATACACCCTTGCCAAACTCAGCCTCATTGTCATTCAAGTTCTTTTGCATTTATACTCCTATACAGCAGCGCCCTTCTTTCCAATTACCATGGTACTATCATTCAAGAAGTAGTAATCGGGAACAAGAAGATTAAGCGGGGCAGGCCCAGCGACAATCCTACCAGACGTGTCGTACTTGGAACCATGACAAGGGCAGTACCAACCCTTATCACCGCCTTTTACTTCCGTAGGAACACACCCAAGATGAGTGCATATGCCCACCATAACCAACCATTCCTCCTTCCCAACATAAGTGCGCTGTTGATCACTCTCAGGATCTTTAAGACTCGCCAAATCCACAGCTCTAGCACCCTCTATTTCTTCCTTCGTTCGTCTGCGTACAAACACCGGCTTACCCTGCCATTTAATAATCTTGGTACTACCCTCCTTTATACCGGACAGATCCACTTCCACCGTGGACTGAGCCATGACCTCAGCAGATGGACTAAGCGATTTCAGCAGGGGATACAAAAAGGAAACGATACCCATGAATGCCATAGAAAGAGTGGTAAGTCCCAAAAAATCCCTCCTTTTCACTTCCCCTGAAAAGCAAGACTTTCCCTCTTCATTAGTAACTTCCTTATCGCCCATACCTAACCACCCCCTATGCTAGCAAAACCAAACCTACACACAAGGCCAAACCAATACCCTCTCCTCATTGTAAAAAAAACTCCCGCAAAAGATCAGCCTCCCGGAGCTAAGATATCTGAGAAGTGCGTAAAGAATACAACCAAATTTTAATATCTAAATCAAGAGATATTCCACAAATTAACAAGCCATGTTACAGTCTCCCTGTGCAGCAGCATCTTATCCGTAGCAACACGCACAAAACTTCTACTGAGTACTACAGCGATATAATACTACTTATCACGAAAGAGCGCATCCTTTAACAAAGCGCTGCCCGCTCATTATTACAGTTTTCTGATTCTATCTCTCTGACCATTTTATCGGCACATTCGTCAGTTAGTGAACCTGACAAAATCTTCTCCCTTGCTACTATAGAAAAATGCTCTGATAACCTAATATCATACTTAGCCTGATCCGATAATGAATTATACACCGCAACGCTTCGGGCGATCCTACTGTATTGCTTGCTCTCTTTTTCTAAAGTGTTTGACAATTTGCTAAGACTTTTCTTTGACAGGGATACAGGCTCCTTCTGAATAAAAGCTATAGAAATAAAACCATTAACAGCTGCAGCAAAAAACAAAACCACAGAAGTACAAAAAAAAGCATCCATGTTTTTTTCACTTACAGCACTCAGAGCGTCAGATTCTGAACAGAATTTCAGTACGGCCGAAATAAGCATTATGCAGGTTGTAAGTACAAAAACATACCTACAAATCATGAAATACGTGTACCCGTCACTGGTGAGCGACGCATTATAATTCGCATGCGATAAGCACGGTTGGGCAACATTTGTGCTTATACAGCCCTGTAAACAGAAAAAAAGAAAGTGATCCCTTACTCTCCTCTCCAAGATCGACCGTTTCGCACGAATATCGTATAGCCCGTTCTTCAGAGCATCACGCTTCCTTGCAAAAGAGTAATAATCAGCAGAATTCCTTCTTGTATACCTACTGATGAAAAGTAATATGAGAATAGCAACCCCTATAAAAGACAACACAGTCAATAGGGACCTTGATCCCTTTCTAAGCCCTGATCCAGGCAATGAAATACACATAGAGGCTCTCCATAAATCAACAACTATGCTTATGCACTAGTTCCTACCAGCGATTACACATTCAACTGTGAAACCCTGGTATAGATGATCAAATATAAACACACCTATGCATTAATGTCTTAACTGTGAGGACAAAATCTATCTTCTGCCAAAAGTGTGCATAAGCATCAGGACAAGAAATGATGCTATTATTGTCATGGGACCGGGAAATGTATCAAATGTTGCAGAAAGTATCAACCCCACAACGCCAGATAATACTGAAATGACTACTGACATTACTGCCATCTGAACAGGAGTCTTGGAAACAACTCTGGCAGCGGACGCGGGAATAATTAAAAATGATGTGATAAGTAATATGCCAACAGAACGCGAAAACAGTACTACAGCAAAAGCCGACATTACTAAGATTTCCATCTTTATTCTTCTAGGACTTATTCCCGTGGAAAAAAACAAATCATAGCTTATAGAAACAGCAACCCAATACTTCCACCTGAAGATGATTACGCATAAGCCCACCATGGATATCACGAACATTTGCAGGAGCTCACTTTGGCTTATCATCAGTATGTCACCAAAAAGCGAGTGTATAAGTCGTTCCCCCGATAAAGGAACAAACGACAACATTACCATACCCAGCGACATAACAACGCTTGTCATGATATTCAAAACGGTGTCTACGGAATGAACTTTGTCTATAAAAAAAGCCATAGATACGGCGAGAATTAAAGCCACAAAAAGCACAGTAAGCGAAACGTTTAGCTGTAACGCAGCCGCTATACCTACACCCAACAACGACGAATGTGCTATGCTATCCCCCATGTAAGAAAGCCTGTTCCACACCATTACAGATCCTAATGGGGCTGCAACAATGCTGGATACCAAAACTGCTAATATTCCATTGATGAAAAAGCTCTCTGAAAAAACTCCGAGCATGATAACCCACAACACGAAAGACAGGAGGAGCTTCCCCCCTGTCCATACACACAAACATCACACAATACTGAAACTGAAAACCAGCATTGTGCCCGCATCCTATCTCGCAATACCAAAACACATAGACGCAGAATATAAAATCCCTCTATTCCGATGACAGAAGTCTCCTCCAAACATCACCAACTTCTCCCAGAAAAAACCTGGTAATCTCTGAGTAACTTAGCCAATCGAAAGCAACCTGTACCCAGCAATACGAACCTCGCACCCTAGCTTCTGACTCTTCTGAACAACAACATCGCGAACCTTTGTGGCCCCATCAAGAATGAAAACTTGATCCAGCAGCGTCATTTCCTCAAAAAACTTCTTCATTCTACCGTCTATGATCTTCTGAGCCACTGCATCAGGTTTGCCAAGCGCTTCCACTTGACGAGCAACAATAGCCCTCTCACGCTCAACAGCTTCAGCACTAAGAGCATCCTCGGAAAGAGCCTCAGGTTTCGCAGCTACCACATGCATTGCAAGCTGCTTAGCAAAACTCACAACCTCCTCAGAATCACTGCTTGACTCAAGGGCCACGAGCGCGCCAGCCTTACCCAACCCCTGATTTACAGAGTTATGCACGTAACTGCCAACTACACCCTTGCAATCTAACTTAATGAATCCTATCCCGCTTAAAACAATATTTTCACCAAGCACAGCTGCGGCAGCAACTACCTCATCCACTATACTCGTACCAGAACCTTCAGAATAACTAAATTTTGAAAAGCCCTCGATATCTTCTGCTCCGTAGTCACACAGACGTCTGACAATGCCACTAGACAATGCACAAAACTTTTCGCTACGCGCAACAAAATCTGTTTCTGACCCCAACTTGAGAATTGCACCTTTAGAACCATCAGTATATACCGCGACAAGCCCATCAGCTGTGTCCCTATTTGACTTCTTGTATGCCTTAGATAAACCTTTCTCTCTTAGATATTCTTTTGCCTTTTCCACGTCACCACTACACGTTTCCAACGCTTCCTTACAATCACCTATACCAGCACCCGTAATCTGGCGCAGCTCCTTTATAACTTCAATATCAATTTTCATTTTCACACCCTATAAACAAGCAAACCCACGCCAATCCTCACTTTTGCTCAGAACCGCTGGCCCCAACAACATTAGCAGTCGTCTTACCTTCTCCCTTCTTAGATTTCCTGACATCACGATATCCGTCGCCTTCTCCCTCAACTGTTGAGGCACGTGCGCCCGAATCAAGCAAATCAGAGCGTATTGCCTCTAGTATCGTGCTAGACACAGCACGGCAGAAGAAATCTATTGACCTTATAGAGTCGTCGTTACCAGGAATGGGGTAGTCTACACCTCTAGGATCCGAATTAGTATCTAGAACAGCAACAACAGGAATCTTCAACTTATTGGCTTCCTGTATAGCAATATGTTCCTTGTTTGTGTCAATAACAAAAAGTATATGTGGCAACCCCCCCATTTCGCGTATACCCCCTAGGGATCTTTCAAGTTTTGCCCTCTTCTTGTCAAACATCAGAAGCTCTTTTTTGGTGAACTTCGCTTCTGTATCACCAAGCAACTTTTCGAACTCCAACATTCTTCTTATAGACGAAGAGACAGTCTCCCAGTTGGTAAGCATCCCTCCTAACCACCTGTGATTTACATAATATTGGCCACAACGGGCTGCTTCATCGGCCACTATATTCGATGCCTGAACTTTAGTACCTACAAAAAGAACCCTGCCTCGCTTGTGTACTACGTCATAAAGCACATTAAGAGCATCATTTAGCAAAACAATAGTCTTTCTCAAGTCTATTACGTGAATATCCTTATACTTATGAACCCCATAAATATATGGCGCCATAGCTGGATTCCACCTTCCAGCCTTATGCCCAAGATGAACACCAGCTTCTATCAAATCCCTTATACTAAACTCAGGTATCTTCTTCATCAATTACTCCTAAAAACCATAACAGTTAAACCTCCACAGCACAACCCGCAGTAATGCAGGACCATCATATGGCTGTGTGCGAAATACGCTGACCTTAAGCAGGCCAACTGCGAGATAGTAGCAGGCGACTTAAATTACATCAAGGTATATGTAACAAATTGAAGTACCCACTCAGTAAACAGTATGTTTCATGCAACGGAAGGCCTACAACAGAGGAGTATGAACCCTGAATCCATGATATAAGTGTACTAGCAAACCCCTGTATACTGTATCCTCCAGCTTTACCCCTCCATTCACCCGATGCAACATAGTAATCTATCTCATCACCAGACAAACGCTTGAACTTTACTGTACTAACAACGCTGCGTGTGTGCAAATCTCCCGAAGGAGTACAAAGACAAATCGCTGTACACACCCTATGGCGGCGGCCTGATATCATTTTTAGATATTCAACCACTTGATCTCTATCGTCTGTCTTGAGCATAATCCTCCTACCACAGTAGGCAACCGTATCTGCACCCAAGATAAACTTTCCCCTCCTCAACGCAAAAACCTTGACGACTTTCTCCCCTGCAATGCGCTCAGCATACGACCTCGGCATCTCCCCTTTGTTTACAGATTCGTCTATATCAGGAGATACCACAGAACCTGGCGAAATGCCAATCTGCTCTAGTAGCCCAAGACGATACTCAGAAGACGAGGCAAGAACCAAATTATCTATCTTCAGCACGCACAGACCTCTTAGTCTTTATTCCTGAGTCTACTAACCACTCTACCTTTACCGAGACCATCTTTATTAATCCCGTAGGAACTGACCTCAACTATCACCCTATCATGCATCAGAATACGTATCTTACTCTTCCGTATTCTACCCGAAGCGTGGGCCATTATCTCGTATCCGTCACTTAGTTTAACTATAAACACGGCGTCTCTGAGCAATTTCGTCACCACGCCCTCAACTCTAGCAACCCCCTCCTTAGTTTTCACTATTTACCAACAAAACCGACATGGGCGTCATTGTAAGATATACCCGATTCCATTGCAATTAGTTTCCAGCCCTATTCACACGTCATACTGATCGATTACCGCATCATTAACCACATACTCATGTCCGTGAACTATTAATGCAATTTTTCCTTCTTTAATGCCTGAAATCCATACATGGCCTTCATTGTCATCATCTACTATCACGATTTTTAAAAACTTTACCACTCTATTGTCTAATACCTTTATTCCCAGGTTTCCATCTCCATCCACGCTGATAGATGAAGATGGTACCCTGTATGCTCTTACTTGACGTATTCCTAACTTAACCTTTGCTGACATCCCATGAGCCACCTTTGCGCCGCCTGCGTTGTCCACCAAAATT
Source organism: Aaplasma endosymbiont of Hyalomma asiaticum (assembly GCA_048496795.1). Taxonomy (GTDB): domain Bacteria; phylum Pseudomonadota; class Alphaproteobacteria; order Rickettsiales; family Anaplasmataceae; genus Anaplasma. The sequence continues at coordinate 13,767 of JBGCXB010000003.1, read as the reverse complement.
TCCAGCCTACATGACTTCGTATCAGGAGATAACACCCTTCCAATAAAACTCACCCTACCCAGCAGTAAATTGCTGCTACCAAATGTTACTTCAACTTCGTCTCCCAAACTTATATAAAACATGTCATCTTCTGAGATATAGGTAACAATCTTGAGCTTTTCAAAATTCGCTACTGTAGCAACATTTTGACCAATACTAATCATGGAACCTACTTGCGGTAAAATCTCATCAACAATACCGGAAAACGGCGCCCTAATAGTGGTATTTTCTAGATCAAGTAGCGCATTCTTATAATTTATTTCTGCATCCTTTAGGGCAACCAAAGTTGCATGATCATGCACCTGGGCCCTATATCCAGCAACACTCAAAGATCCCGAGGCCTCTCGCTCAAGCTTTCTCTGCTCAAGCAACTTTTCTGCGCGTTCTAATTGTTCAAGCTTATCCCGCTTCTCTACCCTTAGAATAGCCTGGCTTCTTTCTACAGAGCTACCTCCCTCGAGAAAAACTTCCTCAACCTTACCTGCAACTTCGGAAACAATGGAAACTGACTTATACGCAAACAACTCAGCTGGCAGCCGCCTTATAACCTTCCTATTTTCAGGAAATATCTCCTGCACATCAACAATGGAGCTGATGTCCGCATCCCCAAAAACTATATCCTGTGTATCGCAATCACTGCCCAATAACAAACCACTGAGGAACCACATCACACTGCAGCCTACTAACAGAAGCGCAATTATATATCTTAGTTGCAGCCCTAACGTCCTGGATAAAAACTTTCTATCCCCCACTCCGACACGCAATTTCGCATGCATCTCTAAACACCTCGTTCACATCAGGATGCGAGTGACATACATGGCAAATGTCCCTAACAGTAGCCCTATAACCCATAGCTACAGCGGCTTCGTTAATCATTGTATCAGCGTAAGAACCAATGATATGAACACCCAAAATTACTTCAGTTTTCCTGCAAGCAATCACCTTAACAAATCCGTCACTGTCATACATGATTCTAGCCCTACCGTTGGCAGAAAAGTTGCTCTTTCCAACCTTGTATCCATAACCAACGCTCTTGAGATAGTCTTCAGTTCTTCCAACAAATGAAGCTGCAGGGTGCGTATAAATGACCGCAGGAATAACCGCGTAGTCAACATTAGTCGCAGAACCAGCTAACAACTCAGCAACAGCCTCACCTTCCATCTCCGCTTTGTGGGCAAGCATGGACCCACCGATTACATCTCCTATTGCATATATGCCCTTGATTCCTGTCTCATACCTAGAATCAACTTCTACAAACCCCCCGCTATCAAGGGAAAGTCCATCCATTTGCACTGTCCCAGCAACATTAGGCCTGCGACCGATGGCGATCAAAACTCTATCAACCTCCACCGTCAATTTCTGCCCATCTGTGACGGACTCACACTTTACAAGAAGCTCAGAGCCATTTTTTTTCACAGAAACAACTTTCTGAGAAGACAAAAAGCTGGTTCCTTGCTTTTCTAAGTAACCCAACAACGCTCTGCTTATGTCCGAATCAAAACCCGAGGCTATTCTGTCAGCATACTCTACCACTGTTACTCGCGAACCCAAACGCCCCCATACAGAGGACATCTCAAGACCTATAGCTCCCCCGCCAACTATCAACAGCCTCTTGGGAACATCCATATTTAACGCCTCATCGGAAAACAAAATCGACGAGCCATCCGCATTCACACCTGTTAGCTCCGCGGGAGTCGAACCAGTTGCCAAAACCACATTTTTAGAAAAGACCTTTTCTTGTGACCCATCTGCGTTGCAAACCATAATCTCAAAAAGGTCCCCGCTTTTGCCTAGCACCCTTGCCCTACCATGGAGTCTCTGCACCTTAGAAGCGGAAAAAAGAGTCTCAATGCCTGAACTTAGAAGGTTAACTTCTTTGTCTCTTGCCTCAAACATTTTCTTGAGATCATAAGTAACATTCTTAGCCACAACCCCGAACTTTTCGTACAAGTTCTTGGTAGAGTAGTACTTGTAAGAATACTCCAACAACGCTTTTGAAGGTATGCATCCAACCCTAAGGCACGTACCACCGCACTGAGAATTCTCATCAATGCATGCGACTTTCAACCCTTCCTTAGCAGCTTTCAACGCGCATTTATAACCACCCGGTCCCGCACCAATAACCACTACATCGTAGTTGCATACACTCATAAACTACCTACCAAACAACCACTAAACCTTTTTTCCCCGACATATAAACCGCACTCCCCACTTTCACTGGAGAACGTACAAATCCGCCCGAACCTGGAGTAACATACGATTCCTCTACTACACCTGAGAAACGATTTAAGCCCAGGAGATACCCACAGCTGCTTAATATCCAAAGCCTATCACCGATTCTAACTGGAGTGTTCCACTTTGTTACACGAGCCCTACCAACATTGGGTAAAGATATTGCCCAAATTTGCGTTTTGCTTTCAGAATCAAAAGCCAGCAGCTCCCCTTTATCAGTAATGATGTAAAGCAGCCCCTCGTCAGACCAAGATATATCCCTAACCCCGACATCAAGAGACCATGTCACTTCTCCCGTATTCATGTTTATACTTAACAAGGCACCAAGATCATTTGACAGAAAAACCTCATCCCCAGCAACAACAGGTGAAACCCTTATTCCACCAACAAAACCCATATTCCGCTGGTCTAGCACAGTCTCCCATATCTTTTCACCGCCGTATGAATCCAAACACAACACCCTACCATCAGGAAGAACAACTACTACGTGGTGTCTATCAGGAGAATACGCTACTGATAGCAGACTCCTGGTACGAACACCAACTCCGCCTTCACCGCGATGCCACGACAATTCCCCACTCTTAACATCAAAAACATACAGATAGCTGTCTATAGTGTTAACAGCGACAGACTTTCCTTCGTTTATGGGCACAAGGTCTCCACCCAAAAAATTCCCAAACGTGCTCTCCCAAGATATTCGGCCAGTCCCGGGATCAAGCCCATATAGCTTGTTATCAACAGCACAAACAACCACCCCGCTGGAATAAACCAAACCTCCCGAGTATATGTCTCCACGTTTTTCGTCAGCCAGCGCAGTGCGCCACAGTACCCTATCAGCATTAGCAGCGTCTAAACCAGTCGCTCTACCGTAATCATCCAGAGTTACTACAACACCACCCGCATCCACAGGTGACAGAGAAAGCACCGCCTTATTTCCCCCTAGCAGCTTGACCTTAGAAAACGTGGGAGTAACATCCTGGGACACTGATAACAGTTTCCTCAGGTCCATTGTATCTCCTTGAACGTTGAGGTATGTCCCAGAGCCAGCCAAGACGTTTGCACTATGAAAAAGAGAAAGAGATATAATAAATACAGTGGCTAACAAACGCATGTTATCATGAAGTACAAAAAACCCGGTTCATGATCCGACAACTACAGTAAAAAATCAACCTATTTATGCTACCAAACCCATCAAAGACACTGATACTCACATAGGATGCTCATTGGTGAGAATGACACATTTTAAACATATTTCAGCGTAATTCTCCTAACACAGTAGGTCTGGTAACAACTCGGCACGTGCACCTTTAATACTTCAGATATTATGGTTATAATCCTACACATCAGTTATTCTACATTGGTATAAGCGTGCAAAAGGTGGCTATAGTAGGATTACCAAATGTAGGAAAATCTACGTTGTTTAATCGTCTAACAAAAAGGAAATCTGCTATAGTGAGCAGTACTGCCCATGTGACACGGGACAGAAAAGAAGCACCTGTTAATTTTTGTGGATTGAAGTTTATTGCAGTTGATACCGGCGGTGTTGCCGACGGAAACACGATGCATGAACTTGTAACTACTCAAGTGCGGTTGGCATTGGAAAGTGCAAACATAATTTTTTTTGTTGTAGACGTGAACAGCAATCAATTGTCGGACAATGTATCTCTGGGCAAGTGGCTGAAGAAGATTGCGGGCAATCGACCAATAGTTTTGGTAGTAAACAAATGTGAAAGTCACAAGACAGATTCACAAATGGACACCATGGAATACCTTGGCCTTCTGGGGCCAGTTTATATATCTGCAGAACACAACTTGGGAATGGTTGACCTTTATGAGACAATAGCGCCACTAATTGAACATGAAGAACCGCAACACAAAAACCAACGCCCTGTTGTTATCTCAATAATAGGTCAGCCCAATGTCGGAAAATCTACACTGGTTAACAGCATTTTGAAGGAAGAACGAGTAATAACAGACTGTAACGCGGGTACAACTCGTGACTCCATAGCCGCTGAATACTCTTTCAAGGGAACAAGACTGATAATAACTGATACTGCAGGAATGCGCAGACGAACAAAGGTTACCGAAAATATGGAAAAACTTTCGGTGCAGTCCGCTATACAAGCGCTATCCAGGTCTGACGTAGTGATTTTAATGGTGGACTTTGCGCAGGGTATAAATCAACAAGACCTTTCTATTGCCAGTGCTGCAATAAAGGATGGAAAAAGCATTGTGTTGGCACTAAATAAATTTGACCTAGTGAACAACAAGGCCCAGGAAGACTTCATACTAAACTCCATACGCCAGCATAGCAGAATGGATCTGGATATCCCGATAATGAAGATGTCTGCATTACGCAACATAGGATGTGAGGAGGTCTTGGATAAAGCAATCAGGTTATATGAGGCCGCCAGTACTCGTATAAAAACTGCCAAGCTCAACAAGTGGTTGGAAACCGCCACAGAATACCATCCACCACATTTACAAAACAGTAGAAAAGTAAGGCTAAAGTATATTACACAAACCGGCACGCTCCCACCGACTTTCGTCGTAGCCACTAATGCAGCAACTATAGAGAGTACCTACCAATCATATTTGAAAAACAACTTTATAAAGAGTTTTTCACTGCAAGGTGTTCCGATAAGGATGATATTCAAAAAGGGGAATAATCCTTATGCATCAGGAGAAAAGACATCGCGCAAATTGTAATTTTAAGGATCTTTTGGCTGGGCTCTACAGTATAAACAGTAATAGCACACTCATAGTTCTCATGAGGACCAAACAGGGAGCAAAATACATGTAGACCCGCTGTCCATTCTTACCAGAAAATCTGGATAATATACTCATGAACTATTCTCTTGCATGATCTTATTCTCAATAAAAGTCATGCCCGAAAAATCCAGTAGTTTTCTGCATAACTCAACAAGAGTCGTCATAGCAAACACAAAAATCATCCCGCTGCCGCAAGCACAATGTATAGACAGACCCCGGTAATTCACAAACCCCACCTCCACAAGCGTTGCCTGATAAACGTGATGAGCTACATCACAGAACCCTTGCCAGGAATATCACATATGCAGTAGCAGAGAGCTACCTGTCATTTCTTCCGGTTTGTCAATTTTCATAAGTTCCAAAACAGTAGGTGCAATGTCACACAATCTACCATCCGATATTCTCACTGGAAGGTTTGAACCGCACACTACAAGCGGCACTGTACTTGATGTATGCGCTGTGTACGGAGAATCGCTGCTATCATCAAACATCTTCTCTGCATTACCGTGATCGGCAGTTATAAGCATGGTAGCACCAACACTTTGTGTTGCATCAAAGACCCTCTGCAAGCACCCGTCAACAACTGAAACTGCGCTTTTCGCTGCTTCTATGTTACCAGTATGACCCACCATATCAGCATTGGCATAGTTCACAACTATTAATGAGTACCGTTTAGAGTTTATCCTTTCCACCAAGGAATCGGTCACAGCAACAGCGGACATCTCAGGCTGAAGATCATACGTACTTACGTGTGGAGACGGTATAAGAACCCTATCTTCCCCAGCAAAGGGGTCTTCTCTTCCCCCGTTGAAAAAGAACGTTACATGTGCAAACTTTTCGGTCTCGGCAATGCGAAGCTGCTTAAGACCGGCTTCAGACACTATTTCTCCCAAAGTTCTTTGGACGTCAACTGGTGGAAACAGGCTTGGAATGCAAATCTTCTGCGAGTATTGTCGCATGCCCAACACACTCTTGATGTCAGAAAGTTCATCCAGAAACATGCAGAGCAGCTGCAGAACTCGATCCTTTCTAAAATTTGCGAACAACACGCCGTCTTCTTTACCGATACCTTTGTATCCACGTATCACAGTAGGAACAACAAATTCATCTGTTATGCCATTTTCGTAGCTTTCCTTTACAACCTGCATTGCACAGTCACACTGAGGTCCGCGAGCGTACGCAATGGCATCAAACGCCTTTAAAGTTCTGTCAAAACGTTTGTCTCTATCCATAGCATAATAGCGACCCGAGACAGTAGCCACCTCTGCATTAAGTGAACCCATTTTTGAATCAAGCAAACTAATATATTTCCGGGCAGAACTAGGAGGAACATCCCGGCCATCAAGAATTACATGCACATACGCCTTTACACCCAATCCATCCACTGCGGCTACAAGCGCTTCAATGTGTGCCTGTAGAGAATGCACTCCGCCATCAGAAAGCAACCCTATCAAATGGCATGCTCCTTCCCCGTCCCTAATATCATTTACGAATTTGATCAAACGTGGGTTCTTATGTATCTCATCTATTTCCAAATTAATCCTGGGCAAGTCCTGCAGTACTATCCTGCCTGAACCTATGCTCATATGCCCAACTTCTGAATTACCTACCTGACCGGCCGGCAATCCTACATCCTCCCCACTGGCAGAAATACTGCTCCTGGGAAATCGCGGCACTACCGATTCCCAAAATGGCTTTTTAGCAGCATGTATAGCGTCATATTTTCCTCCACTACCATTTCCCCAGCCATCCAATATACACAGTACCACACTGCTGCTCGCGGACATAAAAGTTTAGAGTAAATTACAAACACCGGGATTCTACATACGTCCCGTAAGCTAGTAAACGATTATCGTGCTATCTTAGGAGGGCATTGCCTTATATGGACAAAAACACGTACTCCTCCCATGGGACATTACAACCACAAAACTTTTGGCTAAGTTCACTAACTGGCAATTGAACTCAACTGTACAAAAATGAAATGCCATTCACAGTATATTCTCTAAAGCATATTTAAGGATGTTGCTTTGTGTACCCCTGCATTAAAATTATAAAAACCTATTAATTTCTTCTTGGCTCTGATACAATGTCGGGGTTTAACCTTCTCACAAAGATGATCTGTGATCGCCAAAATGCAGTTGTTGTGTTGTCTGATGGACGCTGCTTTTTCGGCAGATCTTTGGGCAAAAAGAACGACTGTGTAGGTGAGGTGTGTTTTACTACGGGAATTACGGGGTACCAGTACACAATAACAGACCCATCGTTTGCTGGCCAAATTGTAACATTCACGTTCCCACACATAGGCAACGTGGGAATAAACCAAAAGGACTTTGAATGCGGGCAGGTTTTGACTAAGGGCATCATAGTCCGGGAAATATCTGGCGCTTCGCATATTTCGTCGCAAACTGGGCTTAATTTATGGATGAGAGACCATAGTCTCACAGGTATAACTGGTGTTGATACTAGAGCATTGACTACCCATCTCCGAGATTATGGCACACAGTGTGGTGTAATACATCACTTTGGTGATGCGGACACAGTCGATTTACACAAGCTACAGGAAATTGCTAGACTCAACAAGGACGTGCCTCTTGCCACGGAGCTTCCCTACCTAACTGATCATCAAGTGTCTAAGGATGGAATAGGTGTTTGTGTTATAGATTTGGGCGCAAAACGTGGAATACTCTCGACACTTGCAGGTTTAGGGTGTGCTGTAAGCGTTGTAGCAGCGCAGGGGGATTTTGCTTCTAGAGCGTTGTCATTGAAACCCATGGGTATTGTTCTTTCGAACGGTCCCGGTAATCCCGCAGACATATGTCATTACATAGTAGAACAACTGCACGCAATTTTAGATTCGGGTATACCCGTACTAGGAATATGTTTAGGCCACCAACTCTTAGCAATGGCTCTTGGCGCAAAAACCATGAAGATGTGTCACGGTCACAGAGGGGCTAATCATCCTGTGCTCAATATTGAGACAAAAACTGTAGAGGTTACTAGTCAGAACCATGGTTACACGGTTGACCCACAAACGTTGCCACCCAACGTTGTGGTAACGCATAAGTCGCTATTTGATGGTACAGTTGAAGGAATAAAGCTCACAGATAGTCCTGTATTTTCTGTGCAGTATCACCCAGAAGGCTGTCCCGGGCCAAAAGATTCTCACTACATTTTCGAGAATTTCGTCAGACTTGCTCGCAACCGCGTTCATGGATAGGAAATTGTTCCTTCCAAGTCACAGATAGTGACTGTAACCTGAGACAGGCAAAATTGCGTGGGTTTAGCGTTGTGTGGCAGATTAGTGAGCACTCACAACAACACTTCCTCGGCGTTCTGCAGACGACTCACAAAGCTCTACTAATAACTGGCTGCTTTCCTACTCGCAGATGATGGTGTTTTCATAATCCCTCTAACAATAGTCGACCGTTATTTCTCGCCATCTTTGCTTTGCGGAATTCAATATATCCTCTTGCATGAAAAAATAAAACGAGTGTTGGGTGTCTCAACATTTGTTGTAGAGCCATGCCCCCGTGCTTTCCTTGGAAAACAAAATCACATAAGTAAACCAACGTCCACTGTCTCTGGAGAGGGAAGTGATACATAAAAGCTAGATCAGAATTCTATATCACGGGTCTTTTCAGTAATCCCGTACAAACGACAATGGGATTTTCAGTACTGCCACAAAACTGGCATGCACTATGGATAAACCACTTCACCCTTCAGTGGTTATCCCAGAAAAATTGTTTAGTCCTAATGCAAGGCACATTGAATGTACGGGTAAAAGAAATTATGTGTGACGTTCAATTGCGCCTTCCGAGGCCATAACACATTCTTATGAGTTGCTAAAACAGTTGTTACTCCCATAACCTCGCCCCGGGTGAGCACAAATAAAGCTCACAGCAAAATTTTAACACACAGACTTAGAAGCGCAGGTCCTTTTATAACTCAGAACACAAAATGTGATAGCACCACGGCACCTCAGCATACACGGTGCCTCTGCGCAACCAATCGCTTGCCCATTGAGTGTCGGGTTACATAACATGAAGCCCTCCAGCACATACGTGACCCACCAGGAACTACGTTTTTGTCCTGCGTCGTGTTAATGCATAAAAATCTCGTTCAACACGCAGTAAAACATAGTGACTACTCCGACCTGTATCAAAAAAGAGACACCACAAATTGGAACTGAGTACACAGCTCAAATGTTACACCATAAGGCAGGAACATCAAGCATGTTAGGCTCGCTTGAAAGGTGTAACTACACATGGTATACTGGCCGAGGTGTGTGCGCCGTATTTAATTCCGTGTTTGCACGACGAAACTGGGGATCCTGTGGTGTCTGATGGTCGGATAGAAGTCATTTTAGCGCAGCCGCGTGGTTTTTGTGCTGGAGTGGAGCGGGCAGTAAGTATACTCGATGCTGTTGTTGCCAAGTATATGGCTCTGCGTGACGTCTATGTGTTGCACGAAATTGTGCATAACTCGTACGTAGTGGATAGCTTCAGAGAAAGAGGCGTGAAATTTGTGAATGCCGTCGATGAAGTCCCTTATGGTGCGGTGCTTGTGTTCAGCGCACATGGTGTTGCAAAACGGGTGCGCGCGTATGCTGGACGCAAAGGTCTATTGATTATAGATGCTACTTGTCCTCTAGTAACAAAAGTGCATATCGAAATAGGCCGGTACAACAGAAATGGCTATCAGGTAGTGTTAATTGGTCACAAAGGTCATAGGGAAGTTGAGGGAAGTATTGGCCAAGTGGATAGCAACGTGCAGGTCGTTCAGACTGTAAGTGACGTCTGGAGCTTAAAGGTAGATGATCCATGCAAGCTTGCCTACGTCACGCAAACAACTTTAAGCGTTGATGATACTCGGTTAATTGTTAACGCATTAAAGACTCGTTTCCCAGACGTAATAGGTCCAGACCTAAGAGATATCTGCTATGCCACACAAAATAGGCAAAGTGCTGTCAAACAATTGGCATCACTTGTGGACGTAGTTTTGGTTGTGGGGGGTAAAAACAGCTCAAACACGAACAGACTTGTCGACATTGCTAAATCGCAGAATCGTAATTCTTTTCTTGTAGGTTCACACAAGGATGTGGATATAGGCTGGTTAAGCAGTGCAAGAAAAGTAGGAGTGACTGCTGGCGCATCAGCCCCTGACTCTGTAGTTAAAAAATTGCTAAGTTATTTATCTTCTAATTTCAAAATAAAGATATCCACCATGGATGGAGTAAAAGAGAAAGTCGTTTTCAAATTGCCAGAGTTGCCTGAACTGCAAAATAAGTGCACATCGTAGGCATTGCAGTAACAGCACTATTATGCTCCCGTGTTTTATGATTATTTTGAGATCTTAGGGACAAAAGGCGCTCCTCTGGCTTTTCTCTGTAATTTCATGTTTACCCATGCTCCCATACTAACAATAGAGCATTTCCATGATACTACACGATGCTGCCGTCTGAATATTTCAAGACACATGAAGAGCGAAGATGAACAGACAAGTTAGATCGAAAAGTAAAAAATCTTTTGTGCGTTACACAACATCCTCAGAAACGCAATATTATGCATCCATCGTCAAATACTCAATCAGTCCCACACCGTGGACGCGCAGAGAAAACATATTCTGCTAATTTATAGATCTATACTTGGTTAGTAGCACCGCTGAATATAGCTTGATTATGTCAAACAAGAGCGATATGATGCCCGCTGGTTGTTTTAGCGTGTGATATGAAAGTTGGAATAGTGAGAGTGAAAAGCGGAGAGGGGTTGCCCCTGCCTTCTTACGCAACACCGCAAAGTGCGGGCTTGGATCTGTACGCTGCTATAAACAACAAGGTGCTGATTTGCCCGGGTGAGCGGCGCTGTGTTTGTACGGGGATCGCGATTGAGCTCCCTGACGGATATGAGGCGCAGATCCGCTCAAGGTCTGGTCTTGCCGCAAAGGTTGGCGTTGTGGTTTTAAATTCTCCCGGAACCATAGACGCTGATTACCGTGGAGAAATAGTGGTGATTCTGGCCAATTTCGGTCATGAAGACTACGTCATAAATCGTGGTGACAGGATAGCACAGCTTGTTGTGGCACCTGTAACACGTATTGCGTGGGAAGAGACATCTACAATAACCACAGAAACACACCGTGGTTCCGGGGGGTTTGGCTCAACCGGAACTTAGCTAAGTTTTCCAACCTGATGTACAGGTTGGTAGTGTTATGATCATGTGACTATGATTCCGGATTGTATCTGCTGCTTGTAGGTTAGGAAGGGTGGGCCCTTCCTGATTGTTGTGTTCGCTGGTGTTGTATGTTAGTTATGGCTCACCGTCTTAAACTCAAGACGGAGAAATTGATCTACGCGTAGCTTTGCATATACATAAGAAAAAATGCCAACTGCAACACCGAGCAAAACTGTGTAAATAGGAAGAGCACCACGGAACAAAGCTGGTGTGGTTTGTGATAACTCCTATGCGCGCTGACTTCGTAGTTTCTGAACATGCTCTTAATAATAGAAGCAGTGTGGGTAGTGTTCAGGCACAGTCACCAATCTTCTTTCTATGCTGTTTGTCGCACAATAGGTTGAGATCAGAGTTTTACACCGGAAGTCCAATATTTGAAATCTGCAGTTTATAATAAAAAAATAATAGCTGCACAAATTGATTACCGTAACAACAGAAAGAGTTTACGATATTGTTCTATTTGTTACTGATTTTTCCCTTATGCCCGAAAAAGAAGCAAGATTTCCTGAGGATATTTCCTATGGATCCATAGGAGGACCAACATTTTCTACTAGCATTTCAGAATTAGCAAACGGAATTGAACAGCGTAAAATAAATTGGAGCTATCCACGTTGCAGATATAACGCAGTTTACGGGGTAAAGTCGTATTCTCAGATCATTGCCGTGATAAACTTTTTTTACGCACACAAAGGTAGAGCATTGCCCTTTAGATTCAAAGATTGGTATGATTATAAGGCCACAAGACAGAATCTGGGAGTGGGTGACGGAACAACCTCGAATTTTCGCATAGTAAAGAACTATCAGGCTGGTAACAATTCATTTACACGCATTATAACAAAGCCGGTAGCAGGCTCCGTCAAGGTATATCTAGATGATGAGCTGCAACAGAAAGAACTCTACGGCGTGGACCTAAAAAATGGTTTCGTTATATTCAATAGTCCTCCTATAAACAATAAGTTAATATATGCCGACTTCGAGTTCGATGTGCTAGTAAGATTTGATACAGACTTCCTGTCATGTTCACTGGACAAACTAGGAACCTATGGATTTACGTCCATACCACTCATAGAAGTGAAAAATAACCAATAGTCCTTTTTCTCTCCCTCCTAAACTATCCTCCTGAACAGTTTAGTGCTCTTATTTTACGCTCTAACTCCTCTATATCGCGCTCTATGCCCTTGAGTTCTTCTCCAGCAGCTCCCGTAGCAAACTTGCGCGCTCTTAGGTTTGAAAGCTCTTTCTCTAACTTTAAGATCTCTGCTAGTCTAGCTTTTTCGAGCTTCTTCTCTGAAGATTCTACAGTTTGTTGCTTTCCTCCTTTACTGCCTTTCTTTTTGTTTTTATTGTTGTTATCAATTTCCGCACGATCTGCTACGTGTTCAACGACCCCTTTCTTATTGGAAGATATGTACTGCTTGACTGCAGCCTTTGTAATACCCCCCAGCCCTTTAACCACATCTACAAATTTTGCATTTGCACTCCTTGCTTCTTTACTATCCCTACTGGATTTATCAGCAGACTTCGAAGCTACGCCCATCAGCTTGCCCAGGAATGTCTTTTCTAAAAGTTTTGTCTCTTCCTTAGTCAAAGTAGCAGACTTTTTCTTCATAGCATAAACGCCGCCTTTGCCCTCTTGTTTACGATCTTTCTCATCATCTTTGGTATCTTTCGAAGAATCTTTACCACCACGTTTGGTTGCAAAAGCATCAAACTTCTCTGTTGACTTACCCACTGCAGATGCGGCTTCACCAGCATGTTCATCATGAACTTGGCTCGTAGTAGGCATGTTACCATCTGGACTTACTTGCAAAGCTTCCTGCTTGTTAACACCTACGAACCCAGTGCCAGTGCCGTGGTAACCGAGGCTTTCCCCATCATCGTCAATACTATCTTCTGCCCCCAGCGCAGATTCTTCACCAAATGTCTTTTCGCCACTTAAAACAGATGCAAAAATAGAAGAAAGTTCATTATCCCCCTCACTCTTTTCCTCTTCTGCAGCTCTTGCAGCAGCTTTTTCTTCATCAAACATTTCTGCAAAGGAGTCGGAAAAGTCGTCCTCTCTCTCTTCGGCAGCTCTTGCAGCAGCTTTTTCTTCATCAAACATTTCTGCAAAGGAGTCGGAAAAGTCGTCCTCTCTCTCTTCGGCAGCTCTTGCAGCAGCTTTTTCCTCATCAAACATTTCTGTAAAGGTGTCAGAGAAGTCGTCCTCTCTCTCCTCTGCAGCTCTTGCAGCAGCTTTTTCCTCATCAAACATTTCTGTAAAGGTGTCAGAGAAGTCGTCCTCTCTCTCCTCTGCAGCTCTTGCAGCAGCTTTTTCCTCATCAAACATTTCTGTAAAGGTGTCAGAGAAGTCGTCCTCTCTCTCCTCTGCAGCTCTTGCAGCAGCTTTTTCCTCATCAAACATTTCTGTAAAGGTGTCAGAGAAGTCGTCCTCTCTCTCCTCTGCAGCTCTTGCAGCAGCTTTTTCCTCATCAAACATTTCTGTAAAGGTGTC
>JBGCXB010000002.1:0-95322 GCA_048496795.1 Aaplasma endosymbiont of Hyalomma asiaticum | reverse complement strand
CCTCTGCAGCTCTTGCAGCAGCTTTTTCCTCATCAAACATTTCTGTAAAGGTGTCGGAGAAGTCACTGTCCCCTCTGGCATCCAACAGATCCTCAAAAGGTTCACCTTCCCGCACTGCATAACCTAGACCTTCTTGATCTTTTTCTGCAGTTTGTGACAAGCCACTGTATTCATCGTGAGGCAGATCTTTTTTCTCGTCTTCGCCCTGAAGCACTTCTGCATCCGCAACACCTGCGTCTACATCACCATCCCCTGGTAATCCATGAAACTCATCTTTCTTTGAGGCCATGTCAAATTCTATTGAATCTTTACCACCTGATGTACTATCAAGGAACGACTCAATGTCCTCAGGCACATCCCGTGTAACAACATTTGAAACATCTGCATCATCGGCACCGGAAGATACCTGCTCAACACCTTCATCCCTTGCAACCGACTCTTCCTCACCCGCCCTAAGATACTCACTTTGCATATCTGCAGAGTCATTTTCCTTGCGTCCTAAAATGCCCTGTAAAGCCATGCCACTATCAAGCTCAGAGCGCCGAATTTCCTCATCAGCAGTACGCGCTGTACTCTCATGAGCGCCTTGTTCATCTAGTATTACACGACTAGTTTCCGATGCTTCCCTAACGATAGATGCGTGATCACCTATTGAAGAATGAACGCCTTCACGACGCAGATCCTCTACTGTCTTGCCCTCTTCTAGAGCTCCGCGTCTTTCGAGAGCCCTAGCTTGCAACATAGCAAAATCCACTTCTCCGGATGGTGAAACAAACTTATTTAACTCTGGAATCTCATCAGGGTGATTTCGAATAAACTGCGATATCTCACCCTTCAACCTGTCTACGTCACCATTAATCTTTTCTTTTGCGACATCATCATCCGCCTGACGCTCCATAACATTGAAGGCGTGCATAGTGTCTACAGCATTCCAAAAATTCCCCTTATGAATATGTAGGTTACCATCGTTATCAAAAAGGTCCTCATCGGGCCTCTTCTGCCTTGTGAGAGTACCATCTGGCCGTCGGAAAGGGTTGCTACCATCACTTGGATCTTTCTTCCCTGGAATATAAACACTTGGCTTGTGTTTATCCACTCCGATAGTCAGCGTGCGGATATTCTGCAGCAGTGCGGCCCTATCTTGTCTTATATTATCCATAAGGCCACCGCTTGTTGATCCCGTCATCTTTGCTAAAGAGTATGACCCGACATACTTTAATGCATCAAGAGGAGAATAGCCTAGATGCGCACCAATCCATGCCCTAGCATAATCGAACTTAGGAGAAATGGATTTCATAGTGTATATGGCCTCTTCTGTGTTAGTGGCTGTAAGTCCACCAATAACATGTCTTGTTCCTGCAATTAATGAACTCATCGCACCGCCAACAATCGGCACCCTTCCAAGTGCTTTTTCAGGCACACTTGCAACACCAGATGCAATGTCACCCAACTTTGCACGAGCCACCATTCTAAGGCCATCTATTCCTCTATCCACGGTCTCGAAAGCCCTACCAATCACCGGGATACCTGAAAAAATCTTGAGAAATCCTTCATCATACATGGACGCAACAGTACGTGACATCATACCGCCACCAGATAGGACAACTGCTATGCTATGCACAAATGCACGCATTTGCCATATCAAAAAGGTAACAAGCATGAGCCCGAACACCTCAGACCACATAACTATCCAGCCCTGTTTGATGTTCTTGATAATGTTGTAGTCGTACTGCTTCTCCAGCTCTTCAACGCTGGTGCCCTTGACCGTATTATTCAGCAATACTTTGCCAATTAATATTTTTTTCACCTTGTCACGAAATACACTATCAGTCCATTGCACTTTACCATCTGATGTCTTTTTTTCTCTTTGTTTCTTAACAAGATCCTTGAAGTTAGCTATTTCACCGTAAGATACAACCGTGTCGCCTTTGGTTTTCATAATGTCTAATTCTTTTTCAATTTTGCTAACAAGACGACCTATGGCTGTAGGGCTCTCTGTAGCTATAAAATAATTAGTAAGGTTAGCTATTTGTTGCAGTTTTTTAGCTTCTTCTTTCTCATAGTTCAAATCCACACCACCCGGCACAGTACTACTCTTAATATCAGGATCTAAAAACGGATAATCCACATACCGAAAATCCATTTCCTTGTAATCTGGAGGAATAGCAATAATTGACCCACCTCCTGTAAACGTATATCTCGCAACAGAACCCGCCTCGGGATAGCCCCTTTTCTCCGCGCCACGCCAGCCAATCTTTATGCTGTCATATTTTTGTCCGGGAGTCCACTCGTAGTACTTTTTATCAACTATTAGTGGTATCTTTAAGTGAATCCACTCGTTGTAACACGCAGTAAACCCAAAGATTCTATAGTAATAGTGCATTATAAGCTCACCAAAAAGGGCAATAAGCGTAAACATAAGTATTGCCTGCATTGAAAAGCTGATACACTGCGTTAACCACCCATCGAAAAGGCTTTTAAACCTTGAAAACAAGATACCAACGAACATAATAGGCATAAGCGAAACCAGAAACGTGATCCCTACAAAAGCAGTTAGGTACATCACGAATCCGTACATACATAGGCCTATGTAGAACAAGACGGATATGATGATCAGAAACAACGCAAAAATCGACGACCAGTCTGCTGTGATAAGAGCCCGGGCTTTTGCTTCCCAAACAATCGGAGAAAATATCTTGTCCCTAATCATTATATCCATGAACCCAAACGGTGCATCAGCTCGAAAATTTCCTCCTATTGTGTGACTGTTTACCAAGGCTATAATCTCGTCCACACCCTTGAGAAATAACTGCAGCAAGTGATCGTAAAAAAAGGTCCAACTATTGGGTGATATTAATAGTAAAACTAGTACTATCTTCAACAGCTTCGCTATCAAATCAGTGAATGGTGTGCGTACCATTCCCAATATGTACACAAGTGATGTTAATACAATGGATAGGGTAATTAAGGCGAATACAAAACTTTTAAACGCATTATTTCCAGTTATACCTTTGAATATTGTCTGACCGGCTTTATCTAGCTCATCTCTGACCAATTTTCGTACGTATTCAAAAATATCCGAATTTTCTGCGCTCATAACGCCGCTTAGAAACTCAAGGCTGTAACCACCTGCGTTGTCATAATAGTAATTATCTAGAATTTTGACATATATCTTCCAGCCTCTTTCTGGCTTATCAATTCTGTCACAACTGGAATTATAAATTCCCCATTTATTCTCCTCGGTACTATACTTATCTCTCCCACCTTCTCCTGTCCCACTGTGTCCCAGATGCGCTGTAGCCGATTGGGGAAATTCCATAATATCCAGTGTAGCATTAGGATCCTCATCTTCAGGTTTTTTGAATAGTAAATACGCCCCATATCCATTGTCCAACCAGCATGGTCTTCCGTATGTACTACTTTCTAGGTCATCTTTATCCGGAATGCTGTACGTATCCACTGTACACCCGTTCACTTGCCTACTACCCTCTACATACGGACCGCACACGCGGTCCACATCTACTACTGCATCATAAAATTCGTCTGCAGGATCGAGTGGCCTTGTTACCCCAGTATTTACCGCTATTTGAGAACTAGTCTTTTTACCATCCTTATCCCAGGGCACCCATGCGCCCTGAGTTTTTACCACAATGTGCTCCCCATTAGTGAGCAATCCTGTATCTTTCCACCGAACCACTTGCTTTGTTGCTCCCCGCAAGGTCCCGTTACCCACTTCACCATTTTCTGCCCGAAAGGCTTCCACATTGCCGGGGCCATAATACGCGGAAACAGCAATTGTAGAGTTCTTATTGAAATTATCCGCAGATATACACCTAGGAAATGGTACTTCGCTTCCACATGAAGACATGAGAAGACACAACAGAACCACCAGTCTTAAAAAGCGACTGCTAGTGCACCTGATAGCTATAACACCGCACATTCTCTTCCTTTCATCAATCCTGCGTATCTTTTTTTGTAGGATCATTATCTGGGTTCTTACTTAACTTTTCATCAAGAGAGCTATCTTTCTCTTGCGCCTCTGAAGCAGCACTAAGTCCTCTCTTATCCCCTGATTCTGGTGAGTTGGAGTCAGGGCCATCAGCAGCCTCATCACTAAAACTTTTCTCATTTGTATCGACGCTTTCACTTGCTCTCCAACCATCCCCATTAGAGTTTCCAAAGCTTTGTGTATGATTTTCTGCAGTGGGCTTCGCTTCAGATTGCCTCTCCACAGTGCCACAATCGCTGCTTCCGCTAACGTCCTCGCCAGCACTAGAATCTCCTACCAAGCTTGTAAAGCTACTACTCTCCACATTATCTAGCAAATCGTCAAATTGCGACCCTCCAGCTCCTATATCTTCAGTGTCTCTCACGCCATCTGTACTCACTGCAACTTCCGAACTACCATCACTACCCGAAGCCAAATTGCTATCTTGGTAATTGTCGCCAACATTCTCTGCAACGAAACTACCGCTTACGTTCTCTTGGACATTTCCAGATATCTCTTCTGTACCCCGCCCCTGCATGTCGTCCCTGTCAACAATTGCATCGCTACCAGCATGATGACCACCAATTTCCTCATACTCATGCAACGATTCTGTGGACCCTGCGGATACAGTAGCCCCCCCTACATCTATCTCTTCATAGATATGCCCGGAATCTTCGGGAACAGTAGAAGAGCCGCCAGCAACATCGTCGATTTCGCTATATATATTTCCACCCTGACCATCTCCAGACATGTTTCGAAAAGCAGAAGTTCCTGGAACAGGCATCGACACATACCTACTATCATTCCCTGCTTCTCTTTGTTGTGCGCCTCCAGAACCACCGGAAACAACATCACGCCCCTCTTCGGGTGCTCTAGATACGGAACCACCTGAAGCTATGTCTACTCCGCCATCATTTCTACTTCCTGCACTCTCACCAGCAGAAGAATCTTGTTTTTCGCCGGGCTCATGATCCGTGCCTTCGTGACGAGGCTGTGAAGATTCCTCATTTTTAAAGTGAAGTTTGTCTGTCCCGACAGGGGTCATCCCCCTAGCTGCACTAATCAAGTGCTGAGTTGCTGCATCCATTCCTACAACGCCGAGCATCGCCTGCGTAGCCCCTGTGACACTGGCCGTCACACCTGCAACACTACCAGATATTGAGTGCGCCATTACTTCAGCAATTTGCCCAAATTCACGAGTAGCTTTGCAGGCGAGTATTAAAATGAAGAGCATAGCAACATTGAACGGCAAGCCCATAAAGCCTATATCGGTTCTGGAAAACTCTTCTCTCACTCTGTCGCTGATAGACATGTCACTCGAAAAACCTATTGGAAGAAATGCTGGCAGAACGCATATATCTTTCTTCCCTGGCGACTTGGGATCTTTGGATGCGATGTCAAACCCTACCACACAACTCTCGCACGCGGTAAAATTTGTTACTCCGTGCACAGTAACCTGAATAACCTGGTTTAGAAATGCTAGAGATGCGAAAAGTATTATGGGCTGCAAAGAAAAATTCACAATCATCTTTATCCATGCATCAAACAAGCTCCGTGTGATTTGAAATAGCATAAAAGTGATAAACAAGGGCGCCAAAGTAACCAAAAACGCCAACGCAACAACAACAAAAAGGTACATTATTATGCCGCGTATCATCGCTAGGAAAAAAGACCATAACGCCCACAATAGACCTATAAACATTAACCAACCCACAGGTCCTGCACCGAAAAGCGCAAGCATCCTTAACCAAAACCCAGAAGTCAGGAATAATCCTAAAGTGGAGTCCAAGAACGCAAATGACGCATCCCCACCTAAATAACCATTAAACGCCGATATTATTTCAGAAAGTCCAACAGTAAATATCCTGAAGCAATGCTCATTGAAGAACTCCCAACTCCCCTTAGACACTAATAGCAGAATGAATGCTATTTTTGCAATTCTCACTGCCAGATCGTACTTGGTAACCTGAATCACTCCCATAATGTATCCCAATACAGAAAACATCAGGTACAGAGTTAATAGCGCTCTCACCGCATTCCAGAATGGTTGTGACACCACTTGGTTTTTATATATCTGCTGCACTGCACCGATTTTTTGTGTCACCCCACTCTTTGTCGAACCTGGAGCTTTGTCAAGCGCCTTACTTACGGCCTCAGATATCTCAGAAGCTTTGCCGTCGGCTGGAACTTGAGAACCGTACAGCACGTGCAATAATACTCCTTGAAGATATCCAAAAAAGGTAGAAAATAGCGGGCTGGCCTTTGTCGTCCACACACGTACAGTATAGTAGTTTTCTATGTTCCCTGCTTTTCTAAGTTGCTCTTCGTACCCTGGGTCAACATCAATAGCAAAGTACACATTGCCTTTTTTTTTCTCACTATTACCGTTTATTGTGTAACTGAACCCGCTATTGTTATACTTATCCAGGTCTAGCTCCTGCGCCCCCCTACCTTGCATGTTTTTTGGCCGTAGTGTTGGGGGAGAGTCTCCAACGTACACATACAGCTTCTTTCCGCCTGATGCATAGCATGTCCTGTGGACACTAAGTGTGTAGAAGCCTCGCTTGTTTGCGTTTACACTTTCCGTATCTCCCACGGTATCGTGAGAGTGTGCATACAAAAGCATCAGCCTCCCTCCTTTTTTGACTTCCATGGGTTCATCTAGAATCAAGTTTTTCTCGTCTATCCTAGCGCTATCCGCTTTTGATTTATCTGTAATACGCTCGCATTCGTCTGTTGCACACACGCCCCCTCCACCACCTTCTTTGTAATTAGGAACAATGGCAGCAAATACACCTTCTGCTAGCATGTACGGCAGTTTTGGTGCTACAGCACTTCCTTTCTTATCAGGAACATCGAAACTTTTACTATCTAAACCCGGTATTTCTACTTTAATTTCCTCAATAGCTTTCTTCAGATTATCTGCTGCAATACCTTCTTTTAAAGTGTCAAATTGCAATCTTTGTTCTTCTGAATCCTGTTCGTACTTTTCATAAATTTTCCCGGAAGTGGGACATAACAACTGCCCATCATGCGAAACATTCACTATAGCTTTCACGCATTTATCTTTTTTACCGTCGTAAGGGTTACATATTTTTCCACAATTGCAGTTTATGTCATACTCAGTATACTCCCTAAGCAGGCTGAGAATTTTCGTCTTTGTGGCACCATTATCTTCAGTGCTTTCCCCATTACTCCCGCACGTTCTTGCACCATTCTCGCCGCACTTGTGTGGTTCACTGGTAAACTTCTCTTGACTATTCGGAGAAATTATCTGCTTCACATTGACAAGATTTTCAAACTTAGTGGCGTACCCATCTAATAATCTGCAATTTTCTTCATTGAGTATCAGTGCCCTTGTTGTACCTACGCGTATAGTGCGAGCATCGTGCACATACCCGTTTGCGATAAAGCCCTCTGCAATTTGTTGTTTTTCAGACACTTCGATATCAGCAATATACCCTATGGGAAACTGTAAAAGCGGGGTCTTTATGGTACTACCCCCAACTTTTGGGAATCCAAGCCCGTCACCTACGGGTTCACATTTATCCTTACCATCCTTCATGTACAGAGCAAATTCCTTTCCTCTTTTACCTGTTGCATCATCAAGTTTTACCGCTTCGCCTCCCGCAGAGCATATTTTGCTGACATCAATGGAATTGGTGCAGTCCTTATCAGTGAATATTGTGCCATCCCCATAATATATGATTGGGCTACGTTCGCGAACAATCTTTTCACATGTTGGAAAATGCAAGTCATACTGAAAAGCTGAAAACTTGAGCTGATCACCAGTAATAACTGTTATATGAGTGTCATAATATTTCTCATTTTTTTCCGAAAGGCTATCATGGTACATTTTTACCGTAACAGGAGGAGAGCTGGAATCTATAGGACAAAAGTCTATATTGCCCTCAACAGTGATTTTAAGCTTGTCTTTTTCCGAAACAGAATATCCAGAATTAACCCAGTATGAAGCTGGTCGTTTACTGTCCGCGCCGTCAGGCATTACAGGAACCCTTACTTCTTGATCACTTCCGAATCCCTCGCCTGGCTCTATGCATTTCCCCCCACCACAACCTGAAAGCAAAACAACAACTGCTAATAACACAAACTTTAACATATAACCTCCTCCCTAAAAACTTGAAGGAGGATCTTGTGGATGAATAACAGGTCTGCGTCGTGAGCCTCCACCATCACTAGGAGCACCGCCACCACCCGCCATAGGTCCAGTTATCGAACGTTGGTCACGCCCGGCACCCGCACCCCTGTCAAAAAGTGCGCTCTGGTGTCTGTGGTGCTCAAGCATCCGTCCTGTAGCCTTGTCTAATCCAAATGTGCTTAATAAGGACTGCGCTGCCGTACTTCCCACTTCGGAAAGGTTTGTAAATGCACCAAACATAATACTACACATTTCGCCACTGTTAAGCACAAAGTCTCTCGCAGCATTGGCCAATGCAACAAAGATAAGTATATTGAACACCGGTCCTGGCAATCCCAGCAACACAGGCATATCCGTATTATACAATTCCCTAACCGTGTCGTTTATCGCAGTCATAGGAATTACACCTATAGGCAAAGGAAAACTTAGTATACATAGAGTAGTGACCTTAAGGTCGATGTTATATATGCATGCGTCACAAACTTCAAAATTCAGCATCGCATAAATAACATCGTTGATTGCATTTATTAATAGAGCAATACAAGAAAATATCAGTACTGGCTGCACCGCTGTTTGCAACAGAACCTTGATCCACATATCAAATATGCTCTTGGTGCGCTTAAACAAAACACATATGAGAAAGTAAGGAGCTATGCTTAAAAGCAGAGCTATAGTGATAATTGAGATTAAGTATATCACTATTGCCTGAAACAAAAACTGCACCAGCACTATTATTCCCCAAAAAATCAGCCCAACAGAAATCCACCCAACAGGACCCGAAAACAATAGTGCGAGCAATTGTATCCACGTTTGCGACACACCAAACCTGTATAGTATTCCATCCATGAAACCAAAATCCCCATCCGATCCGACGTCACCAGTCATAGCTCCTATAAGAAACTTAGGTCCATCTATAAAAAAGTTGAATAGATGATCGTTAAAGAAAGCCCAACTGTCAGGACGTAAAACATACATCACGACTATAATTTTCGCGATCATACATACCAGCTGAAATAACGATGATTTGGAAAAGCCTAGGAAAAAATACAATGAACTTAAAAGAATATACAAAATCAGCAGAGCATTGACCATTTTGGTAAACGGCCCAGACGTGCTGATATGCCGGTACAATCGATGCACCACGCTCTCAGTCTTATCACTTTTATTACCATAAAGACCTGTTTTAACCCTTTCCTCAGTCCATTTTGCAATATGTCCAAAAAACCTAGGGGGATTCTTCCTTACCTTTGCTTGAATTTCAAAATACCCGATATTGTTGTCAAATCCGTCACCGTTATCCTTGACGCCTATATATAAGTCCCCGGCGGCTGCATTTTCCGCGCTTATTTTTGTTTTCGGCTCCATAAAATCAAGTTCTTTGGTGCTTTCACCAGCTGCTTCTGTCGAAGGATCACTTTCGAAAAACCCATACACGAGACTTTTAGACACATGAGCGCTACAATCTCTCTTGACACTTATGCTGTAGCTGCCAGATATTTTTTGGGTGGTGTTTTTGTTTTGCACCCACAGGGTTATTTGCGAAGTTTTTTCAGTAACTTTGTAATCAACATCAAAATGCAAGGATTTTTCCACTGTCTCCACATTAACGTTGTCTAGTTTTGGTGCGTTTCGTTCTATCTCTTGTTGCGCTGTTTCGGCAATATCATTAAATTCAGTATGAATGCCTGTGCTTGTTTGTACAGTTTGTACAGAAGAAGCACCGACAACTCCCTCATTTGGTTTTTGCAGCTCAATTTTTGTTTCAGGCTTGAAGTAAACTAGGGGCAAAACCTTAGCTCCTTTTTCCAGGTAAAAAAGGTGAACACCCTTACAACCGTTTCCCGCATTCGTCCACCAGTCTATCACTGTCTTGCACAGCACCCGGTAATATAAGTTCGTGGAATACTCGTCAAAAAGCCCTCTCTCACCCTTTCTCTTCTTACGTATTTCTTCTCTAATTCTAGTTAATTCACTTGCCTTGTCTGTAGTTGTAGTACCTTCTTTCCTCGCTACTGTACTTTCCACAAGCTTCAATATTTCGCTGTTGCTACACGCTACGACGCCCGTGCATGGAGTATTACTATTACCGTTTTTTTGACATTCACATTTTCTTTCTGCATTTTCACTTGAGGTGTCTCTGAAAGCGGACTGATCGGCGATACTGTTATAGGCCGTGGAAATTAAGTACGGAGTGACCGCTTCTGTAATAAAAGGAGGCCCATTACCATCACTAGCATACCAGCTATTTAAAAAACCACTTTTGGCACCAATTTTGCTGCTAAAGTACACTGAATGCTTATTTCCTATATGGTTTTTCAAACAGGCATCGGTATCCGATACATAAATATCTTCATCTGAATTTCTGCATATCTCATCACTAATAACAAACTCCCTCAGCGGATCTAGAGAAAACCTTATCGTGTCATCTACTTGAAGTTCTTTATCGAACAATATTGGGAATTCTTTATTATCTTTGTCGCCTACAGGGGCTTTGTCCGAAATCTCAAGCTTATATCCCTTTACTTCGGCATTCTCACAAAAATTCAGCCCATGATGCTGTATTTGCAACTCTATTTCACCCTTTTTTGCAAAAGGAAAATCCACCTTCACCCAGTGTATATTACCTTCGACCGGCTTGCCAGGATTTGCATACACAACACTCCGCACAACGTCACTCCACACATCTGCCTGAGATATACATCCATGGTAGCCACATCCCGTGAGCAGTATCATAAATAATATTGGAACAATCCTTGGCACAGTGCTCGCTCTCAACCCATATCAGTTTGCTCATCTTATAGATCAGGAAAACTACAACAATATTCCTACAACCGTCAATCCCTCAAAATAACAAGTCACTACACATTTACTCAATAACTGTCCTTAGCTCGCACCTAACAAAACAACACTATTCGCACTTACTGACTACCACCTGAAACCTTTTCACTTCCACCACTATCTGATCCACCGCCTTTAATACGATCTCTAAGCTTGCTTCCAAGATCTGAAACTTTTCCTGAGGCAGCACTCCTCACTGAAGAAGCAATCCCCGCAGCCCTATTTGCCAGCGCACGAGGATTCATTCCACCACTACCTATGACACCAGCACGAGGATCTCCCGCAAGCTCACCAGCTATGTAGGATATAGAACTTAAGAAATGGTAGAATAGGAACCCCATCAACACGAAAGTCCCTAGCTTTATCCATATCTGCCTTGTAGTATCCAGTTTAAACTCTGGAGTACCAACAGAAATTCCTAAAAGCAACGGTCTACTGTGAAATTTCACCGTGTTAAACATGCACGCAAGAGTGCTCTCATGTTCTGGCTTGCCACATGCTCCTACATCTGTTAACTCAAACCATATTTTCTTCCCTGCGTTTTTTATGCCCGGAGAACCAGCACCAGAGTTTTGTGGTATATCACTCCCCCTCTTAAACTGCAGATCACCAAAGTACAACTGGTCAAAAACGGTAAACATCAACGAGAGAAATGCAAAAAGAATTACGGGATACAGAGCGTACGTCATCAACTGCCTAGTCCACCCATCAAAAAATCCCTTCGTTGCTTGAAAAAGACACATCGGTATCATTAGCGGAGATATAATAGTCAAAACAGTTAGCGCTATTAATGACAATAGAAACACATAAACAGTCCATATAACAGTTAACACAAGCATAATCACCGCAAAAAAAGCAATTAAGCAAATTATCACCTTTGCGTTTATTAAAACTGCAGGAATGAGAAGCCCCGCACTCAGTAACATTGTTAGCAGTATACCTGTACCGGTTCCTCCTGTTAGTTGACTGCCGAGATAGAACATAACTCTGCAATCTAGCCTATCCCATGGCATGAGATATAAAAATCTTGAGTCATAATCATTCGTTTCAAAATCGCAGATTCCGTTACTTCCTCCAGCAGCTTTCAGCACTATGTCAGAAAGCCCAATGGAAAGGTCAGTCAGATACTCGTAAGCCTTTGACATAGCATCGCCTTGGGTAAAGTAGATTACCAGAGCAAACTTAATCACCGTCATATAAATCTCAGAGCTGTTCTGCACACCCCCTAAGATAGCCTTTATTGAAAATAAAATTAGTGCAAGTATGAGCGCAGCCATCACACTGTTCTTGAGTTTTTTCTGAGCAGTCCCCAAGAATCCCGGAGTAAGCCCAAGCCCTTTATATTTTGCTGCACAACTCGCAGGCGGAGCGAGAAGATTCTTGAGCGACCCCTTTATACACCCCACTATAACAGAAGTAACAGGAAACACAGAACGAGCATTAAGGCTTGCAACACCTTTGCAAGCTTGATCAACGTAGCAGCTGTAGCAGTTACTGTTATCGTATTCTACTATTTCTTTTTTTTGGGCATCTCCATCTTTATACTTAGGAATTGCATCACTACACATTGGCACTGGAGGCGAATTTGGCCGCAGTTGGCACCCTATTTCAGGTCGTATGACAAGCGGCGCACCAAGGTGTTTGACAGCATCAACGCATAATTTTGAGCCCCTCTCAACGGCCCTATACGTAGTCGTTCCATGTAACATCCCTTCTTGTCCAGCTGTTAGAGTTACACAATCAACAGCGTTTTTGGTTCGGGTCCACCCGCCTGAAACTGCTAATTTTGCCTTGTGCATTTCCTGATCCCCGAACGTACCTTCCCTAGGGTAATGACCTGCCTTTAGGAGATCCGTATAAGACTTGCTTTGAAACTGCATGCCAATCATGAGAAATGCTGACTTCATCAATGAAGCCGTAGGATGCCTATAACATACCTCTATATAGCGAGAACTAGATACCCTGTTTTTAGGCCATGCGTAACCATCACCTGCATATCCAGCTCCGTTGTTGACTTTACTCCCGATGCCCTTTTTAAATTCTCTTTTGGGACAAGTTGGTTCAGCCTTTTTAGCATCTTCCAAGCTTTTATCTGGAGCAATACATGCATAGTATGCAGCCAGGTCGGGAAACTCTTTGTTACACTCGCTAGTGTCGGAGAATTTTTTTTTAGCGTCTTCGTCATCTGAATGCGGTTCTTTGCATTCCTTATATGCCCCCTCTTCATAATCACCACTCAATGATCTTCCTGCATTTTTTTCATTCCCCTCAAAACGAAGGACAGGATGACGCACAAAACTCCAGTTACACACAAAATACGGCACATTGGCTGTTACTCCCGCTGCAATAGCGCCTACTGATGCGGCTATCATTGTCCACCCTATTCCCTTAAGGATCTTATTTAAAGTAACTGTACCTGCTTTAACAAGGCCCGCGCCCACTGCAGCGCTTGCTAGCGACGCACCAAATACGATGCCTCCTATTTTGGCCAAATACTCAGGAGATCCACATTTAGGGTTTGTAGCCTCAGAACTTCTATAGTGCACTAAACTGCCACCATCCTCCGTACCCTCGTAATCACCTTCTACATCAGCATACGAAGCAATAGGAGCTACTATAGCGAGTAAGAACACAAGAAATACGGCTTTTACTGTTGCCCTAGGCATTTTTTACCCTTTGATGGAAAATGGGCAACCATATATTCGGATCATTACCAACCTCCGCTATAATCTCTCGCAGCAATACCACGGTTTCTGCCCTTCCCGAAAGAACATTTACCGTGTCATCTAACCCCCTCAAGTCTATCCTTGCAACAACGGCACTTATTCCCTGTTTTACTAGGAAGAACCTACTCCCCGGATCAGTGTACTTTATCAGTGAATACTCCCGCTCAGTCAGCATAAAAACATCTCTATAAGCACTAGTGGCCTTCAAATTAGGCAAGAAAATCTGTGTTGCTGTCTGCTGAACCAGCGTATCACTTATCTGACTTTTGCTCGCATCTTCAACACTTTGTGTCGCAAATATTACAAAGGTATTAAGCTTTCTAAGAACCTTCAGCCAGTCTTTGATCCTTGGAGCAAAAATCGGGTTATCAATTAACGCCCACGCCTCATCCAGCACTATTATCGAAGGTGTACCATCAAGAGAAATGCTTATTTTATGGAACAAGTATAAAAGCGTGGGAGCAAGAGCAATTGGATCCTTCAGAAGGTGCCCCATCTCAAAACCAAACACCCTTGACTTTGTAAAATCCAATAAATCCTCTTCATTATCAAAAAGAGAAGCGTGTGAGCCCTCTGAATGCCACATCATCATTCGACTAGCTATAGTATCCTCACCTCCAATGCCAAGAAAAGAAACAAGGTTGCGCAACATTCTGTCTTCTTTTCTCAGTTTAAAGTTCCCCTCAATCGCGTCATCTATACGCAATATATCATCAGGAGTCAGCTTGTCAGTAAGGGAAGTAGCCAGAACTTTGATCCACTCCATGAGAAATGTTCTATTGTCATGCGTGTCATCAAGATGAAGAGGGTTAAGCCCCGTATTACCCCTTGGCTCTATGATTGAATACACTCCATTCAGCGCCCTAATGAAGATTTCTGCCCCATGGTCCTTGTCAAAGAAAAATACCCTAGGTGAAAACTTCATCGCCTGAACACACAAAAAATTCATCAGCACAGTTTTCCCCGAACCGGTGGGCCCAATAATGGCCGTGTGCCCAACATCGCGTATGTGAAAACTGAAGAAAAACGGCGTCCCTGACGTAGTATCAAATACAGTAACAGCCTCGCCCCAGTGGTTTCCAAACTTCTTGCCACTAGGATAGTTGTGCTGCGACGCAAAACCTGCCATATTTAGAGTGCTTATTACAGACTTACGCACAACATAAGAAAAATTTCCCGGTAACTGGGCCCAAAACGCTGGTTCGAGATTGACTTTTTCCCTTACAGGATAAACACCACAGTTTGATAGTTCAGCTTCTACCAACGCAAGGGCATTTTCCAAATTCTTCGGCGTTTTTTCTATGCACAACACAGTGAGATGGTGCAGTCCGAACGCTATCTTACCACTAGTAGCATCATCAAGAGCTTTAGATATTTCATAAATCTGAGATACAGCCTTATCAGCAGCTTGAATCATACGATTCTGCTGTATCTGCATTTTAGTGATAGCCGCCTGCCTGTTTGTAAACTTGAAGGACTGAGTTATAATAAACTCATAAGGTAGCTGCAAAAACGCATCCAGCATCCCCGCTGATGTTGTCTGGCCGTATTCCTTGAGGCTAATTAAGCCCGCGTATCTGGAGTCACCGTACCCCACTACCTGCACGGTCTTATGACCAAAATACAATCTGTGCACAGGTAAATGCTCGGAAATATTTCCCAGATTAACTGCAACATTGTGCACGGTACCGCAGTTAACAATTTGAAGCAAAAACTCCATAATTTCGGAAAAGTTGCCAGCTGGCGTTTGTCTAATACCCAACTCTCTAGGCAGATAGTTACGTAAACTGGTTACAACTCTATTGGTTACTTCCTCCAGGTCCTCATATGCAGCTATCATGTCATTTTTCCAACCACCAGCAGCTGCATTTTTGTTGAACTTCTTCATTAAGTTGACGAAAAGCTCCGTACCTTTATTGCTACCCTCCCTCACTATAGTGATGTAGAGCTCATTGACAAAAGACTGCTTTGTCATATGCTTCTCTCTCCACTGCATATTCACGGAATCCGCAAAAGAGTTCGAGAACTTTTTCCCAGCAAATCCCTCAGAAAATGCATTTCTCCTTCGCCTTATTACATGAAAATACAGACCAAACGAAGAAGAAGACATACTCCGTAACGTCTGATTTCTAATGGAGTTCTGTATGGAAAGATCTTCATCATCAGCAGTTTCAAAAGCATACCCGGAAAGCTTTATAACTTTCAGAAGGGAACCGCCTTTAGTCAACAGCGTGTTACTATTCCAATGTTCATGATACGGAAGAAAATTCGATTCGTGGTACTCTCTATCGAATACACCACGCTTCTTGGTTACTGCACCTTTGCCCAGCCTTAACATCTACAGCACATCATAAGAATTAGAGTTATGGTAAAAACGGTTAAGGCACTTACTACACTTCTGCATTCTTATGATGAACAAATCCATAAACAGAGGATCCTTTGCTGACGCGGCAAAGCCTAACGCATGTATACCTGGAGCAAGGATAAGCAGTACCCTAAAATCATTGCTATACATAAACACCATGATGGAAAACATCATGTTCACAATCGCAAACGTATAGCTGACACCGAAAAGCATCGTGGGCCTTGTCAACCCCTTGAACAGCTGATCTGCTTTCACGCTACCGGACATGTTCCACCACAATAGGCCACGCAACTTTGACAGACTCTAACAATAAAAGGTTACCAAACTTTTAATAGCTATTATCCACACAATACCTCAAAGAACCCCTTCATCACCCAATCTTTTCAGGACAAAGTCCCAGTTTAGCAAATGATCAAGAAAAGCATCAACGTACTTCTTCCTTACATTCATATAATCCAAATAGTAAGCATGCTCCCAAACGTCCATAGTAGCCAATGGTAGCTGCCCTGGAGCAATTATTGGCGAATCTGCATTAGCAGTACTGACAACTCTTAGAGCCTTGGCATCGGTATCGTATATTAGCCACACCCATCCACTGCCAAAATGACCCAACCCACTTGCGGTAAAAGCGTCTTTAAACTTCTCATAGCTACCAAAATCCCTATCTATCATATCTGATAGCTCTTCTGGAGGAGCACCTCCACCATTAACTTTCATAGACTTCCAGTAAAAGTCATGATTCCAAATCTGAGCAGCGTTATTGAATATTGCTTTCCCAGCGCTTCCCTTCTCGTGTGCACTAACTATTATGTCTTTCAGATCCTCGTTCCCTGAACCTTCAAACTCCGTGCCAGCAACAAGCTTATTCAGCACGTCGACATACGTCTTGTGATGCCCATTGTAGTGCCTATCCATCAAGCGAGCAGAAATATACGGCTCCAAGCTAGTGTAGGGAAGACAATATAACTCGAACATTTCCACTTTCTCACAATACAAACCACAGTCTATAACAATTATAATACCTAAATGCAACAACCTTGCCTAAAAAATTAACTCCATTTATAAACTAAACAAATGCTTTGTTATTGCTTCACTTTGATCAGCGTACACTCTGGAAAGCAGGACAATTTGACTAAGATATTACTGCATGGACAAACATAAACTTAAACCCGCATCCATTCGGCACTTGTGCAACCTTCGCTTGATCATTGCCAAAACAGCGTAGATTATAGGTCATGTGTTCCGTGTGTTTTTACTCATACAGCACAAAATTCTTTCTAATGGCCTTTAAAAAATGTAGCATCTTCTTAGCTTTAACACTGTTAGTGTTCAGTATAAGGTAGTCTGAAGTCTCTTATTTCATCATATTTCTAACATTATGGGCAAGAACTTGGCTAAGTTGCTTAAGCAGCATAGAAAAAGCGTACGCGTGTTTATAAGAAGCAAGAAGGACAGGTTCTTCTCTCTGTTATCCCTGTCTGCACTGGGAATATCGGTCGGCATGTTGGTTCTTGTATTATGCAGTATAGTCAACAACGGCTACAAGGCACTGACAGTTACAAAGATTCTGCTACATTTCGATAATATTGATAGCATAAGAAAGGATGACAAACACATAAGAGAGGACTGTCTAAAACACATGTATGCCGCCTTAGATCAGATTCTTGAAGCACAAATAAATTTAGATGACACCGAAACAAAAAGGCTCGCGCACAGCGTAATAAGCGAGACTGCTCACCATGAGTTGGCGTACTTGGTAAAAAAAGGAGTTACTATAGGTGCTGAAGGTTTGTGGTTAAATGCCTCGACGGATTTCTTCAGCAATGCTCCCTCAGAAAATCCCGTACGAAACACGGTCATAAGGGTTTTAGAAGATAGCAAAAAAATCAAGAGGTCGTTTTTCAATCGAAGCCTATTCACACACTCACACTCAAAAGTAGCGGAAAATGCCGGAATTCTTGGGGCTCTTATAGGTTCCTTGCTTACTATAACAGTTTGTCTAGCCATAGCAATTCCTCTAGGAGTTATGACAGGCATATGTATGCAGGAGCTGCTCACAAACAGCAAAATCTCTTCTATCATTGGAATAAGTATAAGCAACCTTGCATCCGTGCCTTCAATAATATTTGGGGTGCTTGGGCTAGTTGTTTATCTCAATATTTTTGGTGTTCCGCGATCTTCGTCATTAGCTGGAGGAATGACATTATCCATTATGATACTGCCCTACCTCATACTTACCACGCGCCAAGCCCTAGCAGCAGTTCCAGAATCTGTAAAACACGCAGCTTTTTCCTTGGGAGCAACAGAAATGCAGGTTGTAATGCATCACTCTTTGCCTATGGCTCTCCCTTCTCTAGTTCAAGGAATCATGGTGAGCGTAGCAAGAATTATAGGTGAGTCTTCTCCTCTCATAATGATAGGAATGGTAGCCTTCGTGATAGACCTTCCCAAAACATTTCTTGATCCTGCAAGTGTTCTACCCGTACAAATCTACATCTGGGCAAACAATTCTAGTGCTGAGTTCACTAAAATATCGGCTATAGCAATTCTGGCTTTGCTGCTTATATTGCTCGTACTGAATATGGTAGCTGGTTTCCTAAAGAAAAGAATGGATCATTTTTCTTTCTAGGGTTCAGCATGCCACCCTCAGTCTGCGCTGCACGGGCGCTGTGCCGGGCAATTCTATTTTCCGTTTAGCTGCGGAAGTGTTCTGTGCTCAAACATGCTGGAAACTCAGTACAATAACACCAGAACTTGAAGCAATGAAAGCATTTAATCCCATAACTTAGTTGCACGTAAAATCACCTCGCCGCAACTTTCGGCAATTGCTCAGCAAAAAACCGTGGCAACAAACCTATATTACACAAAAACGTTACTGCTTCTCGTAGAATGTGAAGAGCTGTAGCATCCAATAAAAAATTTCTTAAAGCCACCCGCATACAAAAAACAAACAGTTTTTGGGCGCACTGTGAAAAATACTCACCTACCAAAAGAAGCTCTTTGATTTACAACAAAAGACGTAACCCAAATATGTAATAAGCGAAGTTTGCTAACTCTGTGCGTTAGAAGTAAACACGAAAGCTTTGTCTCATCAATTCAATATGCCAACAGTCACTCTTATGCATACTGAACTATGCCGGAATACATATGGTAGAATAGAGAGTACACTTTGCTATTTCTTCGATATAACAGTTCTGTTCCGCATTTCACACTTTTAACATTCTGCTCCTCTTTCAAGACGTAACCAATTCTTCTAGACAAACTCTACAACAAGCAACAAAAAGCAAGATTAAATACATGATCAAAGCATTGCTTACCTTCTTCTTGATTCACCACTAGCGGAACATCAAATGTGCGCTCTTCACCCTAAATAGGCTCCAATGTTTTAAGCAAACGATGCACATTGCGACAATGGAAAAATACTTCACTGTTCAAAAAAGTCTTTACCTTCGGAAAGCAGAAACATGCCACATTATTCTAGCTTTGCGTGTGCTTTCAATTCAGCGATAAGGTACCATAAGGACATGCTGGAGATCACGACTAATTACTTTTGAACCTCAATATCGCGCTTTTGCAAAAAACATGTCTTTCAAAATGCTATTTCCCCTATAAAACAAAGACAAGTAATATGAAAATCCCTACTGCTCGGCTAGATAGGGTTATATGTTCTGCCTTTGAGATCAAAATGAACTATCTGATACACTCAACAGAAGACCCCTCTCCTGCAAAAGAACTACAGAAAGAAAAATAAACACACTAATAATTAAGAATCATAAAGTGCACTCAGCAGGACTCGAACCTGCGACCTCTACCTCCGGAGGGTAGCGCTCTATCCTAACTGAGCTACGAGTGCATAAATTCCGGCTATACCCCCGCAGCCTGTACAGAAGCAACTTGCATCTGCGCATTGCGCAGCGCCCTCAGTCTCAAAAAATCTTCTTCGGCATGGTACGAAGATCTCGCTAATGGAGTAGCAGCAACCATAGAAAATCCTTTAGCATAAGCCATGCGCTTGTATTGCTCAAACTCATCTGGAGTGACATAGCGATGTACGTCTATGTTTTCCTTAGTAGGCTGAAGATACTGCCCGACAACTATAAAATCCACCCCCGCACATCTGAGGTCATCCATGACTTGGTAAACTTCTTCTTTCTGCTCACCCAGCCCTACCATTAGCCCAGATTTAGTGAACACACCAGGAGTTTTATCCTTAATCTGACGGAGCAAGTGCAGAGAGTTAAAATATTTTGCTCTCGGACGGACTTTTGCATACAACCTGGGAACAGTCTCCACGTTGTGGTTATACACATCGGGCCTCGCCGACGCAATAATGTCTACGGCGCAAGGCTTGCCTTGAAAATCCGGGGTCAGTATTTCGATAGTTATTGATGAGTCGCGCTTTCGTATTTCCCGGATACATTTTGCGAAGTGACTAGCGCCACCATCTGGAAGATCATCCCTGTCAACTGATGTGATCACGATATGCTTTAGACCTAACCTACTCACCGCTTCCCCTACTCTCTCCGGCTCACCCAGGTCTAGCGACTTAGGCACCCCAAGCTTAACATTGCAAAACGCACACGCCCTTGTGCACACCGCACCCATGATCATGACAGTCGCGTGACGCTTATTCCAACACTCACCTATGTTCGGGCATGCGGCCTCCTCACACACCGTGTTGAGATTATGGTGTTTGACCAACCCCCTAACCTCTTCAAACACCTTCCCAGCAGGCATTTTAACCCTTATCCAATCGGGCTTACTCTCCATAGATACCAACGATAAACTTCGGGAAGCGTAGTAAAAATCACACGATATGTCAACTAATCACAAGTCACTACAAGACACTAGGAATCTGACACCATCTCCCATAGACCTTACAATCCTTGCGGCTCTGGGTACAGAAATTTTACGTCTTTGTATAACGTCACAGAGGACACACAACGACACAGTTTTGATCAATACGGAATACTGATACATACACTAACCTGCTGAGGAAATGTATGCTCCCTCTGCTCTCGAAGCTGAAAATAGGCTTACTACTGCTCCTTACTCTAAACAAGATCCTTGCTTTTTTATCCGTTGTACAAGACCATTATTGAGAACACACATGACCCAGAAAAATATTACGCAATCATTGCGCCTTCTTTGCGCAGTTACTCATGCACCACATCACAAAAAACCGTCCAGTGTTGTTTAAAAAACATAGAAGCTGAAAACGAAGTTCACCTGGCTTGGTTAGACTCTGCCACAATTTGACTCTGCACTGCCGCAGAAATTACAACATCCGTAAGTTCATTGCCGGGGTTCATTCCAGAAGCATTTTGACCACGTGCTTGCCGCTCTTGATAAACAAATTGGCAACGAAGTGCTACATTCGCATCTCCATAACAAGTTCTTCCATAATCAAAACGAAAATTGTTCCCCCTGTGGGTTTCAGCATTTTCTGCTCTTTCTGTTCTATCCCTATTATGCATAAACCTCACATGTGCCTGTTGGTGAAAATCCTGTGTAGGAACATTTTGCATGCGTTCGTTCTGTACCCTACAAGTGTCTTGCGCAGCTCGTCCAGCTGTCTCCTGTCCCCTAT
Source organism: Aaplasma endosymbiont of Hyalomma asiaticum (assembly GCA_048496795.1). Lineage (GTDB taxonomy): Bacteria > Pseudomonadota > Alphaproteobacteria > Rickettsiales > Anaplasmataceae > Anaplasma. Next base: position 73,656 of record JBGCXB010000002.1, on the reverse strand, counting down.
TTGCAGCATAACCACGCTGAATCCCTGGAGCATTAGCTCCCACAACATCACGAGCAGTATCAATAACATTCCTAGCCAACTTTAATACCACGTGAACCAGATTTTGTATTGTCCCATTTATAAAAGTCATCAACTTATCAGCAACATAATTGGTTCCCAAAACATACCCTTCGGCATGTGCAAAATGTCCTGAAAAATTCACATCCCTACCGACAACTATTCCCTTTGAAACCACGTTCTTAACGCCCGCAGGAAGCAAGTCTACTACACACCTATCTACACTAGTCTGGTACCCCCAATCAGTTGCCTTAATATTGTCATGCATGCTGCCTACATCTACCTTTGCACCGCCAATAGCAACGTCCCCTGTATCAATAATTCGGGACATTGCCTGAACGTATGACAATGTACTCTCTCCCATCATTCCTATGCCACGATACTGTAGCGAATTTAATGTAGCCGAGGTTAGAGAACTTCCCAACAGAATCATAAGGAACCGCTCCATGCCTGAAGCCAGTAAAGAATTCGACAGCTGAGATCGCAACTGTAGAAGCATCGCAAGTCGCTCTTGCAGCACCTTGCGCACCTCAGAATCTTGTTCCTTCTCAAGGGAATCTCTAAGCTCTTGTATTTGCTCATCAAGCAACTCTTTTAAATTAAGCGCCTTGCCCCTAAGGAGAAATTTCCTGAGCATCATTATCAGCGCTTCAAGAATAAACCGCTTTTTGCGTCGCTCTCTTGCGGTTAGCATTTTATTCCGCCCCTCAAAGGCACCAGTTGTCATGAACCTTTCGTAGAACTCCCCAAAAAACCTGAGCAATCTCTCAATCAGAGATAGTTTTATTTCAAAACTTTGTTCCTCTGTTCTACTGGGATCGTCTTCTGGCAGGCCTGCACCCTTTGATATGTGGCTGTGCTCTTCATCATCTTCGATGACTACTTCACAATCTTCATCTTTCAAGGATAGTTTACGAGTGTATTCTTCGTACTCTTTTGATAATTCACTAACAAGTTCCTCTGCTTGCTGGTCCTCCACCCTTACCTTGGCACATGCTCTCAGACTAGAATCTGAATCATCGGGTAAATTTGTGTCAGCATCGTCATGGACATTTCTTCGCATATCTTGCATATAAAAACCCCATGGACATTAGACAGAACAAACACAGGATTGTAAATCTTCATAAGTAAAAAATCACTATATCTCGGGTATTATCGTACGACGAAACACCTATCCGACAGTCACAAGCTTGCTTCCACATCTTGTTGCACATAGAAGGTAACAAATTAAAGAAGCTCATGCACGCCTACATTATATTCCGCACCCCGCGAGCGCACCAAAACTGTGGATAGATGCACACTGCAATTCGCCTATTTTGGTATCAAAATCAGAATCTTTTCCCGCATGCTTTATGCTTTGCGCTCCATGAGAAAGATGATATTTTTCCATTTCTTGCTGCAGAAAGAACTCTAAACTTTCATAATGCACACTACTTCCTTTTCTGTTGATTATCTTACTTACTAAATGAGCCTGCGTAACAGTACAGAACAAATCGGCAACTTCGTTGAAAAAGGACTTCAATTCTTCCAAAGAATCCCCTTGTTTATGAAACGAGCTACAATATATGTAGTGGTCCATAACCCTGGCCGCACTCAAGACTTCATCTTCATCTAGAGCCAGAGTGGATCTCATAATTTCCCACACAATAATTGCCATGTCTCTCGGAAATATGCTACCCCAGAAAAAGTTTAAAAACTTTTCGCTGTACTCATTTTGCATGAATATCTCATAGACATAATCAAACCCGATGGCAGACAGGACATTATCTGTCAGACTAGCGTAGCGACTAGCATATTCTGCCACTCTCCCTCCCATAATCAACAACATATGGTACACACAAAAGGAAATAAGTATGCTTTTGGGACTCTGGAAATATTCAACAAACTCAATAAATGCCTGTTTTATTTTCGTTATCGAGGACATAACACCCGTGTCCAAACTTAAGATGTTCTTGGCACTGCCGGCCGCTGAGGATTCTTTTTCTAATAGAAAGAAATCCTCAAACATTATTTCACAGAATCTTCTGTAGCTCTCTGTGCCATGACGTAAAGCGCGCTTTTTATCCATCACTTCAAGAATGCTACAAACATCACGAATGTAAGAATAAAAATTGCTTTCTATGTAGCATGATATAACTCTTTTACTTACCGTCCTTCCTTCAAGAAGTTGTTCCCTGTAGTATTGAAGTATTTTGATACAGTCCATCATCGCTATAGCACAGCTTCTTTCTATTTTCGTTTCATGGAATAATACTTCATGTCTTCTTATTGACATAGTTATTCCACTTTCAGCCATAGAATTTATTGCCCATTGTAAACCAGCTATTTTTTCGTTGATTTCTACAAGAGTTATATTATCACCCCAAGTTAAGTGCGCATTCTCAATGAATGATCGCGCACTCGCTCCGAGGCTCAGGTCTACAACGTTCCCATGAGCCATCATAATTGTCTGTAAGTTAACAGCTGCAATAAGATCGTATACCTCTCGTCTTTTGTGATGAGAATCAAAAATTGTCGGATTATTTGGGTTGACAATCTGCAGTCGCAATTCTTCAGGATAACTGTTCAACAAAGTGCAAAACTCTTGTCTGAGCTTTATATAGTTTCTATGCAGCACAGTACTCTGTGCCTCACTTATTGTGTCCGCAAATGCTGCTAACACTTGCGAAACCTCTGCCTTTTTCCCGTATAATTCGCTAGCCATTATGTGACAAGAACGCTTTAGTGATTTTCCAAAGCTCTCATTGTACTTTTCACTTGTGTTCAGGTATAAGGACAAGATGTCGGCTGATTGGTGAATATCGCGAAAGTTTTCTCGACCTTTCATGTCAGTGCCATCTCCACAAACAAAATTTGTGGTTATATCCAACGTGTGGTGGGCATATGCCATTTCATCATGATTTAGCTCTGGAACACGTGGCTCAAGGCCTCTTTCGTATTTGTTACTCAAATTATCGCTACGTTCGCTATTGAACAATTTGTCCAGCAACAGAAAAAGAGAATTTCTCAGCCCATAGGTATGTAGTTGGAAACACATGTCAATGAACCCTTCGCAAATGCTACCCCACACATCACACAACTTACAAAAAACAAATCTGATAACCCTTGATATAAGCCCACCTAGTAATATGAAGTCAATTACCCTAACTATGAAACCAAGAAAATTCATAATTAACAGTAGGAAATTCTCTACCACCGTGTCGAGTACAATTATCGCCACAGCAATGTCAAAAATTATCTTTAGTACTAAGAAGATACCCCGCACTGATGAAAACCCCGGAATCGCCACATCATTAGCTCTCATGTTTTCCAAAATTCCCACACTAATGCTAGACACAGCAACCAGCGCTGATAGCACGTACAACGCAAGTCGGTACTTTTTCAGTAGATATACAAACCTTTCCTGATACCCAGATATGTTATGCCGTTTTCTGAAAGCGCCACGCAACATCTCAGCATCACAATCTCCTGTAACAAACCTTTGTTCACAAGGCTGCAGAGTTAGATTTTTAGAGATGTTAAGCGAATACTCTGTATGTCTGATTAAAGAATTTTTCGTGCTGAACCACCCTTTTATTCCCTCTCCCCTTCGATTAGAGTAAGTTCTATACCTTCCTACACTAAATAGCGGTAACCATAAAGAGCAAAATGGCAAATAGGTTGAAAATTCATACGCGCTCTTAACAAAATCTATTAGGCGACTATATTCAATATCAACTATGTATTCATGCTTACGGTTTTTTATTGCCTTCTTCAAAACACTAAAAACTTTTTCATTAGTTACTTGTCCAGAAAACAAATCCGATACCATGCCTCTTACATCATTATCGTCATGACAATTAAGCTTATGAATAACTTCGCACAGTTCGTGTGATTCAATTTTGTCAATTAACAGTGCATTTCTGCTACCGCTGTTAACATTCCATCTGCCCTTGCCATCCACTGTAAAAATTCTTGACAGATTATCCAAGTTCAACAAGCTTTCTTCCCAGGAATTCAGATGCGCCTGCTTATCATGAAGAATTTTTGTAGAAACTTCTTCTAGAGACAGCGCATCCCCCGTACAGAGTTCATAATAAATTTCCTCGTATAGAGATACAAAGCGCCTCACATTGTCAGTAAGTTCTGCTATCTCACTTTTAGAAACTCGCACAACAGCGTCCACGTCCACAGTTCTTCCTGTAACAAAGTGGTCATAAATGGTAAGCAGCTGGTTTATGTCATGGCTTACATTCTTGCAAGTTTCGCTTATAAAAAGTCGCAAATCGTCTGCTGTAAGTTTTTCAATATTTCTGGTCAGAAAAACTATTTCAGCATCCACCATAGATCTAACACATCTGAAATACCTCTGCGCTTGCAATATTCCCTTACCTTGGTTGAACATTCTAAAAAAATGCCTGTTTTCAATAAGCTTTTTAAAACTCTTTAGCGCATTTATTGCGTTGCTTACTATTTCACTATCATGATCACTTACCACCTTCGGAGTACTACTAGAGCCTATGTGAACGTTTTTTACAGCATCGAAATCTTGCTGCATCTTGTTCACTGCATATTCTAGCTGCTTTGTATACAGCTCTTTTTCAACAAATGACCTAACATCGCTGTCATTAATGATTTCGCGCATCACCACTGCAAAATCAACACACGAAACTTCAAGCCTTTTCCTCTGCTTCGCACCACATGCGACTGAATTTACAAATCTCTCCATACACAAAGTAACAGCACTCACGTGATGCCTGTCTTTTCCTTCCGAAACACATTGGAAATCCACTCGTCGCAGCTTAGTAAGCCTCTTTTGTACAGCTTTCAGCAGTACGCTGTCTTGAGCGTTTTCCGCATCACTAAAAACATAGTTAGTGTCATAATTTGAAAATCTTAACTCTCCCTTGAGAAGTTCTGGATTGGGAAAAGACAGCGGATAAGTTTCTGGGCCATTGGGAATATGTTGCGGCAACCTCCCCGGATGCCTATCTCCTAAGTAATTTAAGAATTCCTGAAATCTTCCGGCACCAGAACGCCTATCGTGAACAAAGCCCTGGTCATCCAGAACATACAGGTTTTCAGCATAACTCTTAAATAAACTTGTAAAATCCAATACCATGTACATCGCTAACATCGCGCTGTACTCGTCTTGACATGCATACCTCAGCGGGTTACGCATGTTTATCATGTGCCTTATCAGGTCGGATTTCTTTATCTTAACTACGCATTTATCGGAGTAGCGCTCACTCACACAAGCAGGTAAAACGGAAAGCAATGCAGAAAGTTCGAGACCGTACTTACAATCTATAACAAAATCAAAAATATTCTCCCGAGCTTTGCCGGTAATCATGCCCTTCGTTATACATTCAATGTAGGACCTGAGACTTGGATTTCCAGAATTCCTTATCAGCAACACGACCAGTCCTCCAACACAAAGAACCAAGAAACGCAACTTTCCTCTTCCGGCACTTTGTTAGAACAAAATTCCGGAATGTTTAGAACACACTAAAGGGGTGAGACCTCGGCCAAATTGAGCACATATTAAAAATGTACATCTAGCGCTTTTTCAAGCTTTGTCTTGCTTAACAAATTTGAGTATGACCTCTCCCTGAACTACACTGTTACCAGGAGCCGACAAAACTTCTCCCACTTCGGCCTCCACTTCCGAACATATTAGATTTTCCATTTTCATGGCTTCGATCACAAGTATGGGCTGGCCAATGCTTACTTTGTCACCTTTCTTTACACGTATATCTGCAATCATCCCCGCAATAGGAGAGACAACTTCATCATGCGATATTTCATCTTCCTGATCGTCCGGCATAAAATCAAGAAATGCATCAACATCTTCCTCATATACGGTACACACAGCATCAACCGCCATGTACTTCAGATGGTACCTGCTTGATCTTCTACCAACCTTTATGCAATGCACGTCTTCACCTATCCGTATAGACAGCATCTTGTAGTTACCCAGCCACTCACCTGATAACTCAACGTAATCCTGCTGGTCACCTAGTATGGCAAACATGCGCCCGTCAATACACCGCCCCTTTATATGGTATTTTAGATCACCTACCCTTATACACACCTTCGCACTTATGTTATTTTTTCCGTAGTTCCTTACCTCTTCACACAAATAAATGTACATGAGTGTATAGGCAAAAATCTGTCCTATTTCTTGGGTAATACAATCACCTTTAAAACCTGACTTATAGAATTGCGCAATAAACCCCGTATTTATGTTTCCAGCAACAAATGCATCGTTACAAAAAACTGACAACAAAAAATCAACATTGTTAACAACGCCATCGATGTAGAAGCTAGATAGTGATTTCCTCATAACCTTTATAGCTTCCACCCTACTTTCACTCCAAGACGATACCTTTGCGATCATAGGGTCATAAAACATGCTCACTTGAGACCCCTCTGTAACCCCGCTGTCTATTCTTAGATTAACACCGGTAAAAGGTTCCTGATAATGTGTTATTCTTCCACTAGAAGGCAAAAATCCCTTGCTTGGGTCTTCCGCGTAAACTCTTGCCTCAATGGCAGAACCAACAAATCGCACATCTTCCTGTGAAAACGACAGTGGCTCTCCTTCAGCGATTTTAATCATTTCTTCCACCAGGTCTATACCGGTAACAAGCTCGGTTACTGGATGCTCCACTTGCAGCCTGGTATTCATCTCTAGAAAATAAAAATTCCTCTCGGTATCCACAATGAACTCCACAGTCCCTACAGAGAAATACCCCACTTTTTTTGCCAATCCGATACACTGCGTATACATCGACTGTCTGGTTTTTTCATCCAAGAACGGGCTGGGTGTCTCTTCTATAACTTTCTGGTTATTTCTCTGAATGGAGCATTCTCTTTCCCCCAGACATACTATGTTGCCCAACTTGTCTGCAATAATTTGTATCTCTATGTGCCTGGGACATTCCACATACTTTTCAATAAATATCCTGCGATCACTAAAGCTTTTTTCCGCTTCATTTGTTGCTGAAGAAAATGCCTGCTCCATGTCATTTGCGGATCTTACAATCCTCATGCCCTTACCGCCGCCGCCAGCTGCGGCTTTTATCATTACAGGAAACCCAACAGACTTGGCTATATCTAAAGCTTCTGCTGCAGTGTCTACAACACCCATATATCCCGGCACAACTGCCACACCAGCATCTTTGGCTATTTTCTTCGATACAACTTTATCACCCATCATACGCATGGATGACGGTGCTGGGCCTATAAACCCTACATTACACTCTGACAACTTCTCGGGAAATTCTGCATTTTCAGAAAGAAATCCATAACCCGGGTGCACAGCATCTACTCTACTGCTGACAGCGGCACCACACATCTTCTCTATGTTTAAGTAACTCTTGCTGGCCTGACTTGGACCTATGTAAACAGCCTCATCCACACACTGTGTGTGCAAAGCCCCCTTATCTGCATCAGAGTAGACACCTACGCTCCATATGCCCATACGACGAGCCGTGCGGGCAATCCTGCATGCTATCTCTCCTCTATTTGCAATCAGTATTCTTTTTATCATGTAGCTAACAGATAAATTTAAACAAAAAGGCTCGCAGCCTCCCACAGCAGTGGCAACACCGCAACCAGATTCTACATTCGCGCCACCACTCTGCAAACAATATTTTTACCCATAAACAAGAAGAACAGGCATGGTCTTATCACTATCACGAAACAACAATCAATATTGCAAAGCATCAACCAATACTGCCTTTTATAAAATTTATAACTGATATACCCCGCGATATGTTACATGAGACCTTCCACAAATAACAACATACTCTATGCAAGAATTACCTACCAATGGGAAAAAGTATACTTGTCGAACCCATTCCAAACACAAAGGCAAATGTAAAAATGACGGAAAATGAATATACTAGTTTCCAGAACAGTATATCAAGTTGTGTTCTGATCGAAATGATATGTACGTAAAGCTCATATGACCCGCAAACATACTATAATCGTCGATCATTGCAATGTAAAAAAGCGCCTTGATGTGTTGGTTGCATCTGTTGTAGGTACATCGCGAAACAAAGCACAACACATGATAGAACAGGGACGCGTAGAATTTCATGGCATGCCTGTGTGTGACAATAGCCACATTACCAAAGTTGGCAACGTGTACGTAGTGACAGTTTCAGATGACAAGAATGATACGGAATGTTCTACATACCCAAATTACAACATCCCCCTAAAAATAGTGTACGAAGATTCCCACATCATAGTAATAGACAAACCCCCGAATTTACCCACACACTACGGATCGGGCACAAAGAATATCACAGTTGCCAATGCACTCGTTGCCCATTGTGGAAATTCTATTTGCTCGGTTGGCAGCAGTAGACGACCAGGAATAGTTCATAGGCTAGATAAAGACACTAGTGGGCTAATGGTTGCTACAAAAACTCAGGAAGCTTTTTTTACTTTATCTAAAGCATTCGAAGAAAGAAAAGTCGCTAAGGAATACACCGCATTGATTTGGGGCATTCCTCACAAAAAACACGGCTTGGTGGAAACAAATTTAGATGTAAAAAAGTCCGACAGAACCATGATGGAGGTCACGTACAACAGGGGAAAATCGGCTTGCACTGAATATCATGTAGAAGAAACCTTGGGAACCGTGGCGAGCTTAGTGAAGTGCATTTTACACACAGGAAGGACACACCAGATCAGAGTACATATGAGCCACATAGGACACTCCATAATAGGCGACCAAAAATACGGCAAGAATACAAAAAAGAGCCTCGGGTGTTCATCCATTCATGCGCGCAATTTCGGAAGGCAAGCCCTACATGCGTCGCTGTTAAAATTCAACCACCCCGAATCAAACAAGCAGTTGTGCTTCCTATCAGAACCGGGAGAGGACATCCAAAACCTTATATCAGCGCTATTGTATCACACACCGTGAGAACTCTTGATAGGGAGACCTGCCTAAGGCTTGCGAGAGCAAAACCACGCTACAGAACACTAACCTGGAGTGACTTACCGGAGGCAATAGCAGCCTTAACCTTCCTCTTAATCTTACGAGCAGCCTCGGTCAACTTTCTAGAGGAAGTGTTAATGAGATAAAGATCAAGTCCACCCTTGTAGTCTATCGTACGCAGCGTACGACTGGCAACTTTGACCTTAAACTTTCTACCCAGAACCTCACTAACCAAAGTTACATTATGAAGATTAACCAAATAACTCCTCTTGGTTTTACGATTAGAGTGAGAGACCTTATTACCAAAGGACTTAGAAGCCCCTGTAATATCACAAACCCTACTCACCAAAAACCCCCACGAAAGCAAATCTACCTTCATTCTACCAAGATGCTACAAGTAGTCAACAACAGCCTACCTAGAAATTACTTTGGCAAAACCCTTAGCCGCAGCACTAGCAGAAATCTACCCTTCTGAGTGTCACCACAAATTGTTACAATACATTGAACTTCAATACATATACCGACAGAACAACGCTATCAAACACACCTAAGTTCACGTGCTGTTTTTAGCTAGTTGCGTGACCATGACCGCTCAATGTACTTATGTTTCACACCGAAAAGCGTGTGATGACACTACCCGCACATAACTAACAAGGAACTCCTATCCTCTCTGAAAATTACAGTAGGAACGCATAGTTAAAATCAGTTTTCCGGAGAAATGTCATTATAAATTTTATAAAAGGCAGTATTGGTTGATGCTTTGCAATATTGAATGTAGTAAACCAAGCACATTGGTTAGGAGAATTTTATGTCCTCCGCTTTTGGCTCGTATACATTTTGCATAATGGCTAAAACCACATGCAAGAAGACAAACTGCGCTTTGAAGCGCAATTCAAAACCATAATGGCGTAAACACTATGCAAAATTCATAGGATCAACATCAATTGCAACACGTACGTACCGCGACTTTTTGTACTTCTCCCTACATTTCGTTAAGAAGCCCCTTAAAGCAGCAACATTGTGTACTTTCAGTAGTATTCTATACCTGTGCATATTATTAATAAAACTCAAAGACGCCGGAGCAGGTCCCCAAACTGTGATTTTACCTGCTATACGCATTGCTATACCATTAGCAGCTTCAAGTACTCTGTGCTCATCATTTCCCGATACTATTATGGAGACCAACCTGGTATAAGGAGGCATGTCGGCGTTTTTTCTGGATTCCAGCTCCACGTTATAAAAATCTTCGCGGTTGTCTGATAACAGAGATTTTATGATTGAGCTCTCTGGATCATATGTCTGCAAAACAACTTCTCCTTTTTCTTCATACCTACCAGAACGACCTGAAACCTGCTGGAGAAGCTGATATGTTTTTTCAGTAGCCCTGAGGTCACTATTCCCTAGTCCCAAATCTGCATCTACTACACCCACAAGAGTTAGCTTGGGGAAATTGTGCCCCTTTGCTATTATTTGCGTACCAATAATTATGTCAATATTTCCCGTTAAAGCTTGTTCCATTACATTGTTTGCATCTCTCATACCCAAGTCACTGCTCATTATTGCAGTTCTTGCTCCAGGAATTAATTCTGCTATACCTTCTGCGATTCTTTCAATCCCCACCCCATACGCTATCATTGTGTTGTATTCCTGGCAGTTTGAGCACTGCTTAGATATTACACAGGTGTAAGCGCAATAGTGGCACATTAACATTCCTAGCATCCTGTGCTCCGCTAGCCAAGTGCAACAATTAGGGCAATTTATCTTGTTCCCACATTTTTTACACAACACCAATCTTGCATACCCTCTGCGGTTTAGAAACAACATGACTTGTTGTCCCTTTTTGAGGGTAGCCACAATCTTGTCGTGCAGACACGTGGAAAGCCACGACTTTTTCAACACATCTTTACGCATGTCCGCAACAACAATATCTGGCATAACAGCAGCTCCAAATCTGCGTTGTAGAATAACGTGATGGTATTTACCCTGCAAAACGTTGTGCATGGTTTCCAGTGCAGGAGTAGCGGAACACAAAATCACAGGAACATCTGCTTGTTTTGCCAGAACTATTGCCATATCGCGCGCGTTGTAAATCATCCCATAATCCTGCTTGTATGAGGATTCATGTTCTTCATCCACGATGATCATCCTAAGATTCTTGAACGGGAGGAATAGCGCCGACCTAGCACCAACAACAATTGAAGTGGTTCCACATGCAGCAGAAATCCAGTTCACTCTGCGTTTTTTAACTGTCAAACCCGAGTGCCATTCGATAGGACGATAATTGGCAAAATAGTCATTAATGCGCTTCATCAATTGAGTAGCCAAAACTATTTCCGGCAAAAGTACCAATATCTGTGCATCATGGTGCTCGTGTAAGTACCTTTTGGCTACCGTGCAGTAAACCTCCGTCTTTCCTGACCCGGTTTTACCATCTAATACTGTAACTGAAAATCCCCTTCCTTTTCCGATAATGCTATTGCACGCGGCGTCCTGTTCCGCGGACAATTCAGGTAAAGTGCATTCTAAACCACTGTCATGCTCAGAGCACGCGCTAGCTTCTTGCAAATACACAGAAGATAAAAATTTCCCCCTTGGCATACCGCCAAATACCATTTTCAGCACCATGCCTATGGGTATGATGTTATAGCTGCTGACCCATTGTATAAATCTTATTAGATACCCCTTCATAGCCGGAAGGCAGAGCTTATTAATAACGCTTTTCAGCTCCATTTCAGGATCAATCTCATTTTTGATATCTACGACCAATCCCACAGCTTGCCTACTGCTCAAGGGAACCATGACATAGTCCCCTATTTCAAGCTGCATATCGCTTTCTACGGAGTAATACAGCGTCTTGTCTATGGAAATCGGTAGCGCTACTTCCACTATCACAGCACTACCCTATTCACAACTAACCTTTTCCTTCTCATCCACGCGCAAAAGTATACATCCAAGGAACAATACTCCTTACGCATCTCAAGCACCTACCGGTACACCAAGGCCAACACTTGATAAACAAACAACTGACCGCTCGGCCATGCTGAATGATACTATAGCAGAACAGCAACGCTATGCACAGCATGTGTGATAATAGAGCACACCTAGTGAGCTAGAAAATTTTCGATGATACTTTTTGCAATTTGAATTGAAATATCCACTTCTGGATGCTGACCCATTTTTTCTTCCATACCCATCAAAAGATACTCCGGATGCATTTGAAGAAGCATGTTTCCTCTGCTGTCTTCGACCCCCTCAACAATTCCATCGTCGGAAACCGCTGATATTGTGTACCCAAGTTCTTTTAACCTATTCTTATTGTCACTGCTCGTGCTAATTGCCTCTCTGTGCATGTCAGGAACATAAAACTCAAGGGGACCATTTTTTTCACCCCTTACTCTCCTTATGATTTCCGCTAGCTTGCTCCCTGGCACAGCAAAAACTCTGTGTAATGATGCCCCGTATTCTCTTAAATCATGTGTTGAAGAAACGTGCAACTCTGCCATTTCATAAGAGCGCAATATGTCCTGCACCCTTTTTACCTTTACTTTCTGCGCGTGTAACACTCCCTGAAGTCCGCCACAAATCGCAAGAAGCTTCAGGTCGCCTCTACGTTCCATAACATTCACCACAGCATCTGTAACCATTTGCCTGTAAGGGACCGGAGGGTACGGAGGGCTACTTATGTTGTACTTATTTCCAGGAATAAAAATTCTATCTATATTGTTTTTACGCAAGAATTCGTCCAAATGACCAGCAATTTCCCCCAGACTGGCATCGTAGCCTAGTTCACTCATTATAACATTGTAGTCTACAAGGACAACTCCCTTGGCGCCCAACTTCAGCAGTAGTTCCTTGATACCACTAGCTGTCCTGTATTCCCCCTCATAGGTAGGGTACTTGGTTGACAATAACCCAACAATAGCACCATCGCTACTAGCACGTGCATTAATAGAAAACAAAAATATTGCCACTATAGCGATGAAGTATACGATTCTACTATTTTTAAATACGTCAATATCTATTTTACCTATACACATAAAAGGGTACACCATGATTGAGAAAAACTGTAAGCGTAGCCACAAATAGCACTAGCCCACTAATTTTCAATAAATAGTTATGTTATTAAATAATTTCAACTGCGCCATCCCCCCATTAAGGAAATCTATCCTCGCGTTTTTGAATCTGAAAGGTCACACAATAGCTTAAAAAGTGATTCCTCTGTCGGTTGCTCAGAGATACATACTCTTTTCCACCTGCACGCATTTAGAACTTCTTGCGCCTCCCTACTAATGGTATACGCAGAAACCACGTCCAAAAACTCACTGTACTCCTTCTCAACTAACTTCATAAATATTTCGGCTGTACCTTTGGAATAAAATAGTACTCCCGACACCCGTCCACTGGTAAACAAATAACCACATTCCGGACTAATTGCGGTACTTGCCACCGTTTCATACGTGATCGATTCTTCCACTGTCACATTCAATTCCTCAGCGGATTTTTTCAAATCATGAGATATATTTCTTCCGCGAATATAAAGCACCCTGCGTCCCCGAGCATTAAAATTCAAGTAGTCCAACAAATTGAGAACCGTGCCATTTACGGTGTCAACATTTATGAACCCCAAGTCGATAGCGCACTCCATTGTTCTGTTTCCTACTGTCAATACGTGCATGTTGCGCTCGTTCGTTGATTTAGCCATGCCAATTATCCCGTGCCTACTAGTAGCAACAACCATGTCATACCTATCTAGTTTTTCCATTACTACCGTGGGATAGTGCACTCGGAACATCGGCTCTGTAAACACACAAAAGCCCAATCCTTCCAAAATTTCTTTTGATTTCATAGAATCATCAATAGCACGCGTCATAAGAATTAATGACATATTCCACCTCTGTACCCTACCCACGTCACACTACTGCTCCATACATAAATGAGTAACCAGGTGCTATATCTCACTTTTCTACAACAAAAAACTACAGGCTACAACACGCCCTACTAAGCCAACATTTAACCTTGGTGCTTAAATACGGCGATACGCTATCATAAACAAACTTGTGATAGCTGTTTATATATTCAATGTCACGAGCGCTCAGCATATCACGCTTTATCATCCCTGTTTCGATTGGCACACATGTAAGCTGCTTGAACCTGCGGAAATTGTCTCCGCATTCTTCCACATACATCAGATTTTCTATTCTTATGCCATATTCGCCTTGCTTATAGTAGCCAGGTTCATTAGACAGTACCATACCAGGCATTAGCTCCACTCTGTTTGCTGAAGCAATAGCCTGAGGACCTTCATGAACCGAAAGAAAACTTCCCACTCCATGTCCTGTAGCATGACCATAATTCAGCCGTTCGTTCCACAAATACTGCCGTGCCAGTACATCCAAAGCCCCTCCGGTTGTCCCCTCGGGAAATACAATACTGGATAGAGCTATAAACCCCCTTAGTACCATGGTAAAACGCATCATATGTTCTTCCGAAGGCTTCCCAATTGAAACAGTCCGTGTGATATCCGTGGTACCGTTATAATACTGGCCTCCTGAATCTATGAGATAAAGCCCACCCTTTCTCAGCACTCTGTTGCTACCAGGGGTGACCCTATAATGAACAATCGCCGCGTTACTTGCGAAACCAGAAATTGTTTCAAAGCTTTCACCCAAAAACAGGTCCTGTTGGCTCCTAAATTCCTTTATCTTACGAACCGCATCTATTTCTGTTACCCTATTTTCACACTCTATCTCGCTGCTTAGCCAGTGCAAAAAATTGACAACGGCTACACCATCTTTCACATGTGCATCTTTCATTCCATCAATTTCGGCGCTGTTTTTAATTGCTTTGGGCAAAACGCATGGATCCTTGTCTCTTATCAAAGACACTTTATCCTTGATGATGTCAAACACTGACATCGGTATAGTTGAGGCATCTACAGCTATGTTAGCTAACCTAGACAAAACTTCTGGAAGTTTGCTGAGCTCAATTACCTTAATGTCACCCTCTATTTCGGATACCTGGTCCGTACCTTCAATAAAAAGATCGACTCTTCCGTCCCTGTATAGTATGGCACGAGATAACACAGCGGGATTATAGTTAAACTCCATGTTACGAACATTCAGCAACCACGATATAACATCCACATCTGTAATTAACATAGCATCACAATTGTGCATGTGCGCGGTGACACCTTTGCGTTTTTTATAGCTATCCAATCCCGTGAATTCTACCGAATGACCCACAACCAGCTGCTTTATTGCCATGGGCCTTACCCACAACCTATCGATAAACGCGCACGAAAGCATCTTAAGCCTGAGCTTGCTGTACTTTCTCGTCTGGTCCAGTGTGAATAGCTCGCCACAATAGCCCACTATGGCACCCGTTACAACGTTTCTTTCCAACCATGTTAGAACCGGCATCTCGTTGATGTCATGGACCTCGTAGAGATCTTGATTCACTTCTAAAGCGGCTTGTATGGTATATCGGCTGTCTGTAAAAAGCTGGCACTTGCCTTCTTGACAAATTACCAATACTGCATACGAACCTGAAAACCCGCAAATCCACCTCACACGCTGCCGATTCTCATGAACGTAACCTGACTGATATTCATCAGAATGCTGAATTAACAGAACATCCACCCCCTGTTCACTCATCACACGCTTTAAGTCTTGGAGCCTGGAGTCCATAAGCCCATCCCTATAACTACACTGAGTGTTTTACAGCAAAACTCAGTAATATCCAATACAGCCTATGGGACCTTAAATCAATGTACGCATAAACTTTGTCTTCACAGTAAACAACTCACGTTGCCCCATTTATGCGTGAACAAAGATATACAACCTTTTATAATAGGCCCCACATACAGAAACCTAATTACTCCTCTACCTTGAAATTTCATTTACTGCATCGTTGCATAAGCACATCGCGCAAACTTATTTCCGCGATTCGTATTTGTACTAGCCTAATTCTGATAGAGAATAAGCTCGTCTTTTTTCATGATAAATTGAAAATTTTTTAAAAAGCTCATACCAAGAAGTGAGGTTTCCAGCTGGGAAGTGCTAACACTTGCTCCCACATTCCTTGCTACTAAATTGCCAATTCGTATCTCCGGAATTGTAAAATATGATGCCTGTATCGATCCGTTGGCTGTACGGTACGTTTTTGACTTTGACGGCCTCATATGAGCACCAATCCTCTGGGCATCTTTGAAAGAAAGGACTACATCTGTTGCCCCAGTATCGACAAGAAATTTTATGTTTTCACCACTTATATGAGCTAAAATGTAGAAATGTCCGTCATTTGACTTGCGAAAAGACACCCCTAAAGCACCCTCTGCCGAAGGAGCGACGGTCACCGCGGTAGCTCTGGTGCTTTGCAAAGCCTTGTGATTTACATCGTATACCAACGCAATTCCCGCAGTGATGCTCAGCCAAAAAATTATGTACTTCGCATACCTCATCTGAAAACACCCCATAGGCAGATTCACAATATCACCCGATAATCCACTGGTGCAAACCTAAACGAGAATCCATTCAAACTTATTGAACACAAAAAGCTGCAAGAATACTTAGAAAGCAACAAGGGCATCCCACAAGACAAAAGTATGCAGCTTATTTAAAGAGATTCCGGAAAACCGGCTCGTTGCTATTACACGGGCAACACAAAAAACACATACAACCCGTACCACCTACCAAGCGCACATCTCTTACCATTTCAACTATACAATGCTCGGTAGGGCTCACACAGCGCGACCTCATTATACCCACACCGTTACTAACTCTAGATTAACATGCTCGTACACTCTCCAACTTATGAAAACTCTACAGGAAATTTTCCCCGGCTACGCAATACGTTCCCGTACAACCCCCTTAAGGAATTATCATTTTTCAAATCATTTGTCACCACGAGGTAATCGAACAAACTGAGGGAATTTCACCAAAAGCATTATAATACAACGAATAATGCCCTTCCATGCAGTAATTACTATTTTTACGATTTTTCACCTTGTTTTGAAGCTGGAAATTTGCTAGTGAATACACAGGTGTGTGTACGTTTTGCATCACACCTGAAGTGTGTTGTATGCCGGTGTTTTGCAGTGTATTTGTGTGTTGGTTTTGCTTCGGATTCGGTGCAGAGACAAGGTCCTAGCTTATTTGATGCTATACGGGGGAGCGCTATACGAGATGGTGTAATGCTGCCTCTCGACGTCGTGAATATTGTAGGCTTTCTGTCTTACGGGAGAGACGGCCTGCTCGTGGGTAATGTACTGATACCAAGAGAGAAGTGCGTAGTAAGCACCATCACAAAAAGCAGAATAAAGTTTGGGCTGTTGCCCGCTGGCAGACATGCTTTGATGCCCGTACACTTCACTAATCGTGCAGGCGCCAGAGAAAAAGGCAGAAGTGTCCTAAGTACGGTGTTGACTATCATGGATGAGAGATCCCCTGAAGTTAGGTTTGAAGCGTTTGGCGTAGGTGGAGAAGATGTGTATATCTCGCTGTCTGGTGATGCTGTAATCTCAAACGGGGGGGCGCATCCGGTGGAGCTTACGCTCCGGCTCTGTGGTAGAATGTCAAACATATATTTTGCAGAAGCGCTCGCACGGGTTGGGGATTGTAGTTTGTTGAGTGCGTACCTCAAATCATACGTCGATGCCCTTTGTGTTTACGCTATAGGACGTGAAAAGAACCCAAGTGGTTTGGAAGCGAGTGGCGCATTGAGTAAGGTTAGTGTCTTTCTTGACACGTTGCCCATCAGTTCCTTAGATGGTGGTAACTACAGTAGCCCAGCTCGTTCCGGCGCAAGCCAGACACAAATCAATAAGCTGCTTTGGTTGCTTAGGGTCGATCATGTGTGCCATGGGATCCTTGACACTATCGGTGAGTATTGTGGGGAGGAGTTAAATCCACTACAACTGGGTGTCTTACGTGTGTTAACTGATTACGTTAACAAGGCAGAGCTCCGCTGTCCTATTAAGAACAACAGTCATGCCGGTAAACATGTCATAGAGCTTTTGCAAATGGTTCGTAGGCAAAATTTTCCTTTCAGTGGGGATACTAGTTATACCCGAGCTCTAAAAAACGTAGAAGGGTTCAACTCGAACAGGAGTTCTTATTCAGAAAGAAGCACTTGTCGTCTTGATGGAGTCATGCTCATTGATGTACCAGCATGTAGAAGAAGGAAGTCCGCTGTGACAAGTACGTGGGTTGACGCCGACGTAAGTGCAGAGTGTGCTTTTGAGCGTGTGGAAAGTGTGCGGACTCGTGGGGAGAGGTGAAAAGTGGGTCCGGAATCTGGGAGACTCAGTGCTTTTTGCCGTTTTGTTGTATTCACCACGTGGTGTGACATACTGCTCTTTTAGAGCGTTTGCGTGAGAGTTGGGGGCGAGTGTTTGTGTTCCTGTTGTGTGTTTTGCTTACTTAGGTTTTCGTATGGGTAGCGTTAGAGTCCTTCGCGTTTACCCGTGCTGCGGCTCATATGTCAGGTTTGTGGGGCTCTGCTTCGGACTGCTACGTTCTTCAACGCGGCAACGGAAATCCTTAACTTATGTTCTCAATCAGACACGAAAAACTGCCCTTGACAGGCTCGCGACCATTCGGCCTTAAAATCTTCAAAATGCCTTTTTTTGCTATCGCTTAGGTACGATAGTAATTTTTCAACGCAGTCGTTGTAGCATCGCGATGTGATTCTATCCTGATGTTGCATCAGTCTCAAATAAACCAAGTACGTATTGATAACATCTGTTTCGCAGTAGTCCCTCACTGTCTGTAATCGTCCGCTATCATATAACTCAGCTACATTAGAACCATCAACACCGTATTTTCCCGGAAATCCCAGCAATGCACATACTTCGTGCATTTTCACACGTGCTGAAGCACCAAAATCTGAGATATAGTCTAGCAAATCACAGTGCCAATCAACACTGTATCTCTGAAAATAGCCATTCCACTTATCACCAGACTTGTACAAATACCCGGCTTGCACTCCGTGGAGCATTGCCCTATATTTCAAGACAGGAACATCAAAAGTTCTGCCATTAAAAGTTATGATTCTAGGCCTTATAGATGCCACATAATTCAGAAAGCCCTTTACTAACTCTTTTTCCGAGGAGGAAACAGTCCCCCCAGAGCGAATTTCACGCATTGTAAAGTACTCATGCCCTCCTTCTCTCCTTATATCAGCACGCAAAAAGCTAATAGCAACGACTCTATGGAACGGTTGCCGCAAAAATGAATTTTGCCCATTAGTGACATCGAGATGATATTGAGCCATGGCTTGACGCTTGGCAACAACATCAGCGTCCTCATCCAAAGTCTCCCCGACAAGGTTCCTACAGCTGTCAGTATCTGGTATTGTCTCTATATCAAACACCAATAAGGAATCTAACATCTACCCGCCACTAATCTTTCATTTAACAACCATTTTACGCCGACCTTTTACACCATTATTGCGAATATCCAACACATTCTTCGAGATGATCTTGCCACAGTTTTCGAACCTTCACAAATAAATACAGGTGCACCTCCTTGCCCAACTCATGCCTCAGTTCCTCCCTTGCCAATGTACACACACTCCTTATAAGCGTAGCGTCCTTACCGACAATTATTGCCTTCTGGCTTTCTTTAATGACGTATATCACCTGCTTTATTACTATGCTCTTTTTTCCTTTATCTTCAACGTGTTCTGTCACAACAGAAAGCGAATAAGGTAACTCATGACGCAGCGCCAAGAACAGTTTCTCCCTTGTGATTTCAGCAGCAAAAAATTCCAACGTAGCATCAGTACGGTACCCCTCTGGATACAACCAAGGGCTTTCACATGACAGAGATTGCAAATAATCTACAAACTCCCTAATTCCCCATCCATGAAGAGCCGACACCACAAAAATCATGCTAAACTCGTGCTTAGACCTTACGCTCTCGACAACACATCTTATGTCCTTATCATCAAGTAGATCAGCCTTGTTTATGACGGCAACAGCTGGCAACTCAGAATGTTTTATCCTCTTTATGATGTTATCGATATTATTGCATAATGGCCTTTTAGCATCCAACATTAGAGCTGCAATATCAGCACCCTTCATCGACATCCATGCGTTCTTTACGATGAACTTTTCTAGTTTTGTCTTCGGCACAAAAATGCCAGGCGTGTCAGTAAAAATCAGCTGGGTTTCACCCTCATTTAGAACGGAGTTCATTCTTACTCTTGTGGTATGAACCTTGGGAGTTACTATGGACGCCTTGAACCCCACTAACCTGTTTATTAACGTAGACTTCCCAGCATTTGTAACCCCAACAATAGCAACTAAAGAACATTTAGACACAGTACCACCTAATTAGTATTTGCAAAAAACAGTCACGCAAGACAAGTTGGCCAAGTTTAGATGGAACAAGAGCGCCCTATGCTCTAACCTACTATCACTCACTTCTGTTTTAGAAGCTTCATTATGTCAGACTCAGCAATTTTATCCATTTTCATATTGCTGAACTTGCTTATCATGGAGTTCATCTGATTGTACTGCTTCAAGAGCGCGTTAACAACATCAACCTTCACACCGGCCCCCTTCGCTATTCTGGTCTTACGAGCTCCATTAAGTATTTCCGGTTTTGCCCGTTCCTGCTTAGTCATGGAGTTAATAATCGCAATATACTTGTCTACTTTACTATCGTCAGCAATCCCAGATACCTTGCGCTTTATATCATTACCAAAAGCTGGAATAAACTTCATTATACTGGCTATTCCACCCATCTTGTTCAAGGCTTTAAGTTGAATAACAAGGTCATCAAGGTCAAACTTTCCCTTCTTGGCCTTCGCCTGCATGTCATCCAACGTTTCCCTGCCCACCGCCTCTACAGCCTTTTCCACAAGCGATGCAACATCCCCCATATTCAGTATGCGTCTAGCGATTCTATCTGGGTAGAAATCATCCAAATCCTCAGGTTTCTCCCCCGTGGACATAAACTTGATGGGACATCCAGAAACCATCTTCATAGATAATATTGAGCCCCCCCTGGCATCACCATCCGCTCTGGTAAATATGGTTCCGGTAATGCCTAACTCTTCGTTGAACTTCCTTACCACCCCAACAGCATCCTGCCCCATAAGGGAATCCACAACCAAAATTGTTTCTACTGGGGCGATTTCTTTCTTTACAAGCTTTAGCTCTTCTATCATATCCTGATCGATATGCAGTCTACCTGCAGTGTCAATAATCAGAACATCATGCCCGTTTTGTTGGGCCTCTTTCACGGCACGCTTGGCAATATCAACAGGTTTTTGCCCTTCCACTATTGGAAGGCTGTCCACACCAACCCCAGCAGCCAAAATCTTTAACTGTTCTTGTGCCGCAGGTCTATACACATCCAAAGAAGCAACTAATGGTTTTTTAGAATCTTTTTTCAGCTTCAGAGCCACCTTTACTGTATTGGTAGTCTTACCTACGCCCTGCAAACCTACCATCATAATAATCGCAGGAGGTTGTTTACATGTAAGATCAAGATTGCTCTTCTCGTTGCCCAGCATCTCAATGAGGCATTCCTCGACACGCTTTATGATCATTTGCTCTGGCAGAACACCCTTTACTACGTCTCCACCAACTATTTTGTTCCGGATATTATCTATAAACTCATCCACAACACCCAGATTAACGTCGGCATCCAACAGCGCTTGTGTTATATCTTCCATGACAAGGTCAAAATCCTTGCTAGATATTTCACGTTTCCCACTTAATTTCTGTAACGCAGAAGAAAGCCCCCTAGTCAAAGATTCAAACATAAGCCCATACCAACACAATACAAATACACAACATAACGAGAAGCAGCGTGGAACTTATAAGCCCTGTCGGTGCGCCACTGAGCAAAGTAGTCTCCCTATCACCGATTTCTACCCCTAATGTGCTCTCTTCCAACGCATATCCACGAACAAATTCCTTCACGAAAGAGAAGCAACCACCTAATTTTTCTACAGTAAAAATAACTTTTCTGCTAATCAAAGACTCTAACACAGACAACTCAACTCGTCCCGCAAACTTATCTCTGAACAAAGTAAAACAAGACAAGACCGCAGCAAGAATAGCTAATTTAGTGGTTACTTCCTCCAATGTATATACAAATTTGTGCGAATAGAAAAGGACACCCCGACCATAAAGTATCCCTGATACTACTGTAACAAGTGATAAGGCCAATATTGATATTCTAGACGTAATATTTCCCTGGCT
Organism: Aaplasma endosymbiont of Hyalomma asiaticum; assembly: GCA_048496795.1. Classification (GTDB taxonomy): domain Bacteria; phylum Pseudomonadota; class Alphaproteobacteria; order Rickettsiales; family Anaplasmataceae; genus Anaplasma. The sequence goes on along the minus strand of JBGCXB010000002.1, from coordinate 51,448 downwards.
ATGGGAGGCCGAACCGTAACTTTTCAAAGTAGTGTGCCAGAAAAACTTCATGCCAACACTGGCAAATAACGCTAAATCCATTGCTGGGTGGACGTATTTTAGAAATTCATAACTAAAGCCTTCTATCTCCATGTTCAGCATAAACCCCTTCACCACGAAGCCAGCAGTTCCAGGAAAGCCTCCCATATTCAGCAAAGCAACCAAACAACCTAACGATTCTACTGAGAACACACCTATACTTTTCGACATTTTATTTATGTCAACACTTCCGGAGTTCCGCTCTGCACACTCAGCAGCCATGAACAACAACAGCTGGTATAAGACAGAAAAAGCCATCTGCATTATGACAATGTCCCGGGGGATACCCGCGCACCCTATTGCCATCAATATGAGACCTACCTGCCCAACTAACCCGTAAGACATAAGTCGTCGTACATTTTTCTCAATTAGCGAAAATATAACTGCATAAACCGCTGTCAAAACGCCAACATACATTATCACGGACTCGCCCGAGAACTCTCTGAGCAACAAATACAATGCAACCTTAGTAGTGAACAAAGACAACACCATAATGCCAAAACTTGAGGCTCTAGGATATGAACACAAAACCCAAAAAGACGAAGGAAAAGCGGCTGCATTGATAAGCAACCCCATCAAGAAAAGCCACCTTGGCAATCCCTCCAGATATCCCAAATTTTCATGTTGACACGCACCTAGCAACAACAATACACCTGAAAAAAAGTGCATGCATGTATAGCTGAGAAACGCAGGACCTCCACTCTTGCAGTTTCCCAAAGCTACAAGAAAAGCTGCAGCTAATGCCATAACTTCGAAGCCAATAGTGGTATACGTTAGGTTTGAAGATGCTAATGCAACAATGCTACCCACGCAGTACAAAATAGAACACAATATTTCTTTATAACTTCCCCGTACCCCCAAAAATATAGAAGACAAAGAAATCAAAAATGACAATATAAGTGGGAAATACTCTAAACCATCCAAAGTGTAGTCACAACCACGGATACTTCCTAACCTTGCTGCTACTATCCCCACAACTGCTTCTGCTACTGCAGATAATCCAAAGCCCACGAGAAGTACCTATGTCACTATACCAAAGTCCCTATTCTATATACCCACACAAACCTGAGTAAACAAGTTATCGGTACAGTTCGTGAAAATTCATCACATAAACCAAACTGTATCCACAAAAAACACCACAAGTCCTCTACTTGCTATTTAGCAGCTCGTATGCCCTGTTCCTGAATGCACGAGCTATGTGCAACTGCGCAGCACCGGAAACCATGTCAAACGCAAACTGTAAGACACTGCTCTTGAAAGAAAAGTCCACAGAAAATTCGACAAGAGTCTCCCTCTCTCCTCTTGGTACAAAATTCCACTTGCAATATAAAGACTTAAAAATCCCATCGTTGGATTTCGCTTCAATCCATCCCGCGTTTTCTTTCGTGGGTTTAGAAAACTGCACACGAGATGTGTACTTCCCCTTCATAGACATAAAACCAGCAATTAGCTCTACATCCATGTATTCCTTGTTTTTACCGATAATCACAACATCTTTGCACCACGGCAAAAACTCCGGATACTTTTCAACGTCTAGAACTATGGAAAAAAGCTCAACAGCAGAAAACTTGAGTATCTCTCCTCGGCACAGCCCATTTCTTGACCTATCCATAAGCTCACACAACAAGGAAAGAGACAGGGATCCGCATTTGCCGTAACTCTTTGCTTAGTGTCCTGAGACTAAAGCTAAGGTGGGCGCCATATAACGACCTACACGAAATCGTCAGTGACGGCTCCCTATATGAACAAATCGGGCTCGAGGAACTTTCAACCTACACGTACAACGCAGACCCCTGCGGATGATACCAGACCCCCAGTCCCTTATCAATACCTAAGTGTTCTTCTTATCCTCATCCTTATTTATTTCCTGGTACTCTGAATCCACAACACGCTCCTCAGGATTTTCCGATGATGCTCCACCTTCTCCACTTCCTGCAGTACCACCAGCAGAGGAAGAAGCCCCTTCCTTATTGGCATAGGCAGCCTCCCCTAATTTCATAGAAAGGCTCATCAAAGCATCGTACTTCTGCTGCAATATATCAGAATTGCCATCACCAGAACTAACACACTCCCTCAAGTCCTTTACAGCACTCTCTATGCTGGACTTATCAGAACTGCTTACCTTATCTCCATAATCCTTTAAGGACTTTTCAACTGAGTGAATTAGGCTATCCGCACTGTTTTTGAGCTCAACATACTTCTTGCGCTTCTCATCTTCCGCAGCTCTTTCCTGAGCATCCTGAACCATCTTCTTTATCTCGTCATCGGTCAACCCACCCGAAGACTGTATTTTTATTGTCTGTTCCTTACCGGAAGCCTTGTCCTTTGCAGACACATGCACTATACCGTTGGCATCAATGTCAAATGTTACTTCAATCTGCGGAATACCACGAGGCGCCGAAGGAATACCTTCCAGGCTGAACTGACCAAGCAGCTTATTATCAACAGCCATCTTCCTTTCACCCTGATATACCTTTATGGTAACAGCAGTTTGCCCATCTTCAGCAGTTGAAAACACCTGGGATTTCTTAGTAGGAATCGTGGTATTACGCTCAATAAGCGGAGTAAATACACCCCCGAGAGTCTCAATGCCTAACGACAGCGGAGCAACATCCAGAAGCAACACATCTCTCACATCACCAGTAAGAATACCTCCCTGGATAGCCGCGCCAACAGCTACAACTTCATCCGGATTAACACCTTTACAAGGTTCCTTACCAAAAAAGTCTTTTACTCTCTGTATAACCTTAGGTACCCTTGTCATGCCACCAACAAGAACAACCTCATCCACCTTGCTACCATCCTTAATTCCAGCATCACTCAGGGCCTTTCTGCAAGGCTCAATTGTGCGCTCGATCAATTCGTCTACCAAACTCTCAAACTTAGCCCTAGTGAGCTTCAAGCTGAGATGCTTAGCGCCCGTGCTGTCGCTTGAGATGAACGGTAGGGTGATATCCGTCTCCAACCTAGTGGACAGTTCTATTTTGGCCTTCTCAGCAGCCTCCTTAATCCTCTGTACAGCCATTGGATCATTTTTAAGGTTAATACCTGTCTCCTTCTTAAAGGCATCCATCATGTGTTCCATGATGGCATTATCAAAGTCTTCGCCTCCCAGTCTGGTATCACCGTTAGTTGCCTTAACCTCAAATACCCCATCTGCGATTTCCAGTACAGAAACATCAAATGTACCCCCACCAAGGTCATACACAACTATTGTCTTCTGCTTATCACCTTTATCAAGCCCGTAAGCCAGAGCAGCTGCTGTAGGCTCATTTATTATTCTGACCACATCAAGCCCAGCAATAGTACCAGCATCCTTTGTGGCCTGCCGCTGAGCATCGTTAAAGTACGCGGGAACGGTAATTACGGCCTTCTTTACGGGAGCGCCGAAGTACCTCTCTGCTGTTTCCTTTATCTTCTCCAGAATAAACGCACCCACCTGCACAGGAGAATATCCCTCTCCCCTTGCACGTATCCATGCATCCCCATTCTTAGCAGGAAATATCTCATAAGAACACTTAACATCCCGCATATCATCATATCTACGCCCAATGATCCTCTTACTGGCGTATATTGTGTTCTGAGCATTTATATTCGCTTGTCGTTTTGCTAATTCTCCTACCAGTCTTTCACTGTCTGTAAACGCCACTACTGAAGGGGTAGTCCTCGAACCCTCGCTATTCTCTATCACCTTTGCGGTACCTGCCTCCATAACTGCAACACAGGAGTTCGTAGTACCCAGATCTATACCTATAATACGCTCAGCAGCCATGATTACCCCCACACGAAACAAAAAACTAGGACACGGTAGATATAATCACCAAAGTTTGAAATTACAACCCTCTCTCCAAAAATTAGAAAAATTATGTGTTTCAAATTTCACACAACAAGACAACAACACCCTGTAACAGCAGCACACGCATGATACTTGTCCACGAAGTAAGAAAAGAGACCACATAAAAAACTACTAAGCCATCGATAGAAAATAAAAACGCAATACCACGCTTAACCGTGACAGCGCTTTTCTTCCCGCATGGCTTAGATTAGAGATATTTTTAAGATACGTTATCAAGAACTCTAGTTAACCATTTATTTATCCATCCTGTAGCCTGGGTACTCGCCTCTTGAACTTGACTCGAGGATTCTTTTCGCGGCGTCCCCTCGGTAACTCCTTCGGATTCCTTACATTTTTCTTCCTTTGCCATCTTGGGAACGACATGCACCGGCTCTGCAGATTCGTCGTTTACGGCGCTAGCGTACCCCTTCTCCACACGGATGCTGAAATCTGACATTTGCGCGCCATCACTTATTTCCAATCTAATGAGAACTTTGAACTCATTTTCCAGATCATTTATATACTTACGCTTATTGTTGAACAGGTATGACACAATCTGCGATGCAGTAGTAACAACTATAATTTTCTCTGGATGCTTATTGGCAGCATAACTCACGTCGCGCAGTATACTCGCAGAAATCGACTCCCACGACCTGATTCTGCCAACACCTTTGCAATGCAGACACTGAACGGTACTCGTTTCTAGTATACTCTGCTTCACGCGTTGCCTAGATATCTCCATAAGCCCGAAAGTGCTGATGTAACCGAACTGCACCTTCGCTCTGTCTCCCTTAAAGGCTTCTCGGACTTCCGCCTCTACAGCGCGACAATACCTGTATTTAACCATGTCTATGAAGTCTATTATAATGAGCCCTGATAGCCCGCGAAGACTTACCTGTCTTGCTATCTCTTTGACAGCTTCCATGTTTGTTCTGTAAGCAGTCTCCTCTATGCTGTCCTCCCCTGTCATTCTCCCGGAATTTACGTCAACAGAAACTAACGCCTCTGTCGGAGTTATTACTAAATAGCCACCAGACGGTAGGTGAACCTTATCCGTATATAATTCCAAAATCTGTGAATTGATCCTATAATGGGCAAATATAGGAACACCCCCCTTGTACATCCTAACACGCAACTTGTTTCCCAACATGCACTTGGCGTATTCCTTAACCTGACAGTATGCTTTATTGCCAGCAACAACGATCTCGTGTACACCTTCACTACAAAAATCTCTTAGTGTTCTCCTTATTATATCAGCCTCGACATATAACAAGGATGGATGCTCAAGAGTGTTACAATGTGCACATATCTCATCCCATGTAGCTCGCAAATATGCTAAATCTTGTTCTATTTCCTTTTGGCTTTTATTACTACCCGCAGTTCTTATAATTATACCCGACTCCTTGGGTAGCTTAATTTCGCCAATTAATTCCTTCAGGCTCCTCCTATTATCACAATCTTCTATACGCCTGGATATGCCACTATTTTTGTTCCCAGAATTAGGCATAAAAATACAGTATCTACCTGCAAGAACTATGTAGGTAGAAAAAGTGGCACACTTGCTGCCGCGCTCCTCTTTTACAATCTGAACCATTAGCCTTTGATCCACTTTTATCACGTTCTGTACTTTGTACATCTTGTGTAGCGATAATTTAGATTTACCACTCTTGTTCGAGGCACTTTTATGCATTGCCGCACGATCTTCGCCGAGCTTACCCTCCTCATCATTACACGCATCGTCATCACGTTGCTGTATATTTTCCTCATCTTCATGAGGCTCATTAATCTCCCCTTGAGCACCACCGTAAACGGTTTTTACTAAGGCTTCCTTTTCCTCAGGAGGGAGTTGATAATTATCTACAGATATCTCAGAAAACGGCAAAAACCCATGCTTGCCCATGCCATACTCTATGAAGACAGCCTGGAGCGAAGGTTCAATACGCCTGACAACTGCGTAATATATGTTGCCACCACGAAACTGTTTTCTATCCTTTAACTCTTGATCAAATTCAACAACTCTCCCTTCATCAACAACCGCAACTCTTACCTCATCAACGTACGCGGCATCAATAAGTATTCTCCTTCCAGTATTACTATTAGACACAAAACACAACCAACAATAACTAAACTACTAAAAATTACCCTAAGCATACAAGTATGCAATCACAAACCTAAAGCTACACACTGCTAAATAGAGGACACGACCAATATCAAGACTGCTTCTCTATTCTTATGACCATAGCAAGCCCCACAGCCATTGTTGCTACGCCAACAACTATTGCGGTCAACATCAACACACCGGGCAGCGGGTTACTGTATAACACCCCAACGGGGTATTCACTTGAAAGTATCGGAGCCTTGGAAGCACTCACATACCCCAAAGAAACATAAAATAACAGCACAGAAGTCTGAAAAATACTCAAACCCACAAGCTGCTTTACGCGATTACTACCAGTAATAATAACAAACAACCCCAATACGAGCAAAAACGTACTAACAACATAGTTTATGTGCGACACCACGAAAGCCATCTGCATTTCTACTCATGTACAAAAGCTCGCAACACCAACTAAAGCAAAATCACGGGGCTGCTGAACTCAGTGTATATCATTTTGCAACGATGCAAAGTCAAAATAAATGCTGACAACAGAGGAAAACACAGTGAGCCCCACCCCCAGCTCAACAACAAATACACCTAATTTCTGCTCGGTCACCGAATCAAAAAGCAGAAATATATAAGACAAAAAACTCCCTCCTAGAAATACTGATACTATACCTGTCACAAAGTAAATGAACAACCCAATAGCGGCAACGGCACCCAAGCTAGGTAGCGCCATACAAACTTGGGAACATCCAAAAACCATTGCGTACAAGATTACCGCAGACGCAACAACTACACCACCTTGAAATCCCCCACCTGGGCTGTAATCACCGTGGAAATGGACATAAAACCCGTATATGAGTATCACAGAAAACATGAAGGATACAATATAGCGAAGCGCTGAATCTCCACTCAGTATTCCAGCGTTCCTTACACTACTTCCCACTGCCCTTACCAATCAACAATGAAACACTAACAGATGCTGCAAAAACTACCACCGTTTCACACATGGTATCGTATCCACGAAAACTTGCCAATATAGCTGTGACCAGATTGGGTATGCCTGTGTAGCTGTAAGCGTTGCTCACATACGACACAGTTGCAGCTGCGTTCGCCGGTGATGCACGGTCACCAAACTCAGGTAGATCCATTACCCCATAAGACAGAATTAGGAACAGTGCCCCAGCAAGCACTCCAGCACCCATTAACCCCAGCTTGCCATAATCAGACCATTTTCCAATTTTGGTCTTATACCCAAGATGCAACAGAACAACTAACATCAGCACCGTACTGAACCCCGCACCCACCGCAGCCTCTGTGATAGCAACGTCTGGAGCATTCATTACTAAGTACAAAGCGGCAATAGAGATGCTGAATGCACACATTACAACCATATTAACAAGCAAATTATCGACGAATACCACAGAAACAGCAGAAACTGTCAAAAATGTCAAAAGTATCCAGTCAATTATTTCTACGCTTTCTAACATTACTCAGTTATCCAACTCCTCATTATTACCCTTAGCATTACAAGCGGCACTGGTCAAAATGTTACACATAGTCGTGTTGGTAACCAATAAAAGACATATTAGCACCAAAATCTTTAGTACTAACATGGAAAACCCATACTGCATCGCAATCCCAACAAGAGTCAGGGTCATCCCCGCAGAGTCCACTATACCTGCGGCATGGACCCTGGAACAAAAGTCAGAAAACCTAAAAACTCCTATAACCGAAATGACTTTGAAAGCAATCCCCAAACAAAAGAGACATATTCCTAACGTTGAAATCACCTATTGTCTCCTTAAGTAGTAACCGAAAAAAATTTCGCAAACGCAACAGCAGCTACAAGACCCACACAAGCATACATGAGAGATACATCAATAAAAAACTCAACTGCGTCAAGCGCAAACCCTAAAGCCACTATGGACACAACCATGCATGTGCTGAATACATTAAGCCCCAGAATCTTATCATAAACACTGCCCGCTGTTACGACCTTGAACAACATCGCAGCACTACACACCAGCAAGACAAAAACAGAAAACATCATCAATTTCACCCAATGTCAGCAGCATCATGCGTTAAGGTGTAGTTTGGCAATTATTTTTGCAACTAAATTTTCTTTAGTGATGCCAAAATATTTATACAGGTCCTCGCACTTTCCAGAAGCGCCAAATTCGTCTAGTCCTACAAACATCCCATCTTGCCCCAAATACTTATGCCACCCCCATGAACTAGCCGCTTCGACAGCCACCTTTAAACTATCGTTGCTTAATATAGCATCTACATACTCTTTTTCTTGTTGATCAAATATCCTCGAACATGGGATCGATACTACCCTTGTCCCAACACCATAATCCTTATACAGAACCTCTCTCGCCTCCAAGGCAATTCCAACTTCAGAGCCTGTCGCAAAAATAGTGACCTGCAAAATATCACCTTCTGACTCTTCAAGGATATAAGCACCCCTCTCCGATAAATTCACACTTGGATCACCAGCACGAACGCGCCGCACATTCTGTCTTGTTAACACGAAAAGAGAGGGTGACTTAATAAGCCTCAAGGCAATACTACAGCATTCCAATACCTCTACGGCATCAGCAGGCCTAAAAACATATAGATTTGGTATTACCCTAAGTGATGCAAGATGCTCCACAGGTTGGTGCGTAGGACCATCTTCTCCCACGCCAATGGAATCATGTGTCATTACGTAAATAACTTGTAATCCCATCAATGCAGACAATCTTATAGAAGGTCTGCAATAATCCGAAAATACCAAGAATGTCCCACCGTATGGAATAAATCCCCCATGCAGCGCAATCCCATTCATACAGGCTCCCATGGCATGTTCCCTGACCCCATAATGAATATATGAGCCAGAAAAATCTCCTTGCACAATGGGACGCGCGGTGCTAGCTCTTGTGTTATTGGAAGACGTTAAATCAGCAGACCCACCAATAAACTTATCCTCTCTGCTTACAAGAAGCTCGAACACCCTGCCGAAAGACTTCCTCGTAGCTTCGGGAAAATCCGTAATACTGAAAGATTTACAAACCTCAAAAAGAACGTCTTCTTCCACCCCCTTACTGGATACTCTGCTACAAAGCTCAGAGAATCCTACACAACTCTCAGCCTTTCTAAACCATGCATCATATTCCAATTCCGCACTTTCTCTCACTCTCTTCCAGAGTAACAATGCTTCAGGTTCAACGTCAAAAGCATTTCTATTGCACCCCAGCAACTTTTTTACCCCTTCTGCGTCTTCAGTAGTAAAAGGCCAACTATGTGCCGCCGATGTATTCTCCTTGGAAACCATAGACTTCCCTATTATTGTCTTAAACGCAATTATGGTTGGTCTTTCAGCTTCTCTAGCCGCCTCTATTGCTTCCGTTATCTGTTTAAAGTCGTGTCCGTCTGCTTTTATGTAGTCCCATCCGTAAGCATCAAACCTGCACGCTACACTATCCGAAGTTGTTATACTGGTTCTACCGTCTATAGAAATCCCGTTGTCATCAAATAACACAATAAGCTTTCTTAGTTTTAAATGCCCTGCAAGAGAGGCAGATTCGTGGCTAATGCCCTCCATCAAACACCCGTCGCCTACCATTGCGTATGTATAATGGTTTACCAAATCCTCCCCGAACCTCTCAGCAAGCATTCGCTCCGCAATGGCCATGCCCACGGCACAACCCAGACCTTGTCCTAATGGACCTGTGGTCGCTTCAATTCCCGGCGTAACCCCATATTCTGGATGCCCAGGAGTTATTGAGTGTAAACATCTAAAATTCTTTATGTCCTCTATGTTCAACTGACCTAAAAGGTACTGAATAGCGTACACAAGCATGGATCCATGACCATTTGATAGGACAAACCTATCCCTATTCACCCAAGACGGATTGCAAACACTGAATCTAAGAAATTTAGAAAACAGAACAGCCGCAACATCTGCCATTCCTAAAGGCATGCCGGGATGCCCTGATGCAGCATTTTGCACTGCGTCTACTGTCAAAACCCTGATGGCACTCGCCATTGTGCAATACGACTCAGCTGTACAAAAATCCCTCATTTCACGGCTAAGATCATCCATTGCCTTACTCACATGCTCAAATATCTACTCACCAAGTGGTTCTTGTAAGAATCAACATCAACCCTTTTGCCAGTAATTTTCTTCAATATCATTGTGCTGCTATAGCGTCCTCCATGAGAATATATGTACTTACGCAACCAGGCTGCCAAGTCAGTAAAATCTCCCTCAGAGATCTTGCCCAAAATGTCTGTACGCTGTTCCTGAATAGCATAAAAAATTTGCGTCGCAGCAATTGCCCCTAGCAACTTGCTCGGTAGGTAGCCAAAAATACCCGATACCCAGTATCCATCCTGCAAAAACCCCTCGCTGTCATTTTGCGGAACTGTATCAAAGTAGTACTTCATACCCTGCGCCCAGGCATCAGAAAGGTCGTTCACGTCTAGATCCCCGTTGATCAGTTCCTTCTCTAGAGCATACCTCAACATTATATGAGCTATCATAGAAACCTCATCTGATCTTCTAAGAAGCACATCTGGCTTTACTTGAGAAAGGTAAAGTTGTATGTTGCTTATGTACGCAGCTTTTCCACGCAAAGAAAGAAGCTTCTTCAATATAGGAACAGCAAACTCTAAAAATCTGCTATCCTTCAGGATATGGGAGGACATCAGCTGTCCTTGTGCCTCATACATCACGCTTCCTGCAAAGCCGCCCACAGGAAGATCCTCCTGCTTTTTGGGTAGGTTATGGAGATATAGAGCATACCCTGCGTTCTCCAATGCGCCCCTCAAGCCCACTCTGTAGTCGTCCTCATAACATGAAACACGCCAGGATTCACTGTAGCCACATTCGCAATATCCAAGCTCTTCGAGCTTTTTATTGTTTTCTGAAGCAAAGCCCTCACATATCAATGGTACCAAGCTATCATGAAGCATTTTCTGCTTATCGCAGGAAATCGACTTTGCAACGTGCACCTTGCTGCTATTCTGTTTCTCCAACACCTCACCGAAAAATTGTCTAAAAAATGCACCTATGTCTGTGAAGGCCTCATCGATTCTTTTACTGTCTAAGTCCCCATCGTGCATCTTAAGCATTACGTCGTACTTGCCACCAACGCTAATATCACTTGATTTAATTGAAGCAATTTCCGATAACAACTTCACAACATCAGCAAGACAGCGTTTTGTATCAGAAGGTTCCCCACCCGACTCTTTAAATGACATCCACGCATTTTTGCAATTCACCCTTGCGATCGTAAGTGAGCTCGTAAGATCTGAAGGAATATTTCTGAGATTCTTGTGCATTCTGCTCATGCAGTGCAAGTTCGCAACTTCCCAGTCACTCAACTGCCCTTTATTGGACAGTGAACTGCTCAGGGCATCCGTAACAACATCGCTATCTATTAACTCTTGCCTAATCTCCTGCAATGTACGTATTTTGTTGGCACAGTCGGGTATGCTCGACATACCTTTGCAGAGCTCGTTTACCACACCACTGATGTTGCGTATCTTCGCAAAAATCTGTTCCAAAAATTTGTAATGTTTCATATATACAACAACCGAAACCTTCCCATACATTAACACGCTCTTACGATGGCAGCATACACCGAACTGTACCGGGCAAAAATTCCGTCACCAGTAGCATGCAAGAACCTGCCCTCAACCAATCAGCACACCCTCAGACCGCAGCAAAATCGCTCTAAGTTTTTAGCATACATAACTACTAAAGCCACAACAAATCGGCAAAATGTGTAAAAATTATTTTACTTGACTTGGTGTAGTTTTAAGCAATGATCTATCCGTGGTGTGTGACTTTTTAGTGATTTTTATCGTCAAGTTTACTACAGAAGGGGGTTGCTATGCTGCGGTGCAGGTTGTTTTTGTTGTTGTCAGCGCTGCTTGTCGTAGCAGGGTGTGGTGACTTTTTTTCGCACGGAAAGTTAGAGTCGAGAGTAGAAAGGGTTGCCTTCACGAAAAAAGTGGAGAAGGTGTACTTTGACTCAGATAAATATGAGATTAAAGGCCCGGGAAAGCGAATGATACTCGAGCTGGTCGAACACATGAAGAGAGATAACACCATGTCTCTTGTAGTTATCGGACATGCCGACTCCACGGGAACTGAAGAGTATAGTATGGCTCTGGGAGAGAAGCGTGCTAACGCTGTCAAGCAGTTCATACTGGGATGCGACAGGTCTCTTGCCCCTAGGGTCGCAGTGCAATCAAGGGGAAAGTCCGAACCCGAGGTCCTGGTGTACTCCAGCGATGCAAAAGAAGTTGAGAGAGCCAATGCCCAAAATCGGAGAGCTGTGATAGTTGTTGAATTTGCCCGCAGTCCGAGGAAGCCAGGAGCTGCAGGGTCCTCCGGGTCAGTGGGACCTTCGTTACCTGCGTTGTCAGGCGCAGCAGGAAATGAGAAGAGCGCTGAAGAGAAGTAGTGTGGAAGCCTTTGCAGCCTACGTTCCGTCTAACACATAAACACGTGGGATTTTGGTACAGGGGTGGCGCGGGGTTGTGGTTTTTCAGTGTATTTCGTCAGCTGCTACTGGGTGTTAAACGTTTTTTGTATTTATTCCAATCTGGGCTATACGTTTTGTTTCGTCTGTTTTCCTATGTAAAGATGCGGCTCGTCCAGTAATTGCTGACCTGTGATAATTCATATAGGCCTGATATAAAACGTGACAACTGAATCAAGATAGATCTAGCCGTGGGTGATACAACGTACTTAATAGCGACGCCATACCGTGTGTATATAAGACGCAACACTAGGTCAGACCTGGGAGAGCTAGCAGCAATCATGCGTTCTTTAAAAGTTGGTGCTATCGTATTAGGTATGCCTTATGAGTCAGATGGTAGCGAAGGTGCTTTTTGTTTTAAAGTTCGTAACTTTGCTAATAAGATCAGCCGCAAATCGGGTTTAGGTGTTTATCTGCATGATGAAAGATTCTCCACTGCTATGGCTAGCAGGATAACTATTGAGTCGGGGTTGCAGGATGGAAGACTCGCATAGATTGAGCGCGTAAGATCTCACCAACTTTTATTAACTACAAGCTTTGGTTTTATTGGGACTTTTTCTTGCTTTGCAATGCAGGACATTTTTGTGTCGCAGAAGTGAGTCATATTGCTACTAAGAGTGCTCTTCATCATTTGCCTAAAAGGCATACATCAGTGGTTCCTGTTGGAAATCTTATGTCGTCTTAGATGCAACATTGTGTGTCGTTTTTTGAAGATTTGGTACAACAATAGTCATGCTGGTGTTAGTTTTTAGTCCATAGAATTGAAAAAATGTGATATATCCTAATAAAATCTTCAGCTATTTTAGGGAATTTCTCCACTGTTCTTGCTCTCATGGGTACTTTATACTCTTAACGGTCTTCCGAGAAAGCATAATACTCCCCTAACAGTGTTGACACTATTTCGTTATTTTGTTAGCTTGGCCTGGTATTTTATGTGGACTCTCAATGCCGAGTATAGTAGTGGTAGGACTACAGTGGGGTGACGAAGGCAAGGGTAAGGTCGTAGACTGGTTGTCCGAAAGCGCTTGCACCGTTGTCAGGTTCCAGGGTGGTAGCAATGCGGGACATACAATTGTCGTTGAAGGAAAGGTGTACAAATTAAGTCTGTTACCTTCTTCGGTGTTGAGAGAGGGTAAGCAATCTGTAATAGGGAACGGTGTTGTACTGGACCCCTATGCTCTTGTTAGAGAGATGGAAATCCTCGCTAAAAGCGGAATTAAACTATCGCCTGACAATTTATCGCTATCCGAGACTTGTCCACTTGTGCTTAGCGTGCATAGAGAAACAGAGAAAATTCTGGAAAGCATGCGTGGAAGTGATGCTATTGGAACGACGTGCATGGGAATAGGTCCGTGTTATGAAGATAAGGTAGGGCGCCGCGCGATAAGACTTTGTGATCTTACGGATGAGCGGTCCCTAAGAAATAAGGTAGAGTGTCTTCTGGCATACCATAATTTACTTAGGAAAGCCACAAATGAACCTGATGTATCAGTAGATAAAATAATGGACGAGCTGCATCACATTGCACCTCAGGTGCTTCCGTATGTTAAGCATGTAGGAAAAATAATATACGATCAGATATCTCAGAAGAAAACCATCCTTTTTGAAGGGGCTCAGGGCGCTATGCTTGATGTTGACCACGGGACGTATCCGTATGTCACCTCCAGTAATACCTTGGCTGGATATGTGTCTGTGGGGTGCGGTGTGGGCACGCTGAGAAATTTGAGAGTTATCGGACTAGCTAAGTCATACGCTACAAGGGTGGGTAATGGACCATTTGTAACTGAGCTGGAAGATGAGATAGGTAATATGATGGTTGACCGAGGCAAAGAATTCGGAACTGTCAGCCTAAGACGGCGCAGGTGTGGATGGTTTGACTCGGTTTTGGTGCGACAAACAGCGCTGCTTTCCGGTGCCACAGAGATGGCGATAACAAAGCTTGACGTTCTCGATTCGTTTGAAGAGATAAAGGTATGCGTGGGTTATAGACTAGGAGAAAAATACTACGACTATTTGCCACCTGCAACGCATGTTCAGAGCAGGCTAGAGCCGGTGTATGAGGTGCTACCTGGATGGAAAGCAAGTACGCTAGGAGCAGTGTCGCCAGAAGATTTACCGCGTAACGCGTTGGCATACATCAAAAGGATTGAGGAGTTGGTGGGCGTACCTGTAACGATAGTGTCGACTAGTCCCGACCGCGATCATATGGTGTTCATGAATGGCGGGTCTCTTGTTAGTAACTGAGTGGAAACCGGTAGGTTGTTTGAGTGTTTGGGACATATGGAACGTTTTGCTGGAAGCATGACGTCTCCTTCAGGGTTTTGCCCGGCTTTAGCGAAAACTCTTTCCATAATAAACAAAGCGATGTTTACTGCTGGGATTCTGGGGGGGGTCTTATGTGCCATCCACTATTGGATTCGCAGAAGTGCTGTAAAATTACGATACAACAGTGCGTATTTGTCTTGTTGCAGTCATATTTGCATACACTGACGCTGCGGTAGGTGCAACGTGTTGTGGTACTGTTCACAATGTTTTTCATCCGGGTGTTGGTTAAATATCCTTAGTATGCGTGACATGTGGGGTATTTTCATTTTGGAGAGATGCTGACGTTCATCACACGAAATATCACGAAACTCGATGGGCATGCTTATTGAACACTTCATCGCCTTCTTCTGACATTTCGATTTAATTTGCGTTGTTATTTGTTCACGGGGTGAGGTTTTTTCTTGTTTTTGCTAACAAGCTGGGTGTACACCCTATGCGTGCGCATACTGTTATTTATTTGATTTACTACGAAGCATTCGACGACAAAAGTGCTGACATAGTGTTTATTTAAACCTGGACCATGCTCAAGTTGATACTGGCACGCCCTGCTGCCTCTTAGTAATTGTTGAAGTGATTCCAAGCATCCGTTTCACTTTTGACAAGAACCCTACTGGCCATGACGTTTTATTTCCGTTTGTTTAGACCAGCAATGAAAAATACTCTAGTTGCCGGATTTAGTATATAATCCACTCACGTCTCTACCTGTACATCATACGCTTATTTTGTGTAGCGGTAATTACGATTTGCTTTCCTCCGTATGGTCCAACTTCGTGCTATTAGACACAGTTTGCAACAATCGTATTTTGTACATGGATAAAAACGCGTTGAACATCTTTTTTACGCTGACGCAGAGAATAATTCCTTGACTACCAAAACCAGATTTCTTTGAAGACCCTTGTTGCGCATAAGCTATGTCACCTTAGGTTCCCAAATTTCGAGCCATATCTAACACTTGCTGCAGTATCAACGCAGCAGCTATTTTATCATCTATCACCTGAGATTCTTTTCTCCGCAACCCCGACTCAATAGTTATCCTGCTAGCCATAGCAGTGGAGAATCTTTCATCATGCAGATAAACACCTAAACCCGATTTGCGGCTGATCTTATTAGCAAAGTTACGAACTTTAAAACAAAAAGCACCTTCGCTACCATCTGACTCATAAGGCATACCTAATACGATAGCACCAACTTTTAAAGAACGCATGATTGCTGCTAGCTCTCCCAGGTCTGACCTAGTGTTGCGTCTTATATACACACGGTATGGCGTCGCTATTAAGTACGTTGTATCACTTACGGCTAGACCGACCTTTTTTTCCCCATAATCTATACCAATGATCCTGCTCTCAGGTGCTAGTGACGCAAAAAGCTCGCTTATGCCCTTATATAACACGACGAACAAGTCTCTTAGACCGAAAACACGTACATACTACTGACACGCCAAACATTCCTCATAACTAAAATTTGTTATCTGTTTGCAAGGCACTACAGCACTGCCGTTTACGTCATGCGACACCTTATCAGCCCTTTGTACCGACTTAGACCTTAAATAGTACAAACTCTTCACGCCCTTCTTCCATGCCAGAAAATGCACTTTGTGCAAATACCTTTTATGCACGCCGGCAGGCAGAAAGATATTCACTGACTGTGCCTGACATATGTACGGAGTCCTATCTCCACTATGCTCAACAACCCAACGTTGATCCAGCTCATATGCGGTTTTAAAAACTAGCTTTTCTTGTTCGCTTAGAAAGTCTAAGTGCTGCACGGACCCCTCATTTGTAGAAATAGAAGACCAAACTTGATCATCATCTTTGCCTTTCGATTTGAGCAATTCCTGCAAAAACTTGTTACGTACAATGAACGACCCCGTCAAAGTTTTATGAGTAAATACATTAGCAGCATATGGCTCGATGCCCGGTGAAGTGTTGCCTGCTATGATCGATATAGATGCTGTAGGCGCTATAGAAAGCTTGTGTACAAACCGCTCCATTTTATTCGCGTCTATTGCATCAGGGCACGCACCCCTTTCTAAAGCCAGCTTCCTTGAGATAGCGTCAACCTGGCTCTTTAGATTCGAAAATATCTTTTTATTCCACATTGTCGCCGCAAAAGATTCAAACGGCACCATTTTGCTCTGAAGGAACGAGTGGAAACCCATCACTCCCACCCCAATACTTCGCTCTCTCATAGCAGAATATCTCGCACGCTCTATTTCATCCGGAGCTTTCTCAATAAAATCCGTCAACACGTTGTCCAAAAACCGCATCACATCTTCGACAAACTGGGAATTATCACTCCACATATCGTAGTATTCCAAATTTAAAGAAGCTAGACAACATATAGCGGTGCGTGATTTTTTTAAATGATCCTCGCCTGTAGCTAGAGTTATTTCCGTGCAAAGGTTGGACATCTTCACTTCCAATCCCAACTCCTTGTATATGTCAGGCTTGCACCTATTTACCGTATCAACAAATATTATGTAAGGCTCTCCTGTTTCCACCCTAGTGGTCAGGATCTTGATCCACAAATCTCTAGCCTTAACAGTAGAAATCACGCTTTGGTCCTTGGGGCTTACGAGATTCCACATCTTGTCTTGCCCCACTGCCTCCATGAATTCATCAGTCAGTAAAACGCCATGGTGTATATTTAATGCCTTACGGTTAGGATCGCCACCGGTGGGTCTCCTTATGTCAAGGAACTCCTCTACTTCCGGGTGCCAAACTGGCAGGTATACCGCCGAACTGCCCCTACGCAACGAACCTTGGCTTATCGCCAGTGTAAGCGCATTCTGCACAACTATAAACGGTATTATTCCCGAGGTTTTTCCGCTCCCTCTCACCTTTTCTCCTATTGAGCGCAGATTCCCCCAGTAACTACCTATACCACCTCCCCGAGATGCCAACCAAACATTTTCATTCCACAGGTTCAGTATGCCAACAAGACTGTCCTCCGTTTCATTCAAAAAACACGAAATAGGGAGCCCTCTGCTCGTGCCACCATTGCTCAGTATGGGAGTAGCCGGCATGAACCACAGGTTGCTCATGTAGTCATAAAGCCTCTGCGCATGCTCGCTGTCATCTGAGTAGTACTCCGCAACACGCACAAATAATTGCTGATAATTCTCATTCTCTAACAAATACCTGTCCGACAGCACTGCCTTGCCAAAATTTGTTAGGTTATCATCCCGAGTGTAATCTACAACGACTTGTGACACCTTGCAACTCCCCCAATAATCACATCCCATAACAACACAATCGCATGACAAAATGTCTGCAATTTCTTTTCACGGTACATATGCTGTATCTATATCAGTAATTTAACACGATATACAGTATGTGTAGAAAAAATATTCCAATCGACCCCACCCTCGGTAACAAAGCATTAAAAAGAAACATAAACGGAACCGGAGACTAGAAACTCCACATGCAGATGGAGAAGCGACTCCCACGGGAGTCGAACCCGCGTTCCCACCGTGAAAGGGTGGTGTCCTAGACCACTAGACGAAGGAGTCACAGCCGCCTAAATATATTCACCAACACAGTCACAGTCAAACAAAATTCCTATCCATTTCTTGAGGCTAAGTAAGGAACTTTTCCGTAACTTGTCAAGAATCTCAATTTATTTGAGTGACAAAAAAAACTTGCACAACGTACAGTTGATGAAATCGTGATTGGTCTGTAAGTAGTAAAAAATGAATGTCATAAAATACGCAATGATCGCCCTTTTTATCCTTAAAGTAACTAATTGACCGGCAAAAGCCTGGTAATACCCGCAAACTCAGGTATATTTAGCACCTTGTGAGTGAGCATTGTGTTATTATGCATAGAGAAATGCATAAGCTTATAGAAGATTTTTCTGCAGTGGTTGGGAATGAGCTTAAGAAGCTTACGTCGCTTAAATGCTTGAGTGAGTCTGCTGTTTTGGCTGATGCAATGAGTTACTGTTTGTCCACCCCTGGCAAATGCTTGCGAGCGTTTTTGGCTAGCTCTTCTGCACTGGCATTTGGTGTTGATCTCCGAAGAACTATACCTCTAGGAGTAGCGATAGAAGTCATCCACTCTTATTCTCTTGTACATGATGACTTGCCGTCGATTGATAATTCGGATTCCCGAAGGGGAAAAAATAGCTGCCATAAAGAGTATGGAGAGGCCATTGCACTCCTAGTAGGAGATGCGTTGCTAACACTTACTTTTGAGTTACTAGCGGCTCTGGATGAGGATAGTGTTACAAAATGCGAGCTTATAAGACTAATTTCCCAAGCTTGCGGTTGCAGAGGCATGATAGCTGGACAAGCATTAGATATACAAAAAAATTCTGAATATTCGTTAGAATTTGCAAAAAAAGTTCACAGTCTGAAGACGGCTCGTCTGTTTTCAGCCGCATGTGAGTCTGGTGCGATTCTTGCGGGAACGTCTGCTGAAAATAGAAAAACGTTGGCATCTTATGGCGTTGCCCTGGGAAATATTTTCCAGGCAAAAGATGATTTGTGCGATATAGGTGAGGACGAAAAGTCTCTGAATATTGCGCGAATTGTTGGAGTTGAAGAAACCAATAGATACGTAGATGGCATGTTAGACCGGTGTAACAGACATCTGGATAGGATCAATGCTGATGTTTCTGTACTTAGAGGACTTATTACATTTGTTGGAAGCCTAGGCCTATGAAAAAAAAGATTGCTTACTGGGTAATGAATACATCTATTGCCCTAGTCGTCGTGCTACTGGCACTAAAAGTAGCATCTGTCTTGATAGTTACAAACAGTACGGACAGAGACAATAAGTATTACTCTTTGAATATTTCAGATTCAGGTAGTCTAGGCTACAGAGTAGGTGCAATAATATTGAGGCCCATTATAGAGTCTAGAATAGACAGTTACATACGCGAACAGGGCCTCTGGGAGTATTTAGAGAATCTGAAGTTGCAGATGCCTCCTAAAAGCAGTTTTTCTTATAGCGACGTACAGGAGGGTACCGGCCCCAAGGTGCTTTGTGGTCAAAAGGTCACTGCCCACATAGTGAGCACACAAACAGGCGGAACAGAAAAAAGTACCACTGATAATCTCAATGACAAAATAGCCAGCATTGTTAATGGCGGCGGCTTATTACCCATAAGCTTTCAGGTAGGTACACATGATGTATCGGAAGTAAACTACGGACTACTGGGAATGCAGAAGGACACGAGTAGAATTATTGTCGTTGATAGCGAAAAGTTTTCCGGAAGCCATTACGTGAATTTAATCTCCATAGATTCATCTGGTCCCAGTGAGGAAGTTATGAATCGTTTTATGGTTTTTGATAGAACAAAACCAAAAGAGAATAAAGCTGTTTCTGTATTCCGATGTGGAGACGAAGTTTCAATAATGTATAACGTTAGGGATGCATCTGGAAATATTCTAATAAGCCGCAAAGCAGAAACGTTCAAAATAGGAGCTAGGACAGTGCCCGCTGCACTAGACCTAGCAGCAGTGGATCTTCGATCTGACAGCATGAGGTCGGTTATTGTCCCGCCTGAACTAATGCACGATTTTGACAATATACCCGGTGACGCGAACATAAAGATAATAGATGTATGGTGCGAAGTGCAAGAAAAGTCGGGGAAAACTTCCTGATTGCATGTAATTACGCCAACCACCCTGTTTCTTCCGCATTACCGCGAACATGGTTGCTATCGCGGTTAAGTGTACTGCATGGATCAATGCAGTGCACGCTTATGCGAAAACATACCCAAGTTACGATGCAGAATTATAAGTAACGCTTACTCTGTAAAATGTAATGTTTTATAACGTGCACTACTTCCGTTAAGAACTGTCATCACATCTTCTATTATCGCAGGCATACTGAGATAACCATACCTGTACAAGCCATTTATCCGAACTACTCTATCGCTCCACAATACTCTTGGAAGATTATCTAAAAAGGCCGGACGGCAAGCAGACAGCATCTCTTTTATCCGGGCTTCTGCAAATCCACGGTGAAGCGAATACACTGCTGACAGCATTTCTAACACAGATCTAACAGACACTTCGGAAAAGTCACAACTTTCTATCTCCGACGCTCCTATAAGAAAAATTTTTCCGGGTCTTGGAACCACATATACACTATACCTCGGGTGCATCATTCGTATTACGTGCTTAATTGTAACATGTGGCGCGTGAAGAATCATCGCTTCGCCGCGGACCCCTCTTAGTCCAGGAATATCATGTTTTGCACCAATGCCCCTGCAATCAAAAACGTAATCAAAAGTATATTCACTATCAGCAGACACTATCTTCCCGCCAGATACTGATATGACGTTTGTATTGCTGTACCATTCAACACCCCCGTATACAAGCGCGTCCTCCAAGCACCTAAAAAAGGCAAGACTGTCCACACATCCTTCTCCCCTTACGTGCATTACGTATGGAACGGATAATTCTCGTTCAAACTCATACACATTATTGGTTATGTGCAATTCATTGAATAGCCCAGTAAACCTGCGCTCTATCATCTTGCGCTTTCTTTCCAAATCTGTTAGGTCCTCTGCGTGCGCCACGATCAAACTACCTGACATTTTTAGACATGAACTCGCACCCATATCACGTAAAACTTTTGGCCATAGTTCCGTGGACCTGTAGCCTAGCTCTACCACCAGATCGCCTATACTTTCAGCTTCCGAATAAAGCGACAGCATTCCCCCTGCGGTGTATCCACAACTTTTTTTTCCTTCCTTACCGTCCCTATCAAAAAGGCTGACTTTCCATCCGTCTTTCAGTAAGCTCAGTGCTAGCATCCGTCCAGCCAATCCGGCTCCTGCTATTCCGGCAGTTCTTGCCATAGGTATGCCCTTGTGTCAGAATTACAAAGTCTACATGCTAACTAATCGCGAGCTTAGTGCCTAGAGTAAATCATTAAAATTATGCTTTTTATCAGCCCTGATGACGTCGTAATGCCCAATAAAAACTCCTATGGACACTATGTTGTTGCGCTAGTCTACATGATATAAACAATACTAAATATTGTGTGGCCACTTTATCTCACAATACATATGAAGTTGTGTTCACAAAAACCAGTGCTCCCTTAGCAAGACTACTGCGTAGTGGAACACAGATATAATACTTGTCTGATCAACACCAGTAAATCAATCCCTGTCATAGATATCGTAACGCGCTGTGTAATCTCGGAACTTCCCTTTCTCAGGTTCAAAAAATAACCTGACATTTCCTATGGGGCCATTTCTTTGCTTGGAAACAAGGACATCAGCAAGATTGCTTATTGATTCCATCTTCTTCTGCCATTCTGCATGTTTCGATGTTCCTTCAGCCGGCTGTTTCCTCAATTCGTAATATTCTTCTCTATACAAAAACATCACTACATCAGCATCTTGCTCAATGCTACCTGAATCACGTAGATCAGATAATTGTGGTTTTTTATCATCACGTTGCTCAACTAACCTCGACAATTGAGATAGCGCCACCAAGGGAATATCTAGTTCTTTTGCTATGGCCTTAAGCCCCTGAGTAACTTCAGATACTTCCTGAACCCTGTTTTCTCCACTTCTTTTGGTGGTTCCCTTAATGAGTTGCAGGTAGTCAACAAAAACAACGGCTATGTTATGAAGTTGGTGCATTCTTCTTATTCTTGTTCTTAGCCCGCTGATAGACAATACAGAAGAATCGTCTATTACCAATGGAAGATTGCAAATGCCCTCGCTCGCCCTGAGCACCTGCTGTAGTTCGCTATTGCTTATCTTTCCAGCTAGGGCCTTATAGGAGCTGATTTCTGACTCTATTGATACAAGCCTAGATGCAATGTGCTCTGCGGACATTTCAAGAGAGAAGAAACCAACACTTTTCCCCTGACCCTTGAGAGATTTGCATGCATTCAATGCCATATTGAGCGCTAATGCTGTTTTACCCATGGACGGGCGCGCGGCTAGAATAATCAAATCAGCATTCTGCATTCCATTCAGCAGATGATCTAGATCCTTAAGCCCTACTGTTATACCCTGCAGCGCGTTCTTGTTCCCTCTGGCTGCCTCAATTTTTTTTCTAACATCCTCTATAAGTGTGGAAAATACATGGTAGTTTTTGTCTGACTTACCTTGATTTCCTAATAGAAAAAGCCTCTGTGCAGCGTTTTCTATTTGATGCTCCGCGTGATTGTCAGAATCATAATCGTACGCGTTACAGACAATATCACTACCAAGAGCAATCAAACATCTTCTTAGATGCGCATCAAAAACCACTTTTGCAACACTCCTGATGTCAAAAACTACACTGGCTTTTGCTGCTATTTTGGCAAGATATTCCCCACCACCGCACTCGGCTAGAGCTTCATCGGTATCAAAAAACATTTTAAGGCTTATCTCATTTGCCGAAAGCCCCCTCTTGTTTATCTTCACAACTTGGTCAAAAATTCGACCATGTAGAGGATCATAGAACACGTCAGAACTAATGATATCCTCTAGGGCATCGCATATTCTATTATCTCTCAACATGGCACCAATGAGCATCTGCTCAGCTTCAACATTGTTCGGCAAATGAACAATATCTTTCGGCGAACATCTACCCTCTGAGCCTTGCACAAGCAACCTCCATCACTAAACACAGCTGATATATTATCAAATCAATAGACTACGTGCTAGACTACCTGGATTTTCCTTTGTATTTACCTTGGTACATGCCCTTCATACTAACCAACATCTGCCAAAAGCCATTTTGCAACTTATTTGGTTTGAGACCAACAAGTCTTTGGTGCTTTTCTGACATTACATATCTGGTCCACCGGCCAATGGGCTCAATGAGCCCTATTATCTTCACAGAATTCTTATATTCGGCCTGGTCCAGTGAAGCATCCCTATTAAGAGCACGGACGTTTATTTTCTCCCTAGCCAGCTCTCTATGTTTCTTCTCCAGGTATAACCTATGTTTTTCTTCGTCGGTAAGGTCTTCTTCGTCCGGTTCCTCAAAGAGCCCTGCTACAAATTTTGAAACCGCTTTACAGCACAAGCTAAGAAAACCCAAACCGAGACAGACTGCTATAACGATGAAAAACCCAGCAAGAACTTTGAAAGTCATGACAGCCCGGAGTACCTATAAACGTGCAGCTATTCTAGCACAATATGATAAAACGAAAAAGCAATTGGCCTACCTAGAAGTCAGTGTATAATGACGCGGTAACTATCCGTGATATCTGCGTTAAAGGCGGCGGGCTTTGTTGCAAGCGTCGTATTCACGCACTACATTATATGTTATATGTGCCGTGTGTCTTACTACATAAGATTAGCCATGGAAGAGGCTGTGAAGACTACAGAAGAGGTTCCTGTGGGAGCTATAGTTGTGGCAAATGGGAAAGTAATATCGAGAGCGCATAATAAGAGCATCGTTAGCCATGATCCCACAGCTCATGCTGAAGTCATAGCTTTGCGGTCTGCGTGCATGTCATTATCCACTCATATACTAGATGAGTGCGACATGTATGTCACCCTAGAACCATGTGCAATGTGTGCCCAAGCAATATCCTTTGCCAGGATTAGACGGCTATACTTTGGAGCATATAATCAAAAACTTGGCAGCGTGGAAAACGGTCCAAGAATATTTCAGTACTGTCACCATGTTCCAGAAGTTTATGGAGGGTTTCTTGAACAAGAAAACTCTGAAATATTGAAGGGATTCTTCGAGAAAATACGGGAAAGCTCTCAAAAACATGCCCAGAGTAAGAACTTGAACTCTTTTAAAAAATCCGGGATTACTACATCAACACAAGAACGCAAGTAACAGCTTTGAACAAAAAAGCTGCAATGTAGAAAAATTTGCCCGAGAAAATACAGCAAGATTTTTGCATACGCACTAATATACAAAAATCTCCACATTTTCGATATCGCAAACCATAACCCCACCGTAGTTACAAGTTGGAATTAATATCACACACGAATCAAGCTTACAGCCTTATCAGGCTTGCTCCCCAAGTTATGCCCGCACCAATCGCTGCTAAAAGTACAAGTTGCCCGGGTAGCAACTTCCCTGCACGCTTTGCATCACGCATCGCTAGAGGTATTGACGCAGCAGAAGTATTAGCGTGGTTTTCTATGCTAAGAATTACTTTTTCATGAGGTATGCCCAACTTCTTAGCTACCATATCCACAATACGTATATTTGCCTGGTGTGGCACAAACCAATCAATTGCAGAAATAGAAATAGAATTACGTTCTAACAAACTAGATATTGATGACGAAAGGTTTACTATGGCATGCTCAAACAGTACCGTTCCCTTCATACGTATGCACCCAGCACTTCCAGTTGTAGACACCCCACCATCGGTGTACAAGATATCACTTAGAGATCCATCGGCCAGGAGAATTGTAGACTCAATACCTCTACTCGGGTCATCTTCTTCCCCCCTGAAAACACAAGCACCAGCACCATCACCAAACAAAACACACGTAGATCTATCGCTCCAGTCTACTATCTTCGACATTGATTCTGCACCTATCAACAAAGCTGTGTTCACTTGCCCAGTCCTTATCAAACTGTCCACAATAGAAATTGAGTACACAAAACCGGAGCAGGCTGCATTAATGTCAAAAGCAAATGCCCTTCGACAACCCAGCTGGCCCTGTACCATCATTGCACAGCTTGGCAACGTCTTGTCAGGAGTTGATGTCGCAACAACTATAAGGTCAACATCATCAACAGATATACCCGCATCATCAATTGCATCCTGAGCAGCTTTTACTGCCATGTCACAAGTACTCTCACCATCCTGAATCAAGCATCTCTGCTTTATCCCTGTTCTCCTAAATACCCACTCGTCTGTAGTATCCACTATCAAAGACAAATCGTCATTGGTAACCACCTTTTGTGGCAAAAAAGCGCCCACACCCCTCAAAACCGCTTTCATCTTCATCAAATAACACTTATCTCAGATGCAATTTTCGAAACAATATCATAACGTGCAGAATTTACGGCCGTCCTTATTGCATATGCGAACGCCTTGCCATCCGCCCCGCCATGGCTCTTTACTACAACACCATCCAACCCCAACAGCATCGCACCATTGTATTGCTTTGGATTCATATGGCGAGTACCCCTCTTTAGAGCAGGCAACAACATACCCGCAGCCATCTTGCATATTATGGAAGACTTAACAACACCCTTGAAGAGATCTTCCAGTAAATTTGCCACAGCTTCAGCAGTTTTCAGCAAAACATTGCCGGAAAACCCATCCGTGACTAACACATCCACATTCCCATTGAAAACTTCTTCGGCCTCGATATAGCCGTAGAAATCCATCTTCAGTTTTGCATCTTTAAGCAATGCAAAAGCCCTCTGTACTTCCGAAGTGCCTTTACTTTCCTCTGCCCCTACATTGAGCAACCCAACCTTGGGATCTTTTCTTCCCAAAACCGCTTTCGCAAACGCAACTCCCATTACCGCAAACTGAAACAATGCATCCGCATTACATTCAACATTAGCTCCCAAGTCCAAAATTACAAAGTTGCTCTCTCTTGACGGTAACGCAGTCGCTATGGCGGGTCTGTCTATGCTCTGCATGGTACCCAGTACATATCTAGAAATTGCCATAAGCGCCCCAGTATTACCTGAAGACACCATCCCAGCAACAAGACCCTTCTTCACATCCTCGACGGCACGCCACATGCTCGAACGTCTGCGGTGCCTCAGTGCGTAGGAAGGCCTATCCGTAGACAACACAACATCGGGAACATCTATAAACACACTGTTGTTTCCGACAAGCTTATACTTCGACAAGACAGGCGCGACAACGTCCTCCTTTCCGTATATGCTAAAGTGAACCTTCCCGTCGCAAGGAACCTCCCCTGATAACACAAGGTTTGCTCCTTCTATCACAGCATCGGGAGCAGCATCACCCCCCATGGCATCCAGTGCCACGGATATACTCTCATCCTGACTATCTGTCATTAACAACTACACCTTAGATTTTGCTACCTGCTTTCCATTGTAGTATCCCCCCAAACACACATGATGTGACAGCTTGTATTCCCCTGTAGTGGGGTCTATAACTACATTTGGCGCCTCGAGTCCCAAATGGGAACGATGCATGTTACGACGCGACTTGGACTTCTTCCTCTTAGGTACAGCCATAACGTAACCCTCATTGATCGAATTGTCGATTGTCACTCAGAAAACAAATATTCGCAACTGCATTTCGCAAGATTTAGCTCATTTATGACGTGTTGCATTGCACCAATTGTGTTATTACACAATCACACATAGAACTATGGGTCCTGTGAAACCTATTTTGCGGTAAAAAAGACAACTTTTTTGATGCAAAGCGTGCGTTAATCACCTAGCATTACCCCACTTCCACACGAACTCTATCAGTATGTATGAAAATTTTGGCTTCAAAATTCTCGCAGAATCTGGAAAAGCAAGAGTAGGCATTTTGACCACTCCACATGGTACAATATACACCCCTGCTTTCATTTTCTGCGCCACAAAGGCATCCATAAAATCTTTGGCAATGCCTGCAGTGCAAGAGTGCGGAACACAGGCAATTCTTTCCAACACTTATCATCTGATGCTTCAACCTGGTGCAGACCTTGTAAAATCTCTAGGAGGCCTTCACAAAATGACAGGATGGAATGGCCCAATGCTTACTGACTCTGGCGGGTACCAAATTTTCAGCTTGGGATATGGATCCGTATCCGAAGAGTTGAAGGGAAGAAGGCTGCTGCGCAATAGGTCATCGATCATAAAAATCGATGAGAGCGGCGCGTATTTCAGATCATATCTGAGTGGGGAGTTATATCACTTGACACCAGAAAAGTCGATCGAAATACAACAAAAACTAGGGGCAGACTTAGTGGTTGTACTTGACGAGTGTACTCCATTTCATACAAGTTATGAATACACAAAAAAGTCTATGCATATGAGCACTCGGTGGGCTCAAAGGTCACTAGAGGAGTTTAAGAAGACCCATGATGGTACTCAGGCGCTTTATTGCGTTATACAAGGAGGAGTGTACAGAGATCTCAGGCATGTTAGCTGTGAGTTCGCAAATAACTTCCCGTTTTTTGGAAACGCAATAGGCGGATCTTTGGGGGCATGCAAACAACAAATGTACGACATCGTGTCCTTGACCAGTGATATGTTGGACAAAAAACGTCCTTTACACTTACTTGGAATAGGTAATGCTGTTGATATATTCCACGGAGCGTTACGCGGGGTCGATACGTTTGACTGCGTCTATCCAACAAGAATTGCACGGCACGGTGCTGCGTTGGTTCAACCAGAACACAGAGATGTTCTTGGAAGAGAGTATATAAATTTACACGCGTCAAAGTTCAAGCCCGACATTGAACCAATAGAGCAAGATTGTGCATGTTACACATGTGTAAATCATTCAAGAGGATACCTACACCACCTACTGAAGGCCAAAGAACTACTGGCTTATTCATTAATTACCATACACAATGTGCATTTCATGAATAAGTTGATGCAACTCGTCAGAAAGTCCATAACCAACGGAACCCTAGAAGAAGAATTGACCAGATGGGACACCAGATCTAACGACGTTTGAGCCCCACCCAACGGAACATACCGTAACTCGAACCCGTGTGTATATCAAAAAGCTGAGCTGGGTGATAATCGTCTTCTACGGATGCTCTTCAAGATAGCTCCTCACCTCAGCGGATTTCGGGTTGTTGAATATGTCGTATGTCCCTCCCTGCTCGACGATTTTTCCCCCCGAAAAAAACACGACTTTATCAGCAATTTTTTGCATCTGTTTTATTGAATGAGTCACCACCACTATGGAAAACTTTTTCTTTAGATCTCTTATGAGATTTTCCACAACTCCAGTCGATACGGGGTCAAGAGCAGAACAAGGTTCATCCATAAGCAACATTGTGGGTTTTACGGCAATAGCTCTGGCAATACACAACCGCTGCTGTTGCCCTCCAGAGAGTTTACACGCGTTATCCTTGAGCCTGCTCCCCAGCTCCTCCCATAGCCCAACACTGCGAAGGCTCTCTTCGACGATACTGTCCAGCTTCTTTTTACTTCTCGCAAGCCCGTGCAACTTTGGTCCGTAAGCTATGTTATCATATATGGATTTGGGAAACGGGTTCGGTTTCTGGAACACCATGCCAACCCTTGCTCTTAAAAGGACAACATCTGTCTTCACAGAGAAAACATCCATCCCATCAATGTCTATCTTTCCCTCTACCTTACAGTTGGGTACAAAGTCATTCATTCTGTTGAAACACCTCAAAAGCGTGGACTTGCCACACCCAGAAGGACCTATGAGCGCCGTGACCTCTCTTTTATACACGTTGAGGTTTATATCAAACAAAGTCTGCTTCCCGTCGTACCAAAGATTAAGATTCTGTACAACCGCGTGAATATCCGACATCTGAACTATGCTCCCCCAGCAGACACTTGATTTAAAGTAATCATCTCGCCTACAAACCGAAAAATTCTCTTAACAAGCCGTGAACCATACACTCTCCTTTCACAATTCTCAACCTACAAAGCTGCTCAGCTACACACCTGGTCTCTAGACACATACAAAAGCGGGAAATAGCAAGCCCCACCTCACAAACCGCCCCAACACTTTACTGAGCTTTCCCAATACCGGTAGTTCAGCCCTATACCATGCGCTTCTGGCTTAGGAGCACGCACCCCTGCCGTATCCAGATACCCGATCACAAAGAACTCACACTCCAACAACACAAAATGTATTCTTCATCGGCAGTATAAGAGAATACAGCTCTCAAGGCCAGCTGCAAGATAACATCCTACAACCGCAGAGGCCTCTTATAGCACCAAAGTTTTACCCCATCAACGCTAATATAACTGAATTGCCTCTTATCCCCTTTTCTCTGCCTGCAGAAATAACCAATGTAACCCCTAACGGGACAACACACTGTACTATAAATTCTAAAGTCACATTTGCATCATTGAACCGGTTCTAGCGTGATAGTGTAAAAGTACCACGCCTGGAGAAAGTACGGACACAAAAACTACAACTCCTTGCCTATTGTCCAATATCTGCCACGGTAATATAACAAAGGTTCATCGTCCTCAATGTTAGCGCAATCTAGCACGCGTCCCACGACAATTTCGTGGTCTCCGCCATCGTACACACTGTACAAAGAGCAGTAAAAATACGCAAGCGACCCGCATATGACCGGTATGTCATTTAAAACAATGAAATCGTGGCTATCCCAGTGTCCTTCGCTTCTATAGGCAAAGTCTTGCGATACCTCCTTTTGACTATCACCCAGTACATTTACGACAAATCTAGAACACTCACTAAAGGCGCGAAACCTAGAAGACGACCTCTGTATGGAAAACAGAACCAAAGGCGGATCCAACGACACTGAATTAAAAGAGCTAACAGTCACCCCATGCATCACCCCAGCGCAGTCCGTGGACGTAACAACAGTGACCCCAGTTGCAAACCTGCCCATGCAGGACTTAAAGCGTTTGGACGATACCCGACCTACCCGCATCTAATAAAAATCACAAGAGTCCCCGAAACTACACACCACGCCCCAAACACGCACCGAGAAATAGCAGCACTCCGACGTATATGTTCGCTTTGAACATATACATGCATCTTTGTGGGTTGTCAAAATCTGTCTTTTTGTACTGATAATAGAACACCGCCATGCACGCAAGCATGCACAGGTAATAAGGCCAACCCAGATACGCAACAATCCCTGCACAAAACCACATAGTTATGGTGATGATATACAGTCTCTTGATATATTTTCCGGTGTTCCCTCCAAACTTTAACGCTGTGCTTCCCACCCCCAACGCTGCATCATATTCCTTGTCCTGATGGGCGTAGATGGTGTCAAAAGCGGTTACCCAGAATATACACCCTATGTACAACAATACCGGCCCCAGCGCTATTTTATTAATGGCGATTGCCGAACCTATTAAGATCCCAAAGTTCCATACAATTCCCAGTACAAACTGTGGATATGCAAAAAATCTCTTTGTCAGCGGATATATGACAACACCCACCCCACAAATCATGCTCAAATAAAAGGACAATTTGTTTATGAAAAGCAATACTATTCCGATAACACATAGCAAAGGAATCAAAATACAAACAGCATTCATTGTTGTTAATTGACCACTAGCGATTGGTCTACTCTTTGTTCTGGCAACGTGAAAGTCTATATCTCGGTCAAATATGTCATTTATTACACACCCTGTAGACCTGACTACTAATGCTGCAAACGAAACAAAAATGAACAGCCAAAAGGCTTTCAAAGGACTCTCTGATACCATTGCAATGCTAGCACAAGTTGGAAAAGTCGCTAATAAGGTTATTTCCGAACTGCGCAGTCGCATTAACTCGAAATACGGAAGAAGCAACGCTATTCCCCTTCTCAGTTTATCTACCATTTTTTACTCCCCACACACAGAACAGTGATCCATGGATATTTTCGGTAATTTAGCCATGGCTAAACAGCTACTTTACCCCATAACACGCATAATACTACCTGCTACAGTTTTTCCGTGGTACATAATCGAGCATGTCCTGAAAACGCATAACCCGTATCGCCATCTATAATTCATGTAGACGCGTTGCAAGTAAAAATGGTATGTTGCTCTAGCAAATCAAAACACACGTGCAAATCCACCCTACCACATAATAACAGCGACCTATTACACTGTTATGGTTTTCGCAGTACATTTATGGTGCCGTGCCATCGCATCGCGATAATAGAAAAACTGCGCTGAAATTAGCCCTTGAAAGCACAGGCAAGGTATCACTATCACAATAAAGCAGCTCCTCTTCCTTACGAAACTTGACAAGATTGTATACGACCTGTAGGTTGGTGTCATGTTCGCGCCTGTATAAAATTGGTTAAGTACGATGAAGAGAACTTTTCAGCCTAGTAGGGTTGTGAGAAAGCGTAGACACGGGTTCCGTGCGAGGATGTCCAGCAAGTGGGGAAGGAGAATCCTAAACAGAAGACGCGCGCAGGGTAGGAGCGTTTTGTGCGCTTGAAAGGCTTGGTTACGCTTAAAAAACGTAGCGAGTTTTCGCATGTTAGGCTATGTGGTCGTTCTTTTTGCAGTGGTGGCTTGTTGGTGCAAGCCGTCGGTGCTGGTGTAGGTCGGCAAGACCTGAGGTTGTTAAGGGTTGGGTTTACCGTAAGCAAGAGGACCGGTAATGCTGTTGTACGCAACAGAGTAAAGAGGAGGCTGCGTGTAGCCGCTGAGGATGTTCTGCCACAAAATGCAAATCGGGAGTTTTGCTACGTGCTGGTGGGAAGCAAGAAGTTGTCAACTGTTCATCTTGTAGATATCAGGAGCAGTTTAGTTGTTTGTTTGAAAAGGTTGGGTTTATATAGGTAACTCGTTGAGTCTGACGGTGAGTTTGTTTATGTACCTCTTAAAATTGTGTGTGTCTCTGCCCGCCATAGCCGTTTTGTTGTATGCTGGAGTAAGGCTCTCTTTAGCTTCTCGTTGGCTACAAATACGCCGGTTAGGGTCTGCTTTTTCTAGTACATTTCAAGGTTTAGAGTGTGGGTTCACGTCACTGGCTGCGCTGTGCACAACTGTAGGTGGGAACCTGGGCGTGGGAAACCTGTCGGGCACCGCAGTGGCTATTAGGTCTGGGGGGCCGGGATTCATAGTATGGATGATACTTATCATAGCATTAACATCCATAATAAAGTACGTGACATGTTATATCAGCATGGTAACTAAAGAAAAAATTGGAGGCAGGGTTTACGGAGGGCCTGTCGTATTCTTGCGGCATTCATTTAAAACTAAATGGGCGTCAGTTGTTGTGGCAGTAGTTACTTTGATCTGTGCTATAACCGTGGGGAACTTGGTCCAGGTCAACTCGCTGTCTATATCCATGCATTTAATAGGACAACCTCCTTTGGCAGCTGGGATGTTTATGGCGGTAGTGCTTGTAATTATGAATATGATGAATGCTGAGCGCCTAAGCGGCGCCATATCAAAGATTGTTCCTGCCATGACTATACTCTATCTTGCACTTGCAGCTGTAACTCTTGGTAAGTTCTGGAGTAACATAATACCGTCTATAAAGCTTATTTATGACAGTGCCTTCAGCATAAGCAGTCTTCGAAACGGAGCGATCTTGGCTTTTATCGCAGAAACTTATGCAATGATACAAGTTGGTACATTGCGTGGCATATTTGCCACTGATATAGGGTTAGGCTTGGAGGGGACTGTGCACTCCATGGTGAAAAGCGATGGTTTGGAAAAGGATTTTGCTGCAAAACAGAGTCTTATATCTCTTATATCCCCATTCATAGTGGCTGTGGTAACACTGATAACCACTATGGTATTGTTGACTACAGGTGTGTGGACAAACCAGGCACTCGAGAGCACAAACATGTGCTTCACAGCATTTACGCATGCCCTAGGGAGCAGATATACAGAATACTTGCTTATTTTCATTGTGTTTTGCTTTTCTCTCACCACTGTTCTCACTTGGTTCCTGTGTTCTAAGGAGATCCTATCGTACATTTCCCATGGTAGTAGCGTTGTAGAAAAGTGCTGGACATCGTTATTCGTGTTTGTCATCCCTGTTGGTGCGCTAGGGTCGGTTGGCTTGTTATGGGATGTCGCAGATTTATCAGTGTCTGTTTCGATAATCGTCAACACGTTGGGAATCATGCTGTTGTGGAACAAATACAAAGACGATATGTTTGCAAGAATATAGCCTGCTTTTACTATTGCACGACAACACACTTATTTTTCGCTGTGGTAGAGTGTTGCACATCGCTGGCGAGACCGCGGAGGT
Organism: Aaplasma endosymbiont of Hyalomma asiaticum; assembly: GCA_048496795.1. Classification (GTDB taxonomy): domain Bacteria; phylum Pseudomonadota; class Alphaproteobacteria; order Rickettsiales; family Anaplasmataceae; genus Anaplasma. Next base: position 17,806 of record JBGCXB010000002.1, on the reverse strand, counting down.
TGCGGTGCCATGGGCGAGTAGTTATCGCTCGGTCGACTAATATTGCATGTTCGTGAAGTCTTATATAGTGAACACCATATGTGTGGAAATCACCCAAGTCTATGTATCTAGTATCTGCACATTCCTCAGGATACTTATCATCCCCGTTGTAGATGACAATATCCGCGTTCTTGCAATGTCGAATTAGAAATTCATTTTTACACGCTATAAGCACACGGTTACTGTACATACATCCCCCGTCACCGCACCAAAGTTGGCTTTTATCTTCCGCGTTCTTGCTGCGTATGAGCATTTTTTCCTGCCCATTATCTTTTGCCCACTGCGAGTACTTTAGCTTTCTAGCACTTCCTACACGTAAGGCCAGATATAGTTTGGAATCTAAACCTTTTACTACAACAACACTACCATCACTGATAACATCTGGAGTATTGTTGTCAAATACCAATGCCAACCCACAAAAAACTACAATGCTGCCAAAGACTATTCGTATTATGCCTTTACTGTAACATATTATCAGAAATCCAACACTGACGGTAAAAACCGAACATCCGGAAATTGCTCTAAAGTGAAATGATGACCATTCTGACATAGCTGCGTATTTTGCCACATGTAGTAATAAACTAACAGATCTTTCCAGCACATAAGCTACGACACAAGAAGAAGTGGTACACACTATTTGGTATGCAGCTGCTAATGGCACTATAATGAAAGTTACCAAAGGAATTGCAATAACGTTGGCAACAACTCCGGCAACAGAAAATGTATGGAAGTGGTATAAGACATACGGCGCCGTGGCAATGCTTGCGATGAAAGAACTGACTACGGTTGATAACACGTATTTGGAAACGCTGCTTGCAGGCACTAAAACACGAGGTATATTCCCAAACGACACCAATGCAACTACAGCTACAAATGACATTTGGAAACTGGGAGATAGTATGGATTCAGGGGAACAAAAAAGTATAATGCTCGCTGCAGCAGATATGGATCTCATGCTGTCGTGACGTCTATCCACTACAATGCCAAAAAACATCATAGCTACCATAACGAACGCCCTACATGCAGGTATAGGCATACCTGCCAATAACAAATAGCAAAAGCTTGTTATTGTAGCTATGACAGCACACAGCTTTTTAGTATTGTAACTTAATGTGAGCTTTTCAGAGCAAGAAAAAACGTGCCTAAAAAATACAAACGCCATTCCGGCAACAAACGATAGATGCAATCCTGATATTGCTAATAAATGCGCCAATCCGGAGTTTCGTACATTTTCGAGAACCTCTTCGCTAATGCCTGATCTTTTTCCTATTATTAGCGCAGAAATTATTTCTGCCGTGTCCCTGTTTAGCCCAGATAGGTACCCTTCGTATATTTTAATCCTTATCTTTTCTATTGTGTGCCAGAATCCCAACTTTTGTGCACGCCTATGTAAGACAATATTCGAAGTAGCAAAACCTGTTGCGACAATACACCTGAAATATGCAGTACGTGCAAAATCATGCCCATTGCTAGGGGTGGAAGCTCCTGGTGGGTAAGCAACGCCTGAAAATTTAACAAGGTCACCCACCTTGATAATAGGATCAATAGCAGTCCGCACGGCTAAGCGAATACATGTTTTCTCTTGCTCCCAACCATCTATTCCACACAAAAGAAGCTGCATGTACCTGTGCTTATAGTTGTTAAGTTCACTTAGAGTTCCTACCATATCTTTAAGATATGTTTTACTGGTGACAATGGGATTCTCAACCAAAAGAGCTGCTGTCCTGAAGTAAGCACAGAGAAATCCCATGATTACAAACACTATTATGAAAACCGGCGCTAACTTGTTATTGGCTATAATGAGTGCCAACAACAACACTACTACAATAATAAGAATGGATATTAAAAATCTATCTGGCTCATCTTTCAAAGAAAAATATGAAAGCACGCCAACAGATTGAAATACAGGAAGCCACAACAAGATATTATCGGTTATGTTCCGCAGTTCGCCTTTCAGTAAAGCAATTAGCCTTATTACGCAAAGCCCATAACTGCCCATACCAACCATAAAGTTGGGTTTATGGTTAATTATTTAAAGATAAATTTTAAAAATTACAATCGCTTAGGTCATCAATTTACGACTAAACCTCTCTTTTCAAGAAAAGAGGCCACGATCCGCATCTAACCTACAGCGATTCGCAAGCTATATTCATAATTCACGGAAAAAACCAATTACTATTGGTTTCAAGCCTAAGCCGCCCACCTAATTTTTGTCCAACAACCGAGATAATACTATCTGAGACCCCCTTGATTTCTACTTCCGTCATGGTACCAGTTTTTGACGTAATTACTACAGTAACCGCAATAGAGACTTTTCCCTCTGGTATATTAGCCCCCGTGTAAACATCAAAAATGGAAACATTTTCCACGTGCTTTATTGTCTCAATAACATTTACGAGATCTATGGACCGTACGTCCTTATTTAAAACAAAAGCAAAATCCCTCTTAACAGCCTGATATTTATTTGCAACAAATTCCCCCTTTCGTCCACTAAAATAAGTCCCGGGAATTCGGGGTAAATATATTTCAAAACATACAACGCTACCCCCAAGCTCAAAAAATTCCAACAGACCAGGATGTAACTCACCCACATACCCGCATAGAATATCCCCACAGTAAACATCGGAGGACTTTGCAGGATGCAGATAGCTCATCGAACAAGGACGAAAACTCAGGCATTTACCGCTAACACCAAATTGCAAAAATACATTCTCTACGTCACATTTCGCATCAAAAAAATCAAATAGCCTGACAGCATGATGAGGATTACGAGGAAAAGCATTACCCGATCTAAGACCGCACACGACTTGCTCGCTACTATCAAGAGAAACATATACATCTCCCAACTCAAAAACAGCAACTCTCTCCCAACCACTAGCGTGATTGCACGCAGCAACATGCAGTAAATTGGGCAATATGGACGGACGCATGACATTCAATTGATTACTTATGGGGTTATCTATCAACAATTCCCCCACGTTAAACCCCATTTTTTCAACAACAGCTCCACTGAGAAATGAGAATGTCACAACCTCGGTTAACCCTTGCGATAACATAGCTGAGCGGATTTTATTATCCAAAGCATCACCCAAGCCACTGAAACACCCCTCTTCTTTTCTGCTATTTGCGGAGAATATATCTTCCTCACGCACCCCATCAAACCCATGGATACGTATTACCTCCTCCACCAAATCATTCTCGCAGCTTACATCACACCGCCAAGAAGGAACATTCACGCTCCAAACGGGTTTATCTCCCCTTTCTTGGGTTATCTCAAAACCTAGCAATTGCAGTATTCTTAAAATTTCTTCCCTGTCTACATGTGTACTACCTATCCTGTTCACACTCTCATGATTAAAGGACACGGTAACGCTCTTCTGCGCCACACCCCCGGAAACAACAGTCCCGCTCACTGACCCGCCACAATACTTGGATATCAAACTTGCGGCATAATTTATGCTCTTTCCTATCATTTTCGGATCTGTATACCGAGAAAATCTGTAACTCGCATCTGTAGTTACTTTCAACCTACGTGATGTCAATGCAACATCAGCGGGATTATACCATGCCGACTCCAAAAAAATATTCTCAGTGTCACGCCTACACTTACTGAGTTCAGACCCTATGACACCAGCGATGCTTTGTATTGAACCCGAAACATCCCGCACAACAATATCTGCTCCATCTAAATTATATGTTTTACCGTTTAGCGCAACACAACTCTCGCCGGTTGATGCTCTGTCAACAATGAGGCGCCCATTTTTCACACGATCAGCATCATAGGCATGCATTGGCCTATTCATGAGCATCATTACATAATTGACTATATCAACAACGCAAGATCCGATCTTTATCTCAGAGGCCATGAGCCTTTCTCTTATCCACCTAGGAGTACTTTTTCTATTATCCACAGATCCTATATGTATAGCGCGGTATTCTATCCCATCAATCAAAACATCTACGGGAATTTTTGACTCACATAAGTCATATTCTTCACCGCCCAAATAAGCCAAGTCTTTTAAGTGACCCATGCCAGCAGCAGATAACTCTCGTGCAATCCCATATACACCCAAACAATCACCCCTGTTCGGAGTAATGGCAACATCAATCACTTCATCAGAAGGGAAAAAACTATCACCAACCTTGTACCCGATAAGATCAGCAATGCCGTCTTCCTTCTCCCCAGAACATACACCAAGTTCGTCGAACGAACACAGCATACCAAAACTTTCCACACCGCGTAGAGCAGCCTTACTGATAACTACCCCTCCCTTGGGAACTACAGCACCCACCCTTGCTAAAACTGTATACATCCCCAACCGGACATTTGAGGCACCACAAACCACCTGCAGAGTGTCTACACCATCAAATACCTTGCAAACCTTCAACTTATCAGCAGAAGGATGCTGGCTGATTCCGACAATCTCCGCAACAACAAAAGATTTGCATTTATCACAATCATTGGGAACGACGTACGCCTCCAAACCGATACAAGAAAGCCTGTCAGCGAGTTGATCGGCAGAAAACCCCGTATCAAGACAATCTAATAACCATGAATACGTGAATCTCACATTACCTCAGACTAGTCGCTAATAACCTTAAGATTCTTATCCTTATCAACTAGCTCGATAATTGCTACAGGAGCGCAATCACCCTTGCGAAAGCCATGTTTTATAACCCGCGTATATCCACCATTACGATCTTTGTAACGCTTGGCAAGTATCGCCATCAACTTTCTTACTACAATTTGATTGCCTCGCAACCTAGACAACAAAAGCCTACTACCAGAAACTGGGTCCTTTTGCTGGTATCTCTTCGCTATTGTAATGAGCTTCTCAACCACAGAACGAAGATCCTTAGCTTTTGCAAGAGTAGTAACGATCCTCTCAGATGTAATTAGAGAGACAGCCAAATTAGACATCATAGCCATCCTATGCGCCGTCGGGCGTGAATATTTCCTACAACTTACGCCATGCCTCATCCTAAAATCTCCCCTCTAAAGTACAATACAAAACCCTGTTCAGTCTTCACTATACTGCTTACTCAAATTCTCTATAGACTCCGGCGGCCAGTTAGGCACCTTCATTCCAAGATGTAAATTCATGCTAGCCAAAACTTCGTTTATTTCATTCAAAGACTTCCTACCAAAATTAGGAGTTCTCAACATATCAGACTCAGTCCTCTGAACAAGGTCACCTATATAGGTTATATTATCGTTCTTGAGACAATTATGAGACCTCACAGAGAGTTCCAGTTCATCAACCTTGCGGAGCAAGTTATGATCATAGGGCAGAGCACCCTCTTCTTTGTCTACGCTCTTCCTTGTCTCCTCAATTTCATCAAAACTTATGAACGACTGCAACTGATCTTGAAGCACCTTAGCGGCCACAGCCACCGCCTCATCAGGAGTTATCGACCCGTCTGTCTCCACGGAAATAACCAACCTATCGTAGTCAGTAAACTGACCTATCCGACTCCTCTCGATCTTAAATGCAACTTTCTTTACCGGACTGTAAAGCGCATTGGTAGCGATAAACCCGGGCCCCACGTCCGTAGCACCCCCAGACCTAGTAGCTGCACGGTACTCAGAAGCTGGGACATAACCCTTGCCACTGTTGATAAAGATCTTCATGCTCAGATCAGTGTCCTTACCAAGAGTACAAATGTGCAAATCCTTGTTCAAAATTACGTGATCAGCTGAATCCCCTATATCCGCTGCAGTGATCTCCCCTGGCCCCTTGGCAACTAAACGCAATGTCTTCTGCCCTGAGTTTAACAACTTAACCCTGAGCATGCTAAGATTCAGAACGAGATCAGCAACATCTTCCCTCACGCCTGATAAGGAAGTCAACTCGTGAGACACACCCTCAACTTCTATCCCATAAACCGCAAAGCCCCGGAGAGATGACATCATAACACGCCTTAGAGCGTTACCAAGAGTCAACGCAAAACCACTTTCCAGCGGCTCCACTACCAACTCCGCGGCGCAACCACCCTTGTCTCCTATAACCTTAACAGAAGACGGCCTAGTCAACTTACTCCAGTGATCTGCCATAGAGAACCCACTCCCCCCATAACACACACCACCGGACCCATCGCTATTAGAAATTGCCATAAACTTCTCTCTCTAAAACTACACCCTACGCCTTTTCGGCAACTTACACCCGTTATGAGGAAGCTTGGTGGTGTCCTTTATGGACGTAACATTAAGGTTACACGTCTGCACGGCACGAATCGCCGCCTCTCGCCCCGCACCTGGACCAGATATACAAACCGAAACCGTCTTCATACCATTACGCTCTACAACAGCCTTCACCGCCTTAGCTACCGTCTCCTGCGCCGCATAAGGAGTAGCCTTCTTACTACCCTTAAAATTACAAGCCCCGGCGGAAGTGGTAACAAGCACATGCCCCTGCTGATCCGCTATAGTCACAATAACGTTGTTGTACGTAGCACAAATATGCACCTTCCCAACAACAACGCTTCTTTTCTTCTTAATTACCGCCATAAAACCCCACTACCTCTTCTTAGCGGCAACAGCCAATCTTGAACCGCCTTTACGAGTCTTGGCATTTGTGTGCGTCCTCTGTCCACGCACAGGAAGCTTCTTCCTATGCCTTAGACCTCGATAACATCCTATATCCATCAAAAACTTGATATTCATAGCGACCTCCTTACGAAGGTCAGCCTCTACAACATAGCCAGCCCTTATGAAGTTTCTGATCCGTACAACCTCCTCATCGCTCAAAGCAGAAACTCTGACGTTCTTATCTATCCCACAGCCCTCACAAATTCTATTGGCCAAGGACGAACCGACCCCGTATATATAAGTCAAGGCTACAACAACACGCTTGTTCACAGGGATGTTAACCCCACCTATACGCGCCACTCAAAACCCCTTACAAAAAACACAAATGAGACCTCTGTATAACAAATGTACCCCTCACCGTCAACTAGTTATTTACGCGATGCAGCCGAGACTTCATGTCATTATATACATCGTTGACTGACCTATTGCCGTCTATCTTAACTACCTTGTCTCTGTAATAACATTCCAAAACTTCTACCTCACGCTCGTATTCCTGCAACCTATGTTTTATGACCGAAACATCGTCGTCATTTCGACGCACATATTCTTGAGAACCGCACTTTTCGCAGCCGTCACCACTACCGTAAGCTGAAAGACTAGACGTAGAACCACATACCTTGCATACAACACGCTGACTAAGACGATCCACTATAATATCAGCTGCAACCTCCAATTTGAAAGCGACATCTATCTCGCGCTCAAGAAGATTCATCACAACAGATAAAAACTGTGCCTGCCGAAGATTTCTGGGAAACCCGTCAAGAAGAAAACCATGCCTAATGCATCGAAGCTTTCTTAACGCCATTTCGCACACTACGATATCGCTCACAAGCTTCCCTTCACTCATAACCAGAGAAACTTCCTTGCCGATTGCCGTACCAGCCGAGACTTCAGACCTGAGTAGGTCGCCAACGGAAACAACCTCCAGACACGGCAAACTCTCCGCCAGCATGCGTGCCTGCGTTCCCTTACCCGAACCAGGCGCACCAAAAACAAGCAAACTTATTTTATTTTCTTCCATAACTCCGATCTTTTCATCAACGCACCGTACCTCCCAGAGTATATTTGCGTCTGCACTTGCGAAAACGTGTCATTTATGACGTTTACAATAATCAGAAAGCTAGTCCCTCCCAGAGTGAACGACACAGCACAGTAATGGCGCACTATTTCCGGGACAACACATACAACAGACAAGTATAATGCACCAATTACAGTTAGTCTCTTAATCACCTGGTCAAAATATACCTGAGTCCCTTTTCCAGGCCTCTTCCCAGGTATAAAACCACCATTCTTTTTCAACATTTCTGACGTCTCCTTGGAATCAAACACCAAGGAAGTGTAGAAAAATGCGAAAAACATTATCAACGTAACATACAGCGCAACGTACAACATTCCCTCAGCAGACAGGTGCCCCAATATGAAATCAGACCACGAATATCCAGAGTAGAACTTCGCTAGTGTCATTAGCGAAAGCAGTAATGCATTAGCAAAAATCGGAGGAATCACACCCGAAATGTTTATTTTTAGAGGCATGTAACTAGAATCGCTGTTATAAAAACGACCACCTGCTTGTCTCTTTGGATACTGGACAAGAACTTTTCTATATGACCGTTCAAAAAATATAATCAGCAGAAACAGCGCGAAAAATGCAGCTACTATTGCCAGCACAGTGAAACCCGAGACCTCACCTCGCTTTCCCAACAGAAATACAGACGTTATCGAACCAGGCAACTCCGATATTATCCCCACGAAAATTATCAGAGATATACCATTACCTATACCCTTCAGGTTTATTCGCTCACCCAGCCACAGCAAAAACATCGTACCCGCCAATAGGCTGCTAATACCCACTACGCGAAACGTGATGCCAGGATCGAGAACGACCATTACATCATCCGTGTTCATGCGCTCGAGTCCCAACAAAATCATCAAACCCTGCACTAGACAGAATATTACCGTCAAATACCTGGTATAAGAATTTATTCGGATTCTACCTAGTTCCCCCTCCTGTCTTATCTCATTTAGAGTGGGAACAGCTACAGTAAGCAACTGTATCATTATAGAAGCCACTATATAGGGCATAACGTTCAGCGCAAAAATGGTCATACGACCAAGAGCACCACCAGAAAATACATTAAATATACCTAAAACCCCAGAGGAATGATCAGACACTATCCTCTCAATCACGTTGAGATTTATGCCCGGAATAGGTATGTAAGTACCCAACCTGTATATTATCAAAGCGAGCAGCGTGAACCCAAACCTTCTAAGCAACCCTGCCTTACCAAGCGATGACGCACCCATCCCGCACTTTCCTTCTCTAAAACAAAAACCTAACCATCAGGTAAAAACACCTTGCCCTCAGCTGAGCGCGAAACAGCATCGTAACATATAGCAACTTTTGTGCTCAATTCACCCCTTCCCAGGATCTTCACCTTGCTCCTAGACGACGATATAACCCCAAGCTCAACAAGAAGCTCTTTGCTAATCTTAGCCTCCGGACTAACCCTATTTTTCTCTATCAACTTCTGGATCGCATCCAGATTGATAACCTCATACCTCTTACGAGTAAACGACCTAAATCCACGCTTTGGCAAACGAGTAAATATAGACTGCTGACCACCTTCGAAGCCCTTTATGGCACAACCAGCTCTCGCCTTTTGACCTTTATGGCCCCTACCAGACGTCTTGCCCTTTCCGCATCCTATTCCCCTTCCCAGAACCTTACGCCCCTTTAGTCTCGGCAAGCCACTAAACAATTCACTCAATTTCATAATATACCAGCAATCACATCACCTATTAATGACATCACAAATCTTTCTACCCCTTTTACCCGCTACCTGCTTTGGAGACAACATGTTCCTGAAGGCAGAAAACACCGCATAAATAACCGTGTTAGGGTTTGAAGACCCTATGATTTTGGCAACAACATCCTGAACACCCAAAACCTCAAACACAGCCCTTACTGATCCCCCAGCTATTATACCGGTACCAACCTTGGCAGATCTCAAAACAACCTTACTTGCACAAAACTTCGCAGTAACATCGTGGTGCAACGTCCGGGATTCTCTTAGATAAACCCTTATCATGCTCTTCTTCGCAGCGTTAACAGCCTTTATCTTGGCTTCAGCAACCTCAGCATGCTTACCCATGCCGCAGCCAACTCTACCCTTCTCATCACCAACGACAACCAGCACAGAAAATGAGAACCTTCTACCACCCTTGACAACCTTGGAGACCCTGCGAACAGATACAAGCAATTCCGACAAATCATGCGCATCACCAGATGAACGCAACTTTCTATCAACACTCATTAAAATACCTAAAACTCAAAACCCAGACTCCTTAACTCATCCGCAAATACAGCTATTACTCCCATATACCGATAAGAGCCTCTATCGAAAACAAACTTGCGATACGCCTCATCAAGAGCGTCTATACGCCCCGCCAGCAATTTGGCAACCACCTTTACTGCTCCCGCATTAACACGCCTGTTAGCCACAGACAACACTTCCGACTCCAGAGTAGAAGCAGCAGCAACAGTTCGCCCCTCCTCATCGTTTATAAGCTGAGCGTAAAAGTGCCTATTAGACTTAAATACAGAAAGCCGCAACGAGGATAAAGACCTAAGCTTAAGCCTTACGCGCCTCCTACGCCTTTCTGCTCTTTTTAACCCACATAATGACATAGACAGACTCCCTCTATCACTTCTTCTTACTAACTTCCTTTCTATACACGTACTTCCCTTTCACGAAAATACCTTTCCCCTTGTACGGATCACTTTTTCTCAAAGAACATATGTCTGCCGCAACCATATGAACTTTTACCTTATCACTCCCCCTTATTGAAAACTGCGTCGGCTTTGTGCATTTAACTTCTATCCCACTCGGCACAACATACTTTATCGTATGACTAAAACCCAACGATATAGTGATATGCCTGCCATCAAATGAAACCTTGTATCCCACACCGCTGACTTCGAATTCAACGGAAAAACCCTTATCCATACCTACTATGGCATTGTTTATATTGCTCCTGTACGAACCCCACATAACCTTGGATCGCGGAGAAGTGCGATTTTCATTCACCAAAACCAGTACCTTACCATCAAGCACCGCCTTAATACCATGACGCAGAGTAAAAGTGGAATCCTCACCATTTCTACCTGAAATAGTTACATCATCTCCACGAATGCCCACACTCACACCATCAGGAATCTCAATAGGCATAGCTCCAACTCTAGACACGGTTATCCCCCTAAAAAACTCCACACAAAATCTCGCCACCAACACCTGCATTACGGGCATGATAATCCAGCATAATACCCTTGGAGGTTGACACTATATACACCCCAAGACCATTATAGAACTTCGGCATCTTACTGGCGGAGGAGTAAACCCTTCTCCCCGGCTTAGAAACGCGAACTATCTTTTTAATAGCAGGAGCAGAATTAAAGTACTTCAAACGCACCTTTAAAAGCCTAGCAGAAGAATTCTCACCTTCCTCACTAAAAGACTCAATGTAACCCTCTTCCAGCAAAATCCCCAACACAGCCATCACTACTTTGGAACGCGGAACATAAACAACCTTGTTCATCCCGGCTTGTCCGTTACGCAACCGCGTCAAAAAATCAGCAATGGGATCAGACAATGACACAACAAAACCTCACAAACTACCAACTCGACTTTGTCAACCCCGGAATTTGGCCAACTGAGCCCAGCTGCCTAAGAACTATCCGAGACATTTTAAACTTTCTATAGTATCCACGAGGTCTACCGGTAATAAGACACCTGTTCCTGACCCTTATATACGAGGAATCCCTAGGCATTTTGGAAAGCTTTATCTGCGCAGCGAACCTCTCAGACATAGGCAAAGACTCATCCTTAATGATTGCGACAAGATCCTTTCTTTTTTTTGACAGCGCTTCAACCAAAGCTATGCGCTTTAAGTTTCTCTGTACAACAGACTTTTTAGACACCTCACCCCCTAATTCACAAAAGGAAAACCCAACTCCATAAGCAGAGCCTTTGCATCATCATTATTGGCCGCAGTGGTAACAATACTTATGTCCAACCCACGCACTTTATCTATCTTATCGTAGTCTACCTCTAAAAACGATATATGCTCCTTTATGCCAAACGATATGTTGCCATGGCCATCAAATTGAGATGTGGATAACCCTCTAAAATCTCTTTCACGGGGTAAAGCTATGTTTACAAGTCTATCCAAAAACTCGTACATCCTTTTTCCCCTTAAAGTAACCATACATCCTATAGGAAAACCTTTCCGTATCTTGAACCCAGCAATAGACTTTCTGGCACGAGTAACCACAGGCCTTTGCGCAGATATCATCGCGATATCACGCGTACACGAATCAATTACTTTGCTATCAGAAGCAGCTATACCTATGCCCATGTTGAGACAGACCTTTACAACACTTGGAACCTGCATCACGTTCTTTCTTCCCAGCTTAGCGACAAGAGACCTGGCAACCTCTCCCTTAGACAAACTACCTAACATACCAACCTAATCCAAAACTCTCCCAGAATTCTTCACATATCGCACTTTCTTACCGTCTACAAATTTGTATCCAATCCTAGTGCGTACACCAGCCTCACCATCGTAAAAAGCAACGTTTGATATATCTATGAATCTTTCCACACTGAAGATACCACCTTCCCGGTTTTTTGACGGTTTTACGCTTTTCCTACACATAGCAACAGATGCAACCTTAGCAAAAACCCTGCCACCCTTTCGCAAAACCTTTACAACCTTACCAATCTTGCCCTTATCTCCCCCAGTGATCACGATAACATCGTCACCACTAACAATTCTAGCCACTACAAAACCTCCACAGCTAAAGACATCACCTTAGTGAACTCACCAACAGGCAACTTTCTCACAGGACCAAATACCCTCGTACCAAGCGGATCCCCCTGATCATTGACCAGCACAACTGCGTTACTGGAAAACCTAATGGTACTGCCATCCAGCCTGCGGATAGGGCTCTTAACTCTCACAATAACAGCCTTATAAACCTTACCCTTTGTCACTCTCCCTCTCGGAGTAACCACCTTAGCAGATACAACAATAACATCCCCTACAGTAGCGGATTTCCTGCCCCCTAAGAAGCCTATGCACAAGACCTTGCGCGCCCCCGAATTATCCGCAACATCCAAAATGGTGTTTTTCTGTATCATACCCAAAACCTACTCATCTATCACTATCCACCTTTTAGTAGCAGATATCGGAATATGCTCCTTTATCTTTACAACATCACCACGCGCACACCTATTATTCTCATCATGAACAGAGTACACCCTGCACTTCTTCACAATCTTTTTGTACACGGGATGATGAACCATCCTGTAGACTGACACCTTCACCGTTTTATCCCGTCTAGCATCAGTAACAACACCTACCAAAACTCCCTTAGACATCCTCTCCCCTTATCTTCCGCAAGCTAAGCAAGGTCAATACTCTAGCTATATCTTTTCTTATTATGCTACGACGAGCACTATCCACAGTACCACCAGTCTTGCTATCAAATATGTTTTTAACCAAGTCCCTACGCAAAACTACCAACATCTCGCGCAGCTCCTTGGAAGACTTATTTTCCATCTTGGCTATAGAACTCATAGTTATACCTAAAACCCTTCCATAATAAAACTGCACCTCATAGGCAATTTCGATTGAGCTTTTCTAAAAGCCTCGCGGGCGAGGTCATTAGACACCCCCCCTATCTCAAACAGTATGCGCCCAGGCTGCACCTTGCACACCCACATCTCGTTGCTACCCTTGCCTTTTCCCATACGTACATCAACCGGCTTCTTACTTACAGGAACATGACAAAAAACCCTGATCCATACCTTACCTACACGCCTGAGACTCCTGGATATGCTGCGCCTAGCGGACTCAATCTGCTTTGAGGTCAACCTACAAGGCTCAAGAGCTTTAAGACCACATGACCCAAATGCCAACTCGCTCCCACCCTTTGTATTTCCACTTATACGCCCCTTGAAACTTTTAGAGTGTTTTGTCTTTTTCGGCACAAACATCATAGCACTAACCCCCTTATTCGAGCCCAGCCCGCGAGTCACCTACGTAGACCCACACTTTAACTCCCACTATTCCGTATATAGTCTTAGCCTCAACGCAGCTGTAGTCCACATTAGCTCTAAACGTATGCAAAGGCACACTACCTTCCTTATACCACTCTGTCCTGGCGATTTCAGCTCCACCAAGCCGCCCAGAACAACTAACCTTAACCCCCTTAGCACCTAACTTCAGGCAATTCTGCACCCCCCTTTTCATGGCACGCCTGAACGAAACACGCTTTTCCAATTGTTGAGCTATATTCTCTGCAATCAAAACTGCCTTGAGGTCTGGCTTCTTTACCTCAACTATGTGCAGCTCGACTTCGTGATTAACCATCTGAGCAATCTTCTGCTTTACCCTGTCTATATCTACGCCCTTTTTACCAATGATAACCCCAGGCCGCGCAGAATGTATGTTAATAATTACAGCATCAACCTTCCGAGCAATCACAACCTTACTGACAGCAGCATTATGAAACGTCTTCTTCACAAAACTGCGCAATAGAAGATCTTCGTGCAACTTTGCTGCATAGTCCCTATTGGCATACCACAACGAATCCCACGTACCAACTATCTTTAATCTCAACCCAATAGGATTAGACTTTTGCCCCATAAGCTACCTTTCCAACAATTTCACAACAACACTCCCGTAGCGCTTATTGATTCTGCATACTTTACCACGCGCCCTAGGGTGAACCCTGCGCAAGGTAAACGCCTTACCTACCAGGACTTCCTTAACGTACAAATTATCCGCATCGACACCATAATTGGCACGGGCATTAGCTATAGCAGACTTAAGAACCTTGGCGAGCAGCACCGCAGCCTTCTTTTTACAGAACCTGAGGTACATAACGGCCACAGCCACGTCCTTACCTCTAATAAGCTCAGCAACCAACTCTAATTTGGCCGGAGTTGATCTGAGACCCGAACCTTTCGCTCCAATAACCACAGACATATCTAACCCTTCCTGGAAACCTTCTTATCACCCGCGTGCCCCAAGAACCTTCTGGTAGGAGAAAACTCACCAAACTTGCGACCAACTATATTATCGGTCACCTTTACAGGAACATAGGTCTTGCCGTTATAGACCCCAAAAGTGAGACCTACAAACTTATTAAGAATCACAGACGACCTCGAATGAATGTTGATAACAACGCTGGTTCTGTTTGACGCTATAACCCTGTTCGCTAGCCTAAGTACGTGCGGCGCACAAAAAGGCGGTTTCTTTACAGACCTCGACATATAACCAACCTACCTCTTGACAGATGAAATTCTAATGTATTTATCACTATGCTTACCGCGCTTTCTCGTCTTCTTACCTTTTGTCGGGACACCCCAAGGAGTAACAGAATTTCTACCTCCTGATGTCTTACCTTCACCACCACCATGCGGGTGATCCACAGGGTTCATCGCTACGCCACGCACTTTAGGTCTTAGCCCAAGCCAACGGCTTCTACCAGCTTTACCCAGTTTAACATTCCTGTTGTCAAGGTTCGAAACAACACCAACCGTAGCCCTGCACGACGATAGTATCCTTCTCACCTCCCCTGAACCTAAACGCAAAATTACATACGCGCCATCACGCCCCATAACCTGCGCGTAGCTCCCGGCAGCTCTAGCTATTACTCCCCCTCCACCTATTTTCATCTCAACGTTGTGAACAAAAGTTCCTGAAGGTATCATCGATAGCTTGAGGCAATTCCCAGGCAAAACGTCCGATCCGCCCCCAGCCATCACCACATCACCAACTTTAGTAACGCTTGGAGCTAAAATATAAGACAGCTCCCCATCCTCATACTCTATTAATGCGAGAAAGGCCGTCCTGTTAGGATCATACTCAAGCCTTTTCACCACCGCAGAAACACCCTCTTTATTTCTTTTAAAATCCACAATCCGATGAAGACGTCGATGTCCGCCACCGCGGTGTCTTACAGTAATAACACCACGCGAATTACGCCCTCCAGAGGAAATCTTCCCAGAAACAAGCGTCCTCTCAGGCCTGCCTCTCCACAACGCAGTCTTATCAACTAACACCGTACCACGACAGGAGGGAGTTACCGAATTTAAAACCCTAAGACTCATCTCACCTCCACAATTTTAAATTCCTTCCCCTTGGGCAACGAAAAATACACCTTCTTTCTATCCTTTCTACGCCCTAAAACACCCTTGCAACGTTTCTTTTTCCCTTTTAATCTGAGTGAACAGATGCTGGAAGGCTCCTCACCACACAACAGCTTTATGGCCCTCTTTATCTGCGATTTTTTAGCCCTAATCGAAGCGTAAACAGCATATCTGTTACATCCCTCGTTTAGCGCTACAGCTTTCTCAGTGATTACCGGAGAAACAATAACAGATATACAATCACTCATTGCACAACCTATTCTCTATAAACTTTATCGTATCCACAGTCAGTATCACGCAATCATGCTTCAGTATGTCTAATACGTTGATACCTGCGCACTTCAATAAATCCACCCCTCGCAGATTCCTGCATGCCTTTGCCACATCCTCCCGGTAATTCAATGACACCACGAGATATGAACTGTATCCACCAAAATTATTGAAAGCCACCCTTGCATCGGCTGTTCTCTTTAAATCAACCTCGGCAGTATCCAAAACAACTAACTTCTTGTCTGCAACTTTCGTAGACAAAGCCACCTTCAATCCAAGCCGACGCACCTTCTTATTCAAAGAATACGCGTGACTTCTATTTACCGGACCGAATATGACCGCCCCACCACGGAATTGCGGGCTACGCAAACTACCCTGTCTAGCTCTACCAGTATGCTTCTGCCTATAAGGCTTCGCAGTCGTACCAGATATACAACTTATTCCCTTTGTCTTGTGCGTACCTGCCCTTCTCTTTG
This sequence comes from Aaplasma endosymbiont of Hyalomma asiaticum, assembly GCA_048496795.1. GTDB lineage: Bacteria > Pseudomonadota > Alphaproteobacteria > Rickettsiales > Anaplasmataceae > Anaplasma. The sequence goes on along the minus strand of JBGCXB010000002.1, from coordinate 1,214 downwards.
CGAGCTGCCAATGCACTACTTCCTTAAGGACATCCCTCCTGGCTTCTAACCCAAATACCCTGGGATCGAGGTCGATACTACCCACAACCTCATTAGCAATGTTGACTATACCGATTTCCATAAAACGCTCTCAAATCCCACTTAACCAACCACACCTTCAGAAAGCGTTACCACCTTTCCCTGCACAGCAGGCCCCTTAACAGCGTCCCTTACAAACACATAAGAACCCGCATACCCTGGTATACTAGCACCCCGTACAACAAGCAACGACCTCTCTGGATCAACTAACATCACCCTAAGATTCTGAATTGTCACCTTGCTATTACCAAGATGTCCGGCCATCTTTTTACCCTTGTACACCCTACCAGGATCCTGACACTGTCCAGTCGACCCTTGCGACCTGTGCGCTATGGAGACACCGTGAGAAGCCCTAAGCCCCCTAAAGTTATGTCTCTTCATAACACCAGCAAAACCCCTACCAATTGTATATCCAGTTACGTCAACAAACTGGTCCTGCACAAAGTGGTTAACCGGCACCTTGCCGCCCAAATCCACACCCTCAACGGCAGCAACCCTGGATTCAAACAAATGATAGTCCTCCTGCACGCCCAACTTTCTCAAAGCTTCTGACTGAGGCTTACTCAACCTACCTGATGAACGTTTCAAACCCAATACAACGGCATCATAACCATGCACAGCAGACGCCTTAGTTCCCACCACGACAGTATCTTCTAAGAGCAAAAGAGAAACTGGCACTCTTGCCCCCGTCTCACCATCAAATACGGCAGAGTTGCCGATTTTCTTCATCCATAAACCAATTCTGCGACCAGCTGCCACATCAACCCCCAACAACCTTAACCTTCACATCAACGCCAGCTGGCAACTGAAGACTCATGAGCGCTTGCAGTATGGTAGATGTAGCCTTTGGTAAGCTTATCAACCTCTTATGAGTCCTAATCTCGAACTGCTCCCTAGACTTCTTGTCTACATGAGTAGAACGGTTTACAATAAACTTGGCCAACTTTCTGGGAAAAAACACTGGTCCATTCACCTTGGCCCCACTCCTCTTTGCCGCCAAGATTATGCTACGTACAGACCTGTCCAGTAAACAGTGATCGAACGCTTTCAGCTCAATGTATATCTTCTGCGTTACCATGATAACCTACTCCAAAATCTCAGTAATAATACCAGAGCCCACGGTTCTTCCACCTTCT
>JBGCXB010000001.1:0-114320 GCA_048496795.1 Aaplasma endosymbiont of Hyalomma asiaticum | reverse complement strand
GCATAGGTTTAGGATCTTTACCTCTTCGCTGCCATTTTCTGACCCCGCCGGGGCTTTAACTGTCTGCCCCTTAACACTGGAAGCCTCTGCTTCTGGAGCGGCTCTTGTCCTTCTCCCACCCTTGCTACACACAAGACAACCTTCAATAATTCACAACCAAACTTAACAACAGGAGCCCACGTAGAAACAAGGACCGCGCCAGGAGACAAGCGCCTGGGAAAAGCACACCGCACGTTTGATAGGTAGAGACCCCCTCACACCTTTTGGCGCTGGATCACATCATTCATGTTTTTAACCCGTCTTTCCCTTTCAGAAACGATCTGTGCCCGCATAATGGCTTCGTCCAAGTCCGCCTGTGTACATAATCCAAGCAAAACAGGATCTCTTGGCTTTATGTTGCTTGAGTTCCAATGCTCCTTGTTGCGCACAGCCGCAATCGTAGCTTTCGTAGTGCCTATTAGCTTCGCTATCTGAGAGTCATGCATCTCTGAGCAGTACTTGAGAATCCAGCACACAGCATCGGGCTTATCACGACGACGCGCCACTGGAGTATAGCGAACACTACGTCGACGAGTTGTCTTACTTGTAGTCCCTCTACAGGAAACTAATTTTGGAATTCGATTAGGATCATTTTGACAAGCTTCTATCTCTTCTTTGGTCACCTGCCCCATAGCTACCGGATTGCAACCGACAACACCCTTGGCGACTTCACCATCAGCTATCCCCTTCACTTCCAGTATGTGCAGGCCACAAAACTCAGCTATCTGCTCGAACGTCAGGGCCGTGTTGTCAACCAACCACACAGCTACTGCCCTCGGCATCAACGGAGCATCCTCATTGCTTGATGACATTTCCAAAGAATCCCCAACTTAAAGAAACTGCACAGACCCAAACACTAGAATACAACCACTAATATTCCGTTAACCCAGCGTCATGGGATTGCAGTCCCGCATGGTAGCATATGCACTTACCGTGTCAAGAATTTTCAGCTTTATTTAGACACCACAAGTTGCATCAAAGGCGGCTTCTATATTCTTCCTGGATACACATCTACTAGATTACACACAACGTCCCCGAAACATGCTGCGAACACCTCTGTTCGCATTCGCAGGCCGCAGCACAACGCCGCACAAAAAACTATTACTCTCTCGCCAATATTGAATTGACACTACGGCAGCAAGTATATAAGCTGAAGAGCTGTTGTTGTCAATGGGCACGGGGTTGTTATGCCGAAACTGAAGACCAAGTCTTCCGCAAAAAAGAGATTTAAGATTACTGCCAAGGGCAAAATTGTTGCTGCGCAGTCTACTAAGCGCCATGGCATGACAAAGCGGAGCAAACGAAGCTTGAGGGTGCGCCGTGGAAGTACTCTCATGAGCGTGTCAGATGCGCGCATTGTAGCTCCCTTCATGCCGTATGGTCTTTGAGATTAGTTTAATGTGGAGATTTTATGGCTAGGGTTAAACGTGGTGTAACTACTAGAGCCAGACATAAGGAGGTAATAGCTCTAGCTAAGGGCTATAGGGGACGTTCGAAGAATTGTTATCGTGCTGCCTTACAGAGGCTGGAAAAGGCGCTATCGTACGCGTATCGTGATAGACGTACTCGCAAGCGCGATTTCAGGACTCTGTGGATTGTGAGAATTAACGCTGCTGCTGGGTTATATGGCATGCGTTACTCAGAATTTATGCATGGTGTTGCGCTTGCTGGCATAGGCTTAAATAGGAAGATGCTCGCCGAAATGGCTGTAAATGATAAAGGCAGTTTTGAAAAGATAGCTATTGCTGCTGCGGGAGCGTGTGGGCGTACTTGTGTCGTTGCAAAACAGCATCCGTAAATTAGGAGAGGAAGCTCGCTCTTTGCTTAGTGCTTGTGGTTCGTTGCGGGAGCTTGAGGAGCTGAGGACAAGATACTTCGGAAAGTCGGGTGCGCTGACAGTTTTGTTAAAGAAGATATCCGGGTTGCAAAGCATAAGTGAACGCAGAGCAGTCGGAAGTTTTGCTAATTCGCTTTGTGCAGAGATTAAGGAACTGCTCAAGGAAAGAGAGTCAGCGTTCGTGAAGGAGTTGCTCGAGGAAGAGCTAAGAAAGGACGGGATTGATGTAACCTTACCTTCAAGGTGTAGAGTGTACGGGAAGTTGCATCCTGTGTCTAAGACGTTGGATGACATAAAGGTGATACTGGCCAAGTTAGGGTTCAGGGTAGTCTTAGGTCCAGATTTGGAAGATGAATTCCATGTTTTTGACGCTCTCAATGCTCCAGCTCATCACCCCGCTCGTGACAAGAACGATACTTTTTACATGAAGCAAGAACTTAACGGGTGCAAGGTTCTTTTGAGACCTCACACTTCTTCAGTGCAGATACGAACAATGTTGAAAAACAGCGGTTCTTTCCCAATAAAGATAATTTCCCCGGGTAAAGTCTACCGTAATGATTGGGACTCGACTCATAGCCCTATGTTTCACCAAGTAGAGGGTTTATTTGTTGATGAAAATGTCAATATGGGGCACCTAAAATATTGCATAAACCACTTTTTGGAAATGTTTTTCGACCGCAAAATAGAGTCCAGATTACGTGCAAGTTTTTTTCCATTTACCGAACCTTCAGTTGAAGTTGATATCAGGGACAATAAGAATCGTTGGATTGAGGTTTTGGGATGCGGCATTGTGCATCCTAAGGTGTTGGAAAACGTAGGAATAGATCCAAATAAGTTTAGTGGATTCGCCTTCGGTATGGGAGTTGAGCGTATGGCAATGCTCAAGTATGACATTGCTGACCTCAGGAGCCTTTATAGTTCAAAGTTGGATTGGTTGCATCACTATGGGTTTTGTTTTACAGATCTGGTAAAATAGCACGAAAATTAAGGTTCATTTAGATATGTCGATGAGTGCCAGGATTGTGTATGTGCTGTTGTGCAGGAAAACAGTGTCCTGGGCCTTGTGTGCGTTTTCTGCTGGGTGCTTTACGGAGTCTTATACCTGATGTTCATGTCTGGTTATGCTGAAAAAAAGGCCGTGATTATTACTGGGGCCTCTAGAAGAATTGGCAGGGCCATGGCAATTTTTCTCGCATCAAAACTCAAGTATGACATCTTAGCGGTTTATAACACAGCACGTGAGGCCGCGCTAAGCCTACAGGAAATAGTAGAAAGCAACGGACAAAAGTGTGTTCTTTTTCAAGCCGACTTACGAAATCACTCATTGTATGAGCAAATTGTTTCCTATGCTTTCACTGAAATGCCCTACTGTAACACGTTAATAAATAATGCATCCCTATTTTATAAGGACAATCTAAAGGATTGCACAGTCGAAAACTTTAGTGAAAATTTTGACATACACGTAAGAGCGCCTATTTTCCTGACTCAACATTTCGCTGCAATGTGCAGCGGCCAGGGCAAGGTTGTGAATATAGTAGAAGCGGACGTAGAACGCATAAAAACTAAATATTTTTCATATCTCTTATCTAAAAAATCTCTTTTCTGCTTCACGAAGATGGCTGCCGAAGAGTTATATCCCAGCATATGCGTAAATGCCATATGCCCGACGATAATTCCTAACTGCGAAATAGATTGCGTTAATCCCACGAGTGACCTGTGCGGTAAACCCACGCTCAGCAACTTCCTCACGATACTTGAATCACTGCTCGATTTCGACAACCCGCGCAGCGGAGAATCCCTGACAGCTTAAGAGCGGTCTCTCTGGCTCAGTTTGAAAACACGGACAACACTGACGGACCCTGAAACCCTACGGCCGCCACTACTGACAAAAAACTCAAGAGGACCCCACTAGCCCTATGCCCCGTTTGCTTGAGGTTCAGAAGATCGACCCTGCAGCTCAATGAAGCCCTTCTTTATAAACCAGGAGATCCTATCTGTAGGCTGCGCCCCCACACCCAGCCAGTACTCCAACCTCTCGACGTTAACCTTCAGGAAGCCTTGCTCCTCACTTTCCTTCATCGGATCATAGTACCCGAGCTGCTCAATGCACTTCCCATCCCTCTGGACCCTCGAATCAGAAACAACCACCCGATAAAAAGGCCTTTTTCTGGCCCCCAATCTCATCAATCTTATCTTTACAGACATCCCAGCTCGAAGACTATCTCAATCACAGAAGTATGGATTCTAACACTATAACATTCAGAGTCAATCTAAAAATTTTGCAATGGTTTGCTGACAAATCCCGCATTGTAGCATAGAATCATTTGCCTCGCTGTATTTTCGGTGACGGTCTAGTCGTATCTCGCAATGTGTGTTCCAGGCTGCTAGGGCAGTTGTTGTAGCGCATGTTATTTTGTCGTGCGTAGTTTTTGGTACGGTGTGTGGTCGCCTACATGCCAATCTGGGTGCATGGAATAGGGCTGTTTTTGTGTCCGGATCTATGTGGTAATCCGTACGAGTGTGATTGCGTTTGCTAATTGGAGGTTTTATGGAGACAAGTAAAGTAAGACGTGCCGTACTGTCCACAATAGTTTGTAATACTCTGGTGTGGTATGACTATATCCTGTTCGGCAGCTTGGCTTCTACTATAGGCAATCTATTCTTTCCAATGGGTGATGGCGTAACACGCTTGATAAGTAGTTTCTGTGTGTTTGCAGTTGGATTTTGTATGCGGCCTTTTGGAGCGGGAATTTTTGGTCACATAGGTGACCGTTATGGCCGTAGGGTAGCCTTAGTTGTCTCTATAGCAGCAATGTCTGTGCCCATGGGTTTCATGGCTGTTATTCCGACGTATGAAAGCGCTGGAGCCGCCGCCGCAGTTCTACTTGTTATATGCAGACTGATACAAGGTTTCTCGCTTGGTGGTGAATCAGGGAATGCTACATTTCTCATAGAACATTCAAAAAGCAACAGAGCTGGCTTGTTCGGAAGTTTCGAGGTTCTAAGTGCGGTCCTAGGTTCTGTGTTTGCATTGACCGTTAAAATGCTATCTGAACACCTAACCGGTGGTAATTTCTTCGTTTGGGGCTGGAGAATTCCCTTCGTTATAGGGTTTATCATAGGAATCATTAGCATAATAATGCGGTTGAAAACAGGTGAAAGCCCTGCTTTTGCAGCCAATACGACTAGAAAGGGCGGAGTAATAAAATCACCTGTAAAGCACCTGTTCAAGAACTACAAAAGACCGCTGATACTCGCTATTTGCATCGACTGCATAGAGAATTGCTCATTCCACATATTTATGGTGTTCTTTGCGAATTATGTTAGGAATTTTTCTTCGCTGTCGGCAGAGCCATTGTTAGCCGAAGGAATAGAAGCGGTAATCGTGTGCATTTGCGGGATCCTTACTGTTGCTTTTGGAGCGTTATCAGATGTTCTGGGAAGAAAAAAGGTAATGATGACGGCTTCGGCAGCGTTGTTTGTTTTCGCTATTCCCGTATTCTGGCTATTAAGTCAACAAAGCATCGTTTGCGTAGCAGCTGGATACCTGCTATTTGCAATACCGTTTGCCGCTACATTGGGCCCATCCAGTGCTGCAATGTCTGAGTTGTTCCCAACAAAAGTGAGGTATACGGGTTTCGGCATGGCAAGAAACATATCATCCGCTTTTGGAGGAGGCCTTGCTCCCGTACTTTGTGCATGGCTTATGAAATCAACAGGACTGGCGGTGTCGCCGGGATTCTGCGTTATGTTCTGGGCTTTAGTAGCTTTTGTGGCACTAAAGCAGATAACAAAGCACGATATATACAGAGACTGGGCTAAGAAGTAACTTCATTTTTGAGACTAGAGTACCCAGAAACTCTGTGGAGTCTTAAGATACTCAAAGCGCATCTTTGGGGGGCACCCGGAGATGCGTTTCGCTACCGTTTATCTAGCTTTCTTGCTTCATCCACAAGCATGATGGGTATGCCATCACGCACAGGGTACGCAAGCCCTGCTTCGTGACTAAGCAACTCTTCGTTTTTCTCGTCATAATGAAGCGCCCCCCCAGTAAGGGGACATACCAAAACCTCAAGAACTTTCTTATCAAGCATTTGCAGCCTATTTCCACCCCTCTTCATCAGCTATTTTAACAGACTCACCCAGATGCTTTTCAAGATCCTGCAACGGCAGGGTGCTCTCTTTGAAATCACCCCAAGCTCGTAGTACTTCAGAGCTTGGAACACCTGGCACTATGGGATACTCCTGGTTAGAGTTCGCGTATATACTTTGCGCTTCTTCTCCAGACAAAAACTCCAGAAGCTTAATGGCATTTTCCCTGTTCTTTGCATGTCTCGCAACTGCGCCTCCACTGATATTGATCATGGTGCCAGAGCTTTCTTGGTTTGGAAAAAATATTGCCAAGCGGGAAGAAGTGTCCCTGTCTATTTTCCTACTAGAAGCGCAAACTCTCCCCCAGTAATAACTGTTAACAATAGCTACTCCGCCCTCTCCCGCAGCAACAGCGTAGATCTGATCAGTATCACCACCACTAGGTTTTCTGGCAAAATTACCCACCAACCCCCTGATCCACTCTCGTGTAGACTTTGCGCCGTTATTTGCTATCATGAACGCAATCAGCGACTGATTATATGGACTGTTAGACGACCGCACAAGCACACTACCGCGCCAAACAGGGTCTGCAAGATTTTCGTAGGTACTAAGGTCTTTCTCGTTAACCAATTCTTTATTGTATACGATGACCCTAGCTCTCTTAGTTAACCCAAACCAGTGACCTTCTTGATCTCGGTATTGAGCGGGAATCACATTTTCCAGCAACTCAGACCTTACAGGCTGTAATAAGCCTTTCTTCTTGGCCAATATAAGGTTTACCGCATCCGCAGTAAGAAAAACATCCGCCTCACTGTAAACCCCTTCGCTCTCCATTCTGGCTATTAGCTGCGCTGCTTCATCATTTATGTATTTAACTTGAATTCCCGTATCTGCAGTAAACTTTTTGAATAAGTCCCGCAACAGCTCCTCCTTTCTGGAAGAGTAAACATTCACAACATGGCTCTGACTTGTACTATATCTGTTATAGGCCAAACCCATAGCTAAACACAAAACCAATGCACCAAGCACCACTCCGAGAAACTTCATCAGCACACTCTACACACGTATACCCTGACTATAAAAAGACTTCTGGAATAAAGAAAGGGAAATCTTTCTAAAAGACGAAATAAGAGATGTAGGTGAACAAGCTTTAATTGCATGGGTTTCCGAAGAAACATGGAAGCGTGTTGGAATTTTGCTTCAAATTTGGCTTTTATATTGCACGAAGCCAAGTTGCTTGTCGTCGCTAGAGTCATTTACTCTATACTTCAAGGCAGCTGCAGAAACTCTGTGTGATCGCCACTATTTACATGGTATGTTTATACACCTTGCGCACGTGTAAAACAGAAAGCAAGTAACCGGAAAACAAAAAAGTCGCTGTGCCCCCAAAATTAGGGGACACAGCTACAGAAAGAAAGTATAGGAGTTTGGTAAGTTACCATACAGTAACAAACCATGGGTAAAGCTATTCCTACATTCCTAAGAAACCATTACCGCTGTCGTCGCTGTGTTGTGGTGTGCTATTATGCTCGTCATGGGTGTGGGCACTTGACTGATCCGGATTAGCGTAATACTCAAAAATATCCGAAATGTCATCTACAGGCGTTACTGCTGAACGTATCAGAGTAGAGTGTTGGGAAACATCTGAATCTAAAGCGCTCGCAGATATTTCTGTAGTGCCGCGGTGAGACACATTATTGTCACGAGCAGCATCTATAACTTTCTGCACAGTTTTAGCGTCGTCTTGCTTTTCTCTATGGTAGAAAGAGTAGTAATTACTAAACCCCGAGTCAGTTCCCAGGTCACCTTCACCACTCAAAGCCACCTTCTTGAGTCCTCCACCTACATCTTTCACTTCAGCTTCCTGACGGTATAGTGAAGAGACAAAGTCACTTTGACTATAACTTTGATCAAACGAAATAAATACGTCCCCTTGGAAGAATGTTGCTGCACTTGAGAGCTCACCTATCTTCTCACCATTAGGCGCATATATTCCCACTCTAGATAGATATGACTGATCATTAATCCGCAAAATGCTTCCGTTCTCGGTTTTAGGTATACGAGGATCATTAGCATCGAAGCGAATACTAAATAGTGTGCCGGTAGCATACTTGTTGAAGTCTATCAGTTCAAACTGATCATGGCTTGCTACACCATTGGATTCCAAGCGGTTATACGCATATATTGGATCAATGTAAGCGTACGCTTCGGCGTTCTGCGGCATGTCGTCTGGGTTGGTATTACCGTCAGAAGTACTTGGTACCAATCTCACAATTCCTGTATCAGTCCTTACTAACTTCAGGTGTGTTATAGATTCTGGAAACTGTATATGTCTATCATTAGCGATGTCGTATATAACAAAATCGGAACCGTCAACTTGTTTGCCTGAAGAATCTTGCCTTGGCTCCGTTATGTAAAACTGAACACTTGACATTTTTTCTACAAGAACCTTGTTATCTACCTTGATGGTCGCTGAGTACCGGTCGTCACTTACTCTATCAGTACCACGATCGTCCGTAGCGTCACCCTTTTCGATAGACGGTTGACCCTTTTCTAAGTTGTGGTAGTTTTTGTCGTAAGTAGCAATCTTTATTCCTTTTGACAATGGGAAGCCTTCTCTTGATTGCAGACCCTTGGAATGAAGATCCAGAAATTGATTAACCTCTACTTCTATTTCACTGTCTTCCAAAGTACCGCTCTTAGTCCCTTTCAAAAAGTTCGCAACTTTGTCGCCGTTCTCATCCTTTGTAACAACAATAATCGGAGAACTGTTGTACTTAGTGTAAACAGTCTTCAATGCGTCAGAAACAATAAATGAAGAAACCTGCTGCCCATTTGTATCAACGTATTGAACAAATTCTTCCACATTGCTCGAAAGCTCACCTACTTTTACATTTTCCTTATAAACGGATACCCCACTGCTATCTGCCTTTCCTGTTCCTTTGACGGACAAGATTGTACCGACAGGTAAATCAGTAAACTTGTTACCTTCTCTGGCGATTATAGATTCCGGATCAATGAATATAAGTGATTTGAGCACTCTAGATAATAAAGCTTCTGGCGCATCACCAACATCTTTTGTCTCTAGCAACATTTTGGCTTTTTCTGTTACATACCTACTGTATGCCACCCTTATATTATCAATGGACTTAGTTGTCTTACTAACGCTTGCCCCCGAAACTTGGTAGTCCCTATTCAGCAAAGAGTGTATTATGGAATCGTTGAAATCACGAGCTGCACTTTTCAGTAACGAAACTGCATTGTTCACTACCGCTGATAACTGTCTCATTTCCTGTTCGCTACTGTTAACACTGTAGTTTGCAGAAATAATGTCCAACTGTTGAATAGCATCATATATAGGAGTAAACCCACCATCATACTTGGCCATTATTTTTCCAATTGACGCTACAGACGAGTCGCTGCCGCTTAAAAAGTATTCCTCGCCCACTGCGCTGCTGTAAACATATTTTTGCCCATCAACTGTGTCGATTAGTTTCAGGTTGTTATACCTATTATCCAGATTCACATAATCGTCTGTATTAGGGTTATATGCTCTCATTCTGCCCATATACACAACATGTGCTACAGGGTTAAGTTGAGCCACTTCCTGATTTGCATTATTTACCAAACGCGCTGTAAACGACTCAACTCGCGATATCTCTCCGTTTATGATAGAGTCCTTATACCCTATACTGTGTACCGGACTTACAGTAAGGAGCTCGTGCTTCTCTATGAACTTTGAGCTACTGTTGTCACGCAGCCATGTGTTAAACTCAGGAGAAATAGCATCTACACTTTTAGCCGCATCGGTGTCGTGTTTGCCAGAAACTGCGTCTTTAAATACTGATTTCAAGAGCCCTGGCTTAGTAGTTTGCAAATGCCTTACTATGGCCGATCCCATGCTGTATTCAAGGTTAGAGTAAGCAGGATCTTTTGAGCTGTTGATGAGTTCGGAAATTTCAGTAACTGACTTTGAGCCTTCAAGATCCGGAGCATTGCTATATGCTTTAAGTACTTTGTCAGTGACGTAACTCAACTCAAAATTAGTTTTTGATCCGCCATTTCTTACCACTTGTTGTACGTATTCCGCTATACCTTCCTTCATCATTGACGTGCCTAACACGCCATCGCGCATTCCACCTGTTGCATAATCAACAAGCTGATGGGCAATTTCATGTGATAAATTTTCAAACCTTATTTTACCAAGTTGAGAAACATATATTTTACCCAGGTTAGGCCACGCCATACCGCCTGCATCTCTGTCTGCACCTACAGATTCCAGAGCATCACCAAGTAAACTTTTGTTTTTGAAGAGGTATATATTTAGCTTTCTTGGGGTGCTGCTTTCAGGCATTTCGCCAAATTCCTTTTCAAAAACACGTAATGTCTTGTTGATTATTCTTTCCGCATGTTTCATTACCCTAGGCGAAAGCGGTTTTACGCTGTGAAGGTCTAAAACGATGTTCATTTTTGAAAGAATATTTGAGGTCACTCTGTGAACTTCACCAAAGTCTTTTTCAACATCAGTAAATCCATTATTAGAAACGGGTTCACCGTGTCCATGACCATCTTCTCCCATTTTCCTGCTGTTATCTTGCACTTGGTGTTTCATGGTCCCAGCAGCTACACTGCCTTGGTGCTGTGTACTCACGCTCGCTACCTCCTTTTCAATTGTAACCTCTTTTGCGGCACTCAACTTGTAACCGATATCACCATGTGTTAGGATCCACGATTTCCCATCTGATTTGTCATGGGACCCACCACTTTTAAATTCAGTAGCGGTATTAGTTACTGGCATAGTTTTGCCTAAGTGATGGTTGTAAGCGTCGTCAGATTTTGTGTTATGGCCGTAGTTGTGTTTCACATTGTGCGAAAAGTTCTTGTGATTTTGCGTTTTTGCTTCTTGATACACGCCATCACTTTCTTCTTCATTATTGCTCCCGGTATCGGTCACAAAGACATCAGCGTTTTCCACATTCTTCAAATTTTCATATGGATCTATTGAGTGGTTCAATATTCCATCAACCCAGCTTAGAAAGTCTGAAGGGAAGGGTTTGATACCTTTGAGAGCCATAGTGTGATCAGCAGCCCCATATCGGTGTTGGGCTGATGAAGTCGCAGCTCTTTCCAGTGCACGACCTATAGTACCTGGCGATCGGTCCTGCATGTACTTCACAAGTAAGTGTCCTAAATGATATTTGACAGTATCTGCGTCGCCCACGTATCCGTGGCTCATTATTTGATCAAGAGAATTGATGTTAGCAAGATGTGGGTTTTGATCTAGGAAGTTTTTCAGCATTCTCGCAGAAGCGCGTATCCCTGCTGAAGCGCAGTTAGGAGAGCATGTTGCGTTCGCAAGAAACTCACTAATACCTTCGTTCAATATTTTGTGTCCGTCATTGGAATTGTTACCATCCATGTAGGCAAATGCGTCATTTGTGGCTTTGCTGAACAGTATGTGTCCTAGCTCATGCGTCATGACTTTCATGCCACGATCATTACTATCTGCTAATACGAATGCCGTGTTATTGGCCCCCCATGTTAGCCCTACTGAATTTGGTGTACCTGCAAGATTCATGGCGTTTTTAAACAAGCCCTGTCTGTCAAACATGTAAATGTCGATAGTATCTCCAGTTTCAGGACTTTTCTTAACAGTGTTAAAGTTACTTTCGAATATTTTTATAGTATCAGCAACACGTTGCTGTATTTCTGCAACTTGTTTAGCTGTATATGGGTTAAGAGTATGTAGCTTAACTGTGTAGCCGATCTCGGCATACCTTTCAGAAGTAATGTCATATTCAGAGACAAATTTACTCGAAACGGCTTTAATGAGCCCACCGCTTTCCCCTGAGTAGTTGTAGTATATGTCATCGTCAGAAGAATAATGTGTGTTCGGTTTGTTGATTACTTGCGTATGTTTTCTGGTTATGGGCACACATTTTGGCTTTACCGTATAACAAGTACCCGGTTGTACGTACTGGATGTAACCCCCCGGATTTGAATGCTGCGTGGTCTTGCACCAGCTGGTGTTCGTAGTGTATGGCATTGCGCCGTGGCTACTTGTGTAATAGAATACAGGTTCACCTTGAGAATTAACGGTATAGCCGTTGTAGCCTGCATACTGCGGATACGTATAATTATTTGATTGTTCGTTATTAGCATTGCTGTCTAGCAGCATTCTGTTAGGATACAATGCGTTCAACCCATAATCTGGTTCATTGGGTGCGTCATCTTGTGTCCGGTAAGAGCGCGTTCCCTTATAAAATGAATTTTTCATAAACTGCCTTTTTTAGGAAGGCGCGGAGTAAAGCATGATCGCTCATATTAGTCAAAAAATTTTTCCTAACATGCTCTCTAATGCCCTATAGATGAGAAATTTTATATATCTCAGTTCTAAAAATTTGTGATGTTGAGCACGTTTTTGCTGCTTCTGCACTTGTTTATAAAACCAAATGTTTTGCGGGTAGTTTTTAAAATCAAAACTGTTCGCTTTTATGTAAAAACTTGCCTTCTCTTGGGAAAACTCCTTCAGTAGTGTTACTCAATTAATAAATTTTTAGTACAAAACCAACCAATCTCCCCCGGTTTCCTTTTACAGGCACTACATGCACTCAGTAAGTTTTGATGCTCGCTACACGGCAATAGTTAATGGAGAAATCCCGACTTCCATGACAGCATCACGCATCTCAGCTCCGCACACTATGTTATTGAGACACGCAACTTTCTTGGCACACTACTTCATTGAGTTTACATACCAAGAATTTTGCAACTCAATACATCGGTCTCAGGACATACCGTGTACAAATCGAGCTGCGGCACAAATTCTTCTCCGGGCTACTTCTTATATATACTTTCTTAGAAGAACACAAACTGCGGTATCTTGCCGACGTATAAGGTATATGCACTCTTCATTAGCGGACTGGTATGGATCGTTATGCTGCTGTTTGCATTTGTGTTGCTCTGCAGAGAACGAGACGACTAGTTTCTTTTTGCCCACGAGTCTTGACCAACATTCATCACTACTGCTTAGACAGAAATTTGAATCAAAAACGGCATTATGCCGCATGACGCGAACCATTACAGTGAACAGTGTGAAGTCGGGAAGAGTTTGTGATACTGCCGAAAGAAATTCTCTGCTTGGGAAGAAAAGCATGGGAATACTAGAGGATAACATGCTTTTGCCTAGACAAAAAGAATCGCTTGGTTTAGAAGTAACCCCTTTGCTCGGAAAGCGTGACGCGTTGTATTTTGAATCGTGTCTTCCTGGCAGAGTAAAACTACAATATCTACATTGTCATGTTCAGCAACAAATGCCACTGCGAAACCGTGCGGTGCACGAGTTGGATTTTGCTACCACCCAAAATAAAAAACACTACTTCCTGACCTCACGCGCGAATACTTATCCCAAAGTTGTAATTAAGGTACACTAAAATGAAATCTCAATGCCCTGACATATTCGAGAAGAGGGTTTCTATTCTTCGTACGATACAAAGTGCACGGTCACAACGTAACGGACAAAAAACACAAAGCAGCGGTATTCATTTGACTGATAGAACCCAAAACTTTTTTGTGTTTCCATACAACTTGGGACATTTTTGCCTGTTATCACATGCATATAATGTCATGGAACAGGCATGTGTTTATCACCAACATAACGATGTTTGCTGCTTACGGGGATTAACCTTTAATACCACACATAAAGTAGAAGGTGCTTATTGTGTGTTTGGACAGTTGACACTTTCACATTGCATATTCATCAACGACAGGCCTTTTTGTGAAGAGAAAATCGCAAGAAAGCATGCAGCACAAACCGATGCAGCAAATGACAATATCGGAAACAGCCCCGCATTATTGATGCTGCCTTGTACTTGTCACTCGAAAGGCGAGAACCTCCGTAGTTCATATCCCAAACACAAGCATAATGTATGTATACCTTATATATTGCTTATAAAACAACAAAACAAATACGCCGACTCAAACCACATGGTTTGTGGCCATAAAAGTACATCCAGTTTAGGAGCAAGAACTCTCTCGGCAGCTTCTACACGGAAACTTATGGCAGCCCCGGCGGTGCCCCAACACAATAACGCTAAAACTTATAATCTCAGCAATATTGATAGTGTAAGTGAGACTAAGTCAGCGTTTTGTTCCCGCGGAATAGTACAAAAAGAATCATTTGTTTGCTTTTCCGTACAGGTACTTAAAAAAGAAAAGGATGCCAACGCGATACGCACCGTAATACATAATGGTTTAGATTCTATGTTTTTTGAATGTATGAATATCAAACTCAGCTGCTATCTTTGCCAACTCATTCAACATACCGCACAATTGGAGACCATTGTTCCTCTGTTCAACATATCCGGAACAGGACACTCCATAAAAGATGACAAAAAATTAGAAGTTACAGCAAATGATAACAGCGGCACATTCGTTGATAGAACAGTAGTAATCCAGGAGAAAATATGACTTACCCTGTCATCATACGTATCAGCTAGCTCAAACCTAAAACTACCGCATTGGTGTCTTTGTTGCCGAGACAAATTCAGAGCAACTTCTTATAGACTGGAGGAACTAAATTATCAAAAACGCATACTCCTCCGACACAAACGTAATAATTAAGGTAAAAATCATGTCAAGATCTAATATACAAAATCACAGTATCCATAGTGATATGTCGCTGATGGAAAACCAGTTATTTTCCAAGAGCACAACTCTTGGCTCTTCTAGTAGGATACCTTCACACATACCACTACGTTTCTCCGACTCTCCTCTAGATTTAAGTGATAATTCTTATAAGCCTATTCACTCCCTGAAGTGCACAGTCAACGGGATAGACATAAATCTTCCTAGCTCCGGACAATATTTCCACAATAGTGGGCTTCTTATTGCTTCCGATGGCATTTCACAAACAACAACTGTCATCCCATTAACATCAGAGTACTTGAAGGTAATAAAACACCCTATTAGTGAAGAATATTCTTTTGCATTTTGTGATGAACATGGGAAAGAATTCATCCCTAAAACAAAAACCGGAGAAAACCTAAATACTGACGTAACGCCGAATATTCAACGAGATATACCTGATGCACAATGGAATTTGGAAAAAATCTATAACAGCACAAACGGAGGAGTAGCATTCAAAATAGTCCGCGGCATGGATGATGAGTACGGAGGGGCACCAGCAGAGTTAATCCCAACATCACAAAACTATCTAAGCAGTCTTTACTCTGACGCAAGACCTGTAGCACACTTGGGTAGCGCCCACGTAACCCTAGAACAACAATTCGGGTCCGCAAGTGTTACATACTACAATATGTCAGGTCGAGGCGTATACTCAGATGCATTAGAAACGTCTGTAAACAAAGGGTTTGATAAAGTCACAGAACAAGAAATCATAAAAGAGGGAAATCTTCACCCTTTGTACTTGTTTGTACATGATAACAAAGTGGCGTTTTCTTCTAAAGAAGACGCAAAAGACATCAACCTAACGGAAGACGACCTAATGATTTCGTGGTTGCGTACTGTTGTAGAATTTCCTGAAGACAAAAGCAGCTTTAAGCTCATGCTTACTCCAGGTGACCGCATAACGGGAAATAGATTACCTCTAAAAGTGACCGCTTTGGATCAACACATTAAAGTAATTGACCAAGACGGCACAGCCAACAACAGTGAATTGTTTTGGGATACCAATGACCTCACTATCACCTTGTCGCACATGAACACATTAACCGCTGTTAATACGTACCTACAGTGGGCGGAACACCTTACAGATAGGCTTACAAGCAACCTTTTCAAGCTGGAAGTGAACCAAAACCCGGATTCGGAAACTAGTTTTCACCTGACATGTGAAAATGAAAAACATAAGACTCTAAAGCTAGAAGCTTCAGAACTGGGTCAAATAATACAACGCAGTCTTGATCCGGATATGGGTTTTGTGGCGCATCCTAGCATCACTTACACAGAAAATATGCAAAATGCCGATGAATATGTAATTGATAAGGCCGAAAGCGTGGATAGTAGCGAAGAAAAATTATCATCTGCAACAACCGAGCAAGCTATTTCTTCTCAAAAGAATGAAATACAAGAAAACCATACCTCAACTTCTATAGAAAAAGTTGTTGATAAACTTCAGGAAAACATAGCTCCGGCATCCCATTTCGACCTGGAGCAGTGGAAGAGTAATGTCCAGCACAAAATCCACTTGGGTAATGAACCTAATCCCAACGATCCCGAAAATTACCCTTTATGGATACGTGCGACGTACGATGACATAAAGTCATTTCACAGCAATGTAGGGGCTATGTATATGAACCAAGAGCTAACGTACGAAAAAGCAATGGTACTGCATGACAAAATAATAGCCTCCTCTCGCTACTCTGAAGACTTTATAGTTCCGGAAGGAAGCGTGGACGCGAACGGCAATGTTCAAATCTCTGGGCACAACTACGGAAGCTTGGAATCATTGGAAAGAATGTTTTCTCCCTCTGAACAATAACCCCTAAACCCAGAAAGTAGTCCTGCTAAACGCAAGACAGCGAAAAGTACAAAGACCCCGCTTGTGGAGGCAAGCGGGGTCGAACCGCTGACCTTCTGTGTGCAAAACAGATGCTCTACCAACTGAGCTATGCCCCCACAACAGGTCTAGAGGCTAACACAAGCATCTTTTTAACTCAAGCAAAATGTCATCACTTTATTGTTTGTCATCTTCCTCTTTGATTCTTTCCACAGCGCGACAAAAATCATCTGCATAACTGAAATCCATATATACAGAAATAAACCTTATATATGCGACCTTATCTAGCATTAACATGTTGTCTTTGACTATTTCTCCTATGTCACGCGTGGGGATTGTATTTTCCCTAACCGACTCAAATTTGTAGAGTATCTTACTAAGAACCATGTTGATCTGCGTTTGGGTAACCGGACGCTTATTGGTCGCCAACATGATGGATGTTAGCAATTTCTGTTTATCAAATGGCTCTATTCTACCGTCTTTTTTCTGCACCATTATGGGCTTAAGTAACAATTCCTCGAGAGTAGTAAATCTTGAGTTACAAACCTCACACAGTCTACGTCTTCTCACTGACATATTATCATCAGAGTGCCTAGAATTTTTTACTCTAGTATCAGCACTATTACAAAACGGACATCTCATAAAAGCTCAATTTTCACTAAGTGTTCTAGCCAATTACCCAAGAATAACCAGTTAGCAATTGTGTTTCATATCATAGACCTTATAATTGAGCAACGTGCGATGGCTAGGATTTTGTATGGGAGTTCGCGCATTCCTATCTAAAACGCTGGGGTTTTTTGCAAAAAGTGCAGCGAAATGTGTCCACACCGACAGCTTGGGAAACTCATATTACTCACAGTTTGTTGGAGGAAAAGAACGCAGGTGGGTCGTTTACAAAAGCAACGCTGATCCCTCAACGATTCCTGCAGGATGTCACATATGGTTGCATTATTCTGGCGATGAGATATTGCCTGAAAGTAGCAAAAAAGTCCGAACGCCTAATCTCACAGGAACTTCACGTGCATACCATCCCCATAAACAATTTACATCAGAAAGATCCTAGCATTGTGCGTAAACTGCTCTTTAAGTTATGTCTGTGCAGAATGGTGGTGCGGGGGTTTGGTGCAGTGCCCGGGAAGGCATGTGCAGCAACGTGGTAGGAACGGCAAATCTGTTCTCCTGCTCTACAAATTACTTGCTTGTGAGTTGGAAGAGTGCTTTGCTGCTAAAGTTGGAAAGGTGGGTTAGTATGTCTAGATCTAGTACTATAGAGGTGCTTGTAGGGGTTCTTGTATCCGCAGCAGTAATTGCGTTAGGAAGTTTTATGGTCAATGTACTGTCAAGCAAAGTGGGGTTCTACAAAAGATGTAGTAACATAACAGCATCTTTTTCAAACGTTGATGGGATCAAGGTAGGAAGCGAAGTACGTGTATCCGGAGTCAACGTCGGTAACGTTACATCCTTACAGTTAGATGACGACAATACCCCGGTCGTTTCTATGTGTATACAAAAAAACTTGTCTCTTCCCTCTGACAGTTCTGCCATCATCACTTATGCGGATTTGCTTGGAGTTAAGTACATAGACATAATGCCTGGCGCAGATGATAGCATACTTAGGGATGGCTCCCATATCGTCCATACGAGTACTACGATAAACCTGCAAACTATCATAGATAAAGTTTTAAATAACTATTTGAAGTAGCAACTAACCCTCTGCCAACTTTCATGATACAGTTAATAGTCAAAGTCCTCTTCATGTTTTACATAAATAGGGTTTGCTGCAATATAGTGCTTAACACCTTGGCAATCCGCAGTAAGCATGGTCTTTTCTTTGCCATTTGGCTGTTTACTTTCTCTGTGCTTCCTTGTAGAATCGAGTGGTCTGTGCTTCAGGAGTAGCCGGAAGGCATAATCCAAAAGGATTCTCCTCTGTGTGGTGTCTTTTTGATTTTTAGGCGGGTGAGATGCGATGCCAAGCCTTTCTAGTATAGCTGTTCTGCTGCTTTCCTTTGTAGTTGTTGGCGTCCTTCTTACCCGTGCTGTAAAACTGATATCAGTATGGATCAGCAAACACGGTAAGAAAACCAAAAAAAGTAGTAAAAAACGTGAGTCACGTGGGCAGGGTACGTCTGCTATGTCAAATAAAGAATCCTCCTCTCCCCCCAAACGGCTAATATCGCCGTATTCTAGAGCAGCATCAAAGAAAGTAGTGGAGGTGGAGTCTGTGTCGCCAGCATTCGAAGACAAAAGCCGGCATAGATGAGCTATGGTCAGATCTTCATCGCGTTGTGGGCTTACGTCGCTTTGCGTTCGAATGGGAGAACTGGTGAAGTGACCGTTGGCATGCGTAGCTGGTACTTTGTAACAAAGCCGGTATCAGAAAAATGTCAAACAAGCCTGTAGCTGCTAAGATCCCCGGGCAACAGTGCCGCATAGAAGAAAAAAGCACAGGTATAAAAGCGTTTGGTGACTGAAAAAACCGCATGTGGAAAACAATTTTTCTGTATAAGAGCAAAAATCGTGTCCAGTCAGCAGATTTTATGGTTAGAATGAAGGAAAACTGACAGGCTCCCATACCAGTAGGTCAAGGCTTCTCATCATAAAAGCTAGTGCTCCTAGCCAAAAAAACATGGCAAAAGGCTACAAGAATTGAACCCTTGTTCCAAACGCTTGAACGTAAAACTAACAATGAAAAACTTCTCCTTCATTATGTATATGCTGATATATGAAGTCCCCATTATTTTTCTAAAAGTATTCTGTCACCAAAGCTGTAGAAGGACAACACGGAGCGCCGTGACAAACGTTTGAAACAACACCAAATCATTGAATATTCACCCGAGGTTTTCTGGGGCCGAAAACAGCACCGTTAATGCAATTTGTTCCGATACCTCGGCTAAAGGTATTGGATATGCCCCTGCCGCCCAGCCCAAACATGCCATGATCCACATGCACAGCGTCATGGCCTTTGGAGTCTTGAGCGAAATATCATTTGCACATCCGTCGGCCATACCGGGAGAAAAATACAGATATTCCATAACCTTCCAGGTGTATATCACTGAACATATAGACCCTGCGGCCAAAGCAACTATTCCTTCCCAAACTTTAGCATCTGCAAATGAACTCAACATATGCCATTTGGCTATGAAACCCATGGTGGGTGGGATACCTACAAGACTTAGCGACAGCAAAACGTACGCCATTGCAACGCTTGGCATCACCTTGCTTAGGCTCACACACTTATTAACATTTTCCTTGCCAAAATGGTACGATATGCCCCCAGATACCATAAACAATGCAGACTTTACAATGCTGTGATTCACCATATAAACCACTGCTGCCGCCAAACCTGAGTAGGTATTAGTGCATATCGCCAATATTATACACCCTATGTTGGCAACACTAGAATAAGCCAACATATCTTTCATTTCTTTGCTCATAACAGCAAATATAGATGCAGAAACAACTGCAAATGCGGCTAACGTGACTAGGAGCTTACCAAAGGGCAGCTCCGTGAATACGAGATGCGCACCAAAAACATTGTATACCACCCTTATTATCAGATAAATCATGACTTTGGTGGCAGTCCCCGAAAAAAATACCGCAATAAAAGAAGGAGAGGTAGAATAGGCTCTCACTAGCCAACCATGAAACGGATACAGAGCCGCCTTCATGAGAAGGCCTAAGATTACAAAAAATGCACCTACACACAAAGCCTTGTCTACCACTTCCAGGCTTTGCAGTATTGCAAACATATCACCCATATTGAGTGTTCCTGTTGACGCGTATATGAAACCTACACCTAACAAGTAAAACGTCGCTCCT
This sequence comes from Aaplasma endosymbiont of Hyalomma asiaticum, assembly GCA_048496795.1. GTDB lineage: Bacteria > Pseudomonadota > Alphaproteobacteria > Rickettsiales > Anaplasmataceae > Anaplasma. The sequence continues at coordinate 94,017 of JBGCXB010000001.1, read as the reverse complement.
ACCGTGCCTATTATTAGGTATTCAAATGCGGATACAAGAGCTCCTGCACTCCCTCCCATCGCCACTAAAACGTAAGCAGATATCGATGCAACTTCTAGAAATACATAAACATTAAAGGCATCATTCGAAACCAAAATTCCTAATAGCCCTCCTAAGGACAGTAGAAAAATCGCATAAAACTTCGCTACCTTTTCCGAAGGTATTTCCTTGCGGCTAGGATGAATACCGTAAACTGTGCTCATGACACCTATGAACGTCACAACCAACAGCATGGTGGCGCTCAGTAAATCAACTCTTAGCTCAATGCCATAAGGCGAACCCCACCCCCCCACTTTGTACGCTATTGGACCGCCTGAATAAACTTGGTAAAACAACGCTACAGACACAAAAAACGTACTTATAACAACAGCACATGCAAATACCTGAACAAGGTTAACTCTACAGCGAAATAAAGAACACAGTACAGCAGACATCAGGGGTAATACCACCTGTAGAACTACCAAACTATCCCCTATAGAACCAATCACAAACTCCCCCTGTAACGGGCACAAAGCGCCATTTGCTGTTATACTTAAAAAGGGAAATTTAAACAACACTTATGGACAAATAAGAACACAGTCCTTAGCTATTGCCCCTATCAAGATGCTCTGCACCACAAGTGTTCTCTGCAAAATTGTTATTCCTCTGCTAAAAGAAGCTCCCTAAATAACCTACAACATGTGTTGTGTTATCAATCACTGCATAATAACACAACATAAGACTCTAACTCTTTAAACCATAGGTAACATACGACCTACACAAAAACTATCTCATTCCTTGCTGTACAATATCAAACAGCTTATCTATATCAAAAGTGGGGTTGGGATGCCATAAATGCCCCTGAGTTGTCATGTCTATGCTTCTCGGAGAACCGCCCCATGGCGGAACAAATGTGAAGCGACAAAGAGAAGTAACAGTAAATTGCGGTATCATGAAGCTAACCGATGAGGCTCCAATAGCGCTTTTTAGCTTGAATTGTGCCGAAGACACCGCGGCTCCCCTCTCTATTTGAACTTCACCATCAAACTGCTCGAAAACGGTGCTGCCCCTGTATAAATATACTCGAGACAACGACGCTATCTCAGCCTTACTCCTTGTATTGAAAAGGTCCGTAATGAATCCATCGAAATCCACTCCAGGAACACTCAATCGCCTGGAAGCAAACTTTAGCTTGCCTTTTACGGAGTTCGCCCATTCTAGCAGATTTCGGCCTTGCATCTGCAGGCTTCCACTTACACTCAGATTCCCGCTAAATCCGTAAGTATCTGCGCTATCTACATTACCTATTGCAACGTTCGACGCCGCAATCACAGCGGACATTGAAGATACCTCACCCATACCTATGTTGCCACTGATTTTAACTTCTCCCTTCCCGTGTCGAAAACTCAGATTGTCTACAGACATTACTCCTTCTTTTAGCTGGGAAACAAGAGAGAATTTTGTTAATACACGGCCAGCTACAAATAGCTTCTTCATCCCAATGTTCACGCTTCCGTCAACGCCTTCAAGACTAGATAGATCTATAGTTCTCTTTGACCATACAAACTTCGCAGCGCTTGTCTTTTTCTTTTTCCCATCATCACCAAATGCTTCTTCATTTCGCTCGACAAATTTAGGAATCCACAAAAACTCTGAGCTGTATTCATCCCCCGAAAAATCCACCAATATTTTTGGTCTAGTACCCTGACTGCTGAGCAAAACGCGGACCAAACCACCAAATTCGGATGTTTTATTGTTACTATCAGTTGCAGAAAAATGGACCCTCTCCATGCTCAATCTACGATTTGATATATCTGCCAGAAAACTAAGCTCCTTTATATTTCGAGGACCAATAGTAAAGTCCTGCAGTTTGAGTGAAACTTGTATTGGAACCGTAACACTACGCAACCACCGAAACCGCATGATGTCGCGCTTAATATCGTATTCTCCTGCAGTGTAATCACTGGCTGAAAAGTTGCTTACAACTATTCCCCCAACAAGCACTCCGCTTCTTTTACCATATTTATACTTAAGGTTACCTGTAACATTGACCCGGTTAGATGCCAGGCTAATGTTGGGCAACGAAATGATCCGTGGCGCAATATATAGGCCGCTTTCCAACACAAATTTTCCACTTCCTCTGCGTTGATGCACCACCTCTTTTACACGTACAGGAAATACCCATCCAATAAGGGCATCAATGTCGTCACCATGAGCGTTTATTTGCCCCATAAATCTGGGAATAGCATCATCCTCAGAATTCACAGCACTACCACTTATGCTAAGAACGTTGTTCCTTCCTGGCATATCTAGAAGCAACCTATTAATTGCAATTTTCCCATCCTTTACGGAAGTGACAGCAATCAAGTTCTTAGCCACACTGCCCTTGTAGCGTATTTCCCTGATATCCAGCTCAAGACTTGCATCCAAACTTGCTGCAAACATAGGAAATTGCATCGCGGATCCACGTACAGGCACATAGTATGGATCAACATCCTTGACGTTACTGTACAATAATGAATCCAAATCCACTGAAGAGAAGGCAAGCTTCATATTACATGCCATATCAGCACTGCATGCACCTACGGCGTTACCTGACAAGCTTGAACCATTTATGTTTAAATTTACAATTTCAAATCCTCCTGTCTCGCGCTGTCTGATACGCGCGGCTAAAGACAGTTCCTCAGCGGAACTTACGTACCCCAAAGCATCAATATTGGTCACAGTTGACACCGACTGGGTCAACTCGGACAAATCACTCGTTTTAATATCCAAAACCCACTCAAAATCCCCGAACAAGTTTCTAAAGGTACTCTGACGCCCTCTTACCGCACCATTACCTATTCCAGTAACAACGGCTCTAGTTTTATCTGAACTAACTTTTATGTCGGCAATGCTCTGTTGCACATTTTGGAAATCAAGCTTGGCAACAAAGTCGTATTTGCTGTTACCTATCTTAAATTCCGCATTAGAAACATAGGTACTACCGGAAGACTTTAGCTCCCCTCGCCTGATGTGGATAGCGTTCTTCGGGAAGGCCTCTATAACCTTGCTCGACACAATCACTGAATCATGCACGCGAACTCTTCTTAGTTCTCCAGCAGTCTGTGATTCTATGATGCGACCTAGATTATTCACATTTGTGCGAAGCCCAAAAAGGTCGACCGACTTGACCTTAGCACGTCCCATTATCATGGACAGAAAAGACAATCTGAGCTCTAGTTTTTCCACAGATATTGTGCCCACACACTCGGTAGTTTCCTCGTTACACTCAAGATACAGATTGTTTACCGAAAGTTTAGGCGATATGAACCTCCCCTTTATATTACCCAGGGCTCTAATCGTAATACCACTTTTGCTTGTAGATGCACCTAACTGCTCAAACACATAGTTTCCGTAGCGGGAATTCCAATCTATAACGTACGGTGCCAGCAGAAGCGCTACGAAACCTACTAGCGTCACTCCTAATAAACTTCCTAGAAACTTCATCCACACACCATAGCATTTACTAACTGCACTCTATATTCATCAAGGATTTAAGAATATATAAAGAAAACATAGTAAAAGCGTTATGCATCAAACAGTAGTTAACCATATATCACAACATTGCTACAATTCCACTTGTGATAGTGCACAACATCATAACTTGCTGCGACTTTTGTTTACGGAATTTCAGTTGTACAGCGTCGCAAGAACGGCAAGATTTAAAATTTCAGAAACAGATGCCGTCATCTGCACTATCTGCACAGGCTTTTCCATTCCTATTAGGATAGGCCCTACAACAGCAACGCCTCCCACCTCCTGCAGCAACTTAGAGGATATGCTCGCACTATCTAGACTAGGCATAACTAAAACATTCGCCGGTCCCCTAATGCGACTAAACGGATATAAAGACAAAGACTCCGGCTTTAGGGCAACATCTATGGACATCTCTCCATCATATTCGAAGTCCACATCCATGCCATTGAGTATGTTGATACACTCTCTTATTCTGTTGACCTCCTTATCAGAGTGGCTCCCAAAATTGGAAAATGATACAAGCGCGACACGCGGCTCGTGCCCCATTTTTCTAGCAGCAGCCGCAGCTGTCACTGCTATGTCCGCAAGCTGCCTAGATGTTGGGAACTCATTAACCGCAGTATCCGCGACAAAAAGAGTCCTCTCTTCCATAACTATTATGGACAAACCTAGCATCTCACTACGGGTGCCTATTACCTTGCGCACATCCAATAAAGATTCTCTATATCCTCTTGTAACGCCTGTAACCAACACATCACCGTCGCCACACGCCAACATGCAAGAGGCAAAAACATTCCTGTCTGTTTTCACATCCCTAATGCACCTGCGGTGAAGATATCCTTTGCGCTGCAGTCTATTGTACAGATAGTCCACATACACATCATTGCGTTTAGAAACAGCTGCGTTGTCAATCGTGATGCCCTCAAGGTTATCGACACCTATCCGGTCAAGACCCTCCCTTATCTTGTCGGCACGTCCCACTAAAACAGCCGTTCCATAACCTTGACTTTGCCATTGCAACGCGGCCTTTATTACCTTAGTTTCTTCTCCCTCGGAAAAAATCACTCTCTTAGGAGTTCTTTTTACTGAACCGTACATAAGGTTCAGTATGTTATACGTAGGGGAAATCCTAGAGCTTAATTCGCAAATATACTTATCCCAGTTATCAATGTTCTTTCTGGCAACCCCTGTCTCCATTGCTGCTTTTGCGACCGCAGGCGACACCACAGATATCAAACGCGGATCAAACGGCGTGGGAATTATATACTCTTTACCGTACCTCATTCCCCTACCGCCATAGGCTTCCAACACTTCATCACTGACCACTTCCCTCGCCAGCATTGCTATAGCCCTTGCTACTGCCAACTTCATCTCATTATTAACAGACTTAGCCCGTACATCGAGGGCGCCCCTGAATATGTAAGGAAATCCCATAACATTATTGATCTGGTTACAATAATCAGACCTACCCGTAGCAATTATGGCATCAGGTCGCACTTCACGGGCAAACTCTGGACTGACTTCTGGGTATGGATTCGCCAAAGCAAAAATCACAGGGTCTTTATTCATGGAAAGCAACATGTCTTTACTCAGGACATCCCTGACCGAAAGACCGATAAAAACATCCGCACCTCTTATAGCATCACTAAGATCCCTATCTTTGGTATCAACAGCGTGCTTTAGTTTCCACTCATTAACGCCTAGTTGTCGTCCCTTGTATATTACACCATTCTGGTCACAGAGTATTATGTTGTCATTGGGTATTCCGAAAAATTTCAGCATTTCCACACAGGCAATACCTGCTGCACCTGCCCCATTGACCACTATTTTAATGTTCTTTAGAGTCCTACCAGTTATGTCGACTACATTCATGATCCCGGCCAATACAATTATTGCAGTACCGTGCTGGTCGTCGTGAAATACAGGTATGTCCATCAATTCGCCAAGGCGCTTTTCTATAACAAAACATCCTGGAGCACCTATGTCTTCTAAGTTTATTCCTCCCCAGCTATGCCCAAGATACTTAATTGCATTAATAAACTCTTCAACATTTTCTGTGTTAACTTCAATGTCTACTGCATCAATATCCGCAAAGCGCTTGAACAAAACAGCCTTGCCTTCCATAACAGGCTTAGAGGCCAGTGCTCCTATATTGCCAAGCCCCAAAACAGCTGTACCATTCGATATTACGGCAACGTAGTTCCCCTTTGCAGTGTAATCATATACAAAATTGGGATCAGAAGCTATCTTCAGACACGGCACGGCAACCCCTGGAGAATATGCGAGTGATAGATCGCCCTGGGTCATGAGAGGTTTAGTAGGCAATAAAGAAACCTTGCCAGGTCTTCCTTTGCTGTGAAATTCGAGAGCTTCCCTCTCCTTTTCTGAAACACCACCCATAACAAATTTGAAGTCAGATAAACGATCAGACAGGGTATACACTTTGCCGTATTTTCGCAACTGTTTAATCCACACCGTACGCCGACTGTCAAAAACCGTATACACGCGACATACCTACTTGTGTGACACATGTTTTTCCTAGGGGAATCTTGGTACAAAAACTTCACTAAAAAAGCTCTGTATAAAGGTGCAACTACCGGGCTATAACATGTGGTTTTTCCATAAGCAAAAAATATCTTTTCTTAGGCAATATCTGCGGATTGAGCGCAATTATAAGATCTTCTATGTTTACGGCTTTTGCGACGTATGTATACTTCTATGCCATACTGCAGCTTTGAGGAGTTTTTGTGAGCGTTGTGTTGAAACTGTGTAATGTCAGCAAATATTATTCAGAGCAACAGACCTGTGTTTTGCGCGACGTTAACCTGGAAATTAGCAGGGGAGAATTTGTCGCATTAATAGGCAATTCTGGAGCTGGGAAGAGCACGCTATTGCACATCGCTGGACTTCTTGCAGTTCCCACCCATGGAGCAGTATATATCAATGGAACTCAGTGTTCGCCCGCCAGTGATAGAATTCGCACAAAAGCACGCAGAGCCTCATTAGGGTTCATGTATCAGTCCCCAAACTTGATGCAGGAGCTTTCTGTGCTTGAAAATGTTATGCTGCCTCTTATGATATCTAACCATAAAGTACAGAAGGCTCACCAAAGGGCTATAACAACGCTAGACGAGGTAGGATTAGCCGGTAAAGAACAGTTCAACATAGCTAATCTTTCAGGGGGAGAAAAACAGCGAGTCGCGCTTGCGAGGGCGATTGTCGGTGATCCAAGCCTACTACTGGCAGACGAACCAACAGGAAGTTTGGATCCTCAAATTTCGCATTCAATTTTCTCATTAATCTACAAAAACGTAAAAATAAAAGATCTCGCTGCGCTGGTAGCAACACATAACTATGACCTAGCAAAAAAGGCTGACACCGTTTATTCCCTGCAGAACGGACAATTGACCAAGACTTCCTTATAATTGCCTTAATGCCTCCATATAGGCAGACTACAAATTCCCGTGGCTGGCAGCATAATAATGCACGCTGCTGTACTCCTCAAATAAGCGCCCAGTTATTCGTCGTCTTGCAATTTCGACATTGGGTGGAATTTCTCCAGCGTTTCTTGCAGCTTTTCACAAGCAACGTGCGTATACACCTGTGTTGTAGACAGATTAGCGTGGCCAAGCATTTGCTGTATGAATACGATGTTAGAACCGTTATTAAGTAAGTGTGTGGCGAATGAATGACGGAACTTATGTGGCGATACTTTGCCCTGGTCTATTCCCGCACTGATAGCAAGTGATTTGAGTAATTGCCCAACTCTTTGCCTGCTGATGCAGTGATCAAATTTTGCCCCCGGAAACAGCCACTTAGATTCAGCCTTTTTCTTTATGAATGACCTCCTGACTTCTATGTATGCTCTGATACTGTCCATGGCTATTGCGTTAAAAAGTATCAATCTGTCTTTGCCACCCTTCCCCTTTATAACCATATGTCCGACATCTTCTGTGCACACACGTAACATGGATTCAACTTCGTAAAAACACATATGCACAAGCTCAGATATTCTAACACCTGCCGAGTATAGCATGTTCACTATCGCATAAGTACGACGCCCCTCAGCCGTTTGGTCTGCGCATGCACGGTTAAACAATTTTTCAATATCAGGTTCACAAATTACCTTGGGAAGAGTCCTTTTCAATTTAACAGAGGTTAAATTCATTGATGGATCACCTTCCTTTATTTTGTCACTGTACAAAAACCTGTACAACCCTCTAATTGATGCAACGCGTCTTGAAATCGTGGTAGAGTTACATCCCAGTCTATTCAGCTTTCTCAGGTACCTTTTGAGATCTTCTGAACTTGCATTTATTATTTCCTTGCCACATCCACTAAGAAACCTGCTTAAATCCTGAAGATCGCTTCCATAGCTATTATATGTGTTTTTAGATACCCCTTTATTTGAAACAATAAACTCCAAAAAAGCACTTATGTAGTAAGTATCGCCTTTCACAAAATCACCGAGATCACTCAATAACAGAACATACAGTAGCCTGTTTTTCAATAAAACATGTACTCGACATTGTACTCATAAATTTCAGAGCCTACATTCCAAAAACTAGCCACAACCTAGATTTTCCCTGATGAGCGTATATACACACATTGTAGCCCTGAAAGGGACTATATGTCACAATCCGGGTTAACAACTGCTTGACTCGCTATAGTAAATAACGTAGCATCCGACAGTGTAGTTTGGTCACTAGCCCTATGTTTTTGGTAGCTGTACAGGTGTTTCTTGCACTCTTGTTGGTGTTGCTGGTCCTGCTGCAGTCCCCGGAGTCTGATGGTCTTGGTGGTCTTGGTGGCGCCCAATGTAATCTAGGGGTTGTTTTCAATAGGGGGTCTTCCTTCAGCCTGATGGCGACGTTGACTGCTGTTGTTGCAGCCGTGTTTATACTTAACACATTGCTACTTGTTGGCATGGGATCGAAAAGTGCTCGTGAGGTAAGCGTAACAGAAGAATCTGGAACGGCTTCTGTGCCAGAGGCTGGTCCGGGTGAGGCTCCTTCTGAATAGTGCTGTGATATGGTAGAGCAAGAATTGAAGCATGCGCGTTTTATATTTGTAACTGGAGGGGTTGTTTCTTCTTTGGGAAAGGGTCTTGCCGCAGCGTCTATAGGTGCTCTTTTGCAGGCCAGAGGTTTTAGTGTGTGCCTCCGGAAACTTGATCCATATCTGAATGTAGACCCTGGAACGATGAGCCCTGCGCAGCATGGGGAAGTATTCGTAACCTCCGATGGAGCTGAGACAGACCTTGATCTTGGGCATTATGAGCGTTTTACAGGTGCAAGAACGACAAAGTCGGATAACGTCACGGCCGGGCGGATATACAACGAGTTGCTGATAAAGGAACGACGTGGTGATTATCTGGGCCAAACGGTACAGGTAGTACCACATGTGATTGATCTAATAATTTCGTGCATCTTGCGTAATGAGAATAATGCGGACTTTGTCATATGCGAAATAGGTGGTACGGTAGGCGACATAGAAAGCCAGCCGTTTCTCGAAGCGATACGGCAAGTGAGTTATAGGCTAAGCAAGAATTTTACTATATTTGTACATTTGACACTTGTGCCTTACATTGGCACCGTGGGGGAATTAAAAACAAAGCCAACACAGCATTCGGTGAAGGAGTTAAGTTCACAGGGAATACAGCCCGATATTGTGCTTTATAGAAGCAGGGCCCAACTACCCCCACACCAAAGCGAAAAAATAGCTAATTTCTGTAATGTAGCTGCAGACAACATAATTCCAGCGCTGGACGTTCCCAGCATATACATGTTGCCGGTTATGTATCATAAACATCGGCTGGATGTACAAATTCTGAAGCATTTTGGGGTGCATAGTGGTGATCCAGATCTTTCGAAGTGGCACAGCGTAATACAGCTGTCGGCATTTGCCACAAAGCGTGTAGTTGTTGCTATTGTTGGAAAATATACAACGTCATTAGATGCGTATACTTCTCTGACAGAAGCCCTGACACATGCAGGAATACATGGCGGAATAACTGTGGAAGTTAAATGGATTGATGCACGCGTGCCTGTGACTGAGCAGAGCTTTGTTGATGTAGATGCAATACTGGTGCCAGGCGGATTTGGAGATATAGGTACTGAGATAAAAATTCTCGCTATCAAGCATGCCAGAGAAAATGCAATACCAATGCTGGGCATTTGCATGGGAATGCAGCTGGCAGCAATTGAGTATGCATCAAGTGTTGTAAGTCTTGAGGATGCAAACTCAACGGAGTTTAAGCCAGATTGTAAAAACCCGATCGTCTGTGAATTGCCCGGGCTGCAGGCTGGCGGTGAATACAAAATGGGTGGCAGCATGCGACTTGGATCTTACACATGCAATCTATCCTCTGATTCAAACATACGGAGCATCTACAAAGCTTCCGTGATTTCAGAGCGACGTAGACACAGGTATGGAATAAATCCGGAATATAAGTCGGTTCTTGAGCAACATGGGTTATCTTTTACAGGGTTTGCCGAGGATAGAGATTTACCCGAAGTACTTGAGCTAAAAACGCACCCATGGTTTATAGGAGTGCAATACCACCCTGAATTCCAGTCAAGCCCATTTGCATCTCACCCTCTGTTCTTGTCTTTCGTTACAAACTCCTGGAAGTTAAAAGAAAAATTGCAACATACAAAAAGCTAATGCGCTTAGCGATATACTGCGGAGTATGCGGGCATTCTAAAACTTCGTGGCATCACTGTTCGTATTCAATATCAAAAATGTCTACAACATCGGCACCAAAAGAAAGAGATTTGGTCCGTGTAAATTTACATTTTTTTCCTGACGATGACAGATCCATAATTGCACCGGCTGCCTCAGATCCGTAAATCTTGTTTGCTCTAGACCATATAAACTTATCTACCAGCCCTTGCTTAAGCATTTCCGTTATTAAAATTCCCCCACCCTCAACTAGCAGTCTGGTAATGCCTAGTTTGATTGTCAAAGATTGAACCGCATTTAACAAAAATTCCGGCCCGCCTTCAACCTTTATATATTTCACCCCGTCTGCAATACTGCATGTATCTCTATCTGTGATTACGTAAGTTGGTATTACTTTTGCTGTCGATGCCAGTCTGTGTGTAGGTCTTAGTTTTCCCAACCTGTCTACTACCACTCTTACCGGTGAATATTTTTCCAACCCTGGCAGCCTGCAGTCAAGCATCGGATCATCACTAACAACCGTGTTGCTGCCCACTAAAATAGCATCGTACATAGCACGGAGTTTGTGTACCCACCTACGTGTCAGATCGTTTGTTATCCACATATCATGGCCACCATTTGTGGCTATTTTCCCGTCAAGAGTCGTAGCTAGTTTTGCAGTAATCAGTGGTCTGCCCAGCACCTTGCTGTAGAAAAAACCCATGTTCAGTTCAGCAGCCTGATGCCTTAGAATACCGTACCTTACCTTCATTATTCCCGCTTCTTGCAAAATAGCAATGCCCTTCCCTGAGACCCTGGGATCAGGATCCTGAACTGCAATCACAACTTCACCAACCTTGGCATCAATCAATGCTGAAGTGCAAGGTCCTGTGACCCCATCATGGCAACATGGCTCAAGCGTGACATATACTGTAGCACCCTCTGCCCTGTTGCCAGCGTTGTTAAGGGCTACAACCTCCGCATGTGGGCGCCCACCCTCTAAAGTCCATCCACGCCCCACTATTACACCATTACGTGTAATAACACATCCTACTGCTGGGTTAGGATACACGTTACCTAAGCCTCTCCTTGCCAGCATCAAAGCCATGTTCATGAATCTAGCATCATACACCATGGGAAGTGCTTTTACCCTTGAAATTTACAGATAAAATTACTATATACTCAGATGTTCGTGTATAGAAGTTTTTGCTATGCCTGAGGAGAAACGCGTGAGTACTAAGCCTGGTAGTTCTTCTGCCGCTGAGTCTGGAACCCGGGAAACTTTGAAGGAAAAGAATCAAAAAGCCGCAGAGCGTGGCGCGCCGGGTGGTGGTGCTGGGAAGTTCGCTGCTGGCGTGGGTAAGGTTCATAGTAGAGTAAATGCTGATCTGGCCGAAGTGGAAAAGCTGAGGTCTGAGGTTGAGGTGCTGCGCAATCAGCTACGTCTTGCTGTTGCAGACAGCAAAAACTTGGAGCGTCTGCTCCACAAGGAAGTTTCTGACGCAAAAGTCTTTTCCATATCGGAGTTTGCTCGCGATCTTGTGTCGTCGTTCGATAATCTTGAAGCCTCGCTGAAGAATTTGAGTCCGGATGACAGCGTGCATACTGGCATAAAGATGACCTGGGAGAGCCTTATGGCTGCCCTCTCCAGCCATGGGATAGAGCGAATCTTCCCTGTTGACCAGATGTTTGACACCAAATTCCATACAGCTGTGACGCAGACGGTAAATAATGAACGGCCTGCTGGGACAATACTTGAGGTCATTCAGGCTGGGTATGTCCTAAACGGCAAAGTGTTACGTCCTGCCTCTGTGGTGGTTTCGAAACAAGAGAGCTAACGAAGTGGTGATATTTTCCGGCGTGCAGCCGAGTGGTTGTTCACTGCACCTTGGGAACTATCTTGGAGCCGTGCGTAGGTGGGTTGATTTACAGCAGAACCATGAGTGCTTTTTTTGTGTGGTTGATCTGCATGCGTTGACTTCTGGAGCTGTAGGTGATCCGGAACTGCGTCGCAACTCTCGCGCTCTGTTGGCGTCCTATATTGCTTGTGGAATAGATCCAAACAGATCGTCTGTGTTCTTGCAGTCGTCTGTTCCTGAGCATTCTGAACTCTGTTGGATTCTGGGGTGTCATACACCAGTGGGTTGGCTAAACAGAATGACACAATATAAGGACAAAAGCCGAAATACTGGGTGTGGTGGAGTGACAATGGGGTTGTTTTGTTATCCCGTGTTGATGGCAGCCGATATCCTTTTATACAAAGCGGATTCTGTGCCTGTAGGTAGTGATCAAAGACAGCATTTGGAGCTCGCTCAAGATATTGCTAGAACTTTTAATGCCGCTTACAAAGTGGATTACTTACGCGTTCCTAGTCCGTTATTTTTTGACACTTGCACACGGGTCATGAGTTTAAAAAGTGGGATGAAAAAAATGAGTAAATCTGATCCTTCGGATTTTTCTCGCGTAAATTTGGTTGATAGTGACGATGTTATTGCTCAAAAAATCAAAAAGGCTACTACGGACAGTATAGCTGGATTTGTGTTGGAGGAACTGCCCAATCGTCCAGAAATGCATAATCTTTGTAGCATCTTTGCTGCATTAAGTCACACCTCTGTGGAAGATGTTTGTATAAAATTTGAGCACAGTAGCACAAAGGAGTTCAAAGATTCGCTTACCGATCTACTCATTAGAGAAATTGGCCCTATAAGGACAAAAATTCGTGATTTATTGGATGATGCCACCTATCTTGACCGGGTGTTACTGTCTGGGAATACCCATGCACGTGAAATAGCACACCGCAATATGAATGAAATAAAGGGCATAACAGGTCTTTGTCTATAGCGCCCTTGACGTACCAAATGATGTGTGTACTCACTGAAGCTCTGGTTTGCCGTACGTGATGTTTGCCGATAATTCCTACGGTGTCTCCCTGTTATATCCGCAAGCACACTACACCAATAAGCGCACTATCCCAATGTGAACCACACGCCACAGCACTACATCGCCGGAAACAGCCCCAGTAGCTCTCAGAATCTTTAACACCGCAGCGCGGACGGAGTGGGATTCGAACCCACGGTACGTGTTAGCGTACGTCAGTTTTCAAGACTGGTGCCTTAAACCGCTCGGCCATCCGTCCGGGACACTTCTAGCACAATAATACATAATGTGCAATTCGTATGTTGAGCCGTTCTTACACAAGAAAAGGTCTTTTAATTAGGATTTAGCATTAAAAGTTACTCTAATTGAATTACAGGGTAATTAAACGTTAACTATGTTGAGCTACATTGTCGTGACAGTATCGGAGAGATCATAATTGCTTACTGAAATAACAAGATGTTTTCCTCCGGTAATGTAACAATGCATTTCCTAACCCGTGAAGCATGTTGCTCCCGGGTGAGTAGATGATGGCTGCATGCTCAATATACTGGCTTACATAATATGCCTTGAGGGAAGAGATATATAGAACAAGCTGGTTTATGCATACTGAAATTGTGTTGCTATGTGAGAAGGGTGCGTTGATGATTTGCCACGTGATGGGAATACGCGCGTGGCAAAAATTCTTTAGTTTGCACTTGCGAATTTCGAAATTAGCTCCACATCCGTTTATGATAATAGAACGTCTCCAGCGTTTAGCGCGAAGTTTTGTTGCATTTTATAATAGTGTTACTGCGTTTGTTTACCGCGCTGGTATTTTGGAGATGGTCTGCAGATGTTGAAGTATAATCAATTAATATGGTACGATAAATGCTTGCTTTTGATGAACCAAGTAACCTTAATGATTCGATAGACGAAGTTTTGACGACTAACGCTACGCGTATGGGGGAGGAGGGAGATGTGAACAGTGACGCAGTTGGTGGTGCAACTGAGGACGTTTCTGCTGCTCAAGCTGGTGCTAAAAAAAGTGACTTTCTTGATTATTACCTATCATCCGACGGGGCTCCCAAACAGCAGACTTCGGTTATGCAGCTAGGTGATGCGAAAATAACTGTAAACTTACATACATATACCACGTGGTCTACTGATGTGATTCTTGAGGGGGGACCCGTAACAACCGACAAACTTCTAAAAAATATAGACAAACAAATCAGTAGCTCGAATAGTGACGAGTTGACGAATGATGCTACACAAGCCAATACCGGCTCAGGGAGCACTGATCAATTACAAAACAGCAACCACGTTCCTACGGATATGGAAGAAGCTACAGATTTGCTAGACAAAATTGGCACTGCTCTCTCGGAAAAATTTGGACAGTTTTTACAGCTATTTACTGGCAGCAGTGATGAAGAGATAAGTGACACGCCTGCTTCTTCTGGTGCAACCACCCCTGATCAAAATACAGAATCTGAAGACACCGTAAAGCAAGACGGTGGCCTCGTTGCCGAGAGTGAATCACAGAAACAAGTTTTTGACAAAGAAGAAAAAAGTGCCGTAGAAGAAAACTGCGCATTGGGGAAATGCTCACACGAACATAATGACGTTTCGACTGTAGCCCAAGACAATAACAATACAGTAGCTGAGCCTTTAGAAGCTAGTGACGTTGGCGGTTCACAGAAGCAAGCTACGGAACAAGATGCCGATGAAAAAGGGGAAACTGTACTAGGTTCAGAAACTGCTAGTGACTACTCGGAGAAAAAAACATTCTATAGTGTGCTTATGGATGACGAAAACGTCGATGGGCAATCCAATAATTACGACTTCAAAGATTTCTTTTCAGGATTGCCTATAGCATAAGTGACACGAATGCTATAGTGCCTTGTGGAAATTACGTGCTGTAATTTTCTCAGTTACATTGCTTTGTACTTTCTCGAGACATCTTGCTTTTTGGAGAAAAAATTCGTGTTACGCCTCATATCTCGTGTTGCAGTGGCAGCGCGAGATATGGCGGCGCTGAAGAAGTGAAATCACCCGTAGTGCTCTTGTCTTTTTATAACAGTGCGTCCGCAGCTGCCCAGAGCATACCCTACATACCACTGTAGTACGCTCGACAAGTCACTTAGTATGCGTTCACCGCATCAAATTAAATACGTTATATTTTCACAACGTCATCCTATCGACTAGTTTGAAAGGTTATGCTGCACAACACACACTAACTGCTTAGCGCTGCACCTAAAGCTTCGCACCCTGCACTAGATAAATACATGGTCGGAATGGCGGGATTCGAACCCACGACCTCCAGTCCCCCAGACTGACGCGCTAACCTGGCTGCGCTACACTCCGCCTAGTTTTTTGACAAGCATGTCCCTCATGCCTGTCATGTTTTCCAGCAGCTCCGCTAAAACCCCACCTCGGTTGTTCACAATTTCGGAACATCTACGTTGTTTCCTAAGCTCCGCCTGCGCACCCTTAATTGTATATCCAAGATCGTGCAACATGTGCTTCACTTTTTTGATTGTTTCTACATCGCCTTTTCCATAAAGACGCCGCCCACGACGCTTTATAGGATTTATCTGAGGAAATTTCGTCTCCCAAAAACGCAGAACATACTGCTCTACCCCCACTTCTTGCGCAACATCACCAATAGACAGAAAAACCTTAGACTGTTCGGATTCGACAGCGCAAAACGTTTCCGCACCCGTCATGAGTCTTCGCCGTTTATCAACCTTTTAACAGTTACTGATGGACAAAAAGTAACCGTGTTGTGTTCCTCGACCGTGAACTTCTCCAACGTCTTGGGGTTTCGTCCCACACGCTCCTTTTTCCTTAAAACCTTAAAAAGACCAAAAGAAGATATTTTAAGTGACCCACAACTCACAAGAGAAGCTACCATTTCATCAAGTATCTCCCCAACGATAGCCAAGGAGTCTTCTTTAGATAACCCTATCTCCCGGTTTATCATAGCAGCAATGCGGGCCTTAGTTAGTGTCTGAACCATAAGATACTACGCACAGCTGATGCACACCGGGTTAAGTCTACACGATAAGAAGAAAGTATCAAGTTCATATATTGTACAATCACATTTTATCACAAACACCGCTAGTAATTGTGCACGAGACATTATTGCGAAGTTACTTCAACACTACAGCGTAACCAAATATCCCTTCTATGGGCAAAAAGGCAGCACAACTTGCGTCCACAGAATATCTTCGCCAGGACGTATATACCTTCAAGTAATGTAAACAAACTTTTACCCATACTGTACAAAGTGCTATAAAAGGCTCATATGACGGGGCCTCTTTTAGAAAAACCTTGTTAGTTGCCAAATGCCTATTCATAATCGGGCATTGTGTGTTTGAATTTATGGTTTTTTTCATGGTTCCCAAAGTACTGTACAGCAAGTACTTCATTGCGGTATTTTGTATCCTTTCAGTAGCCTCTTTCGCACTCATAGGAAGTATAAATAACTCAGAACGCGT
Source organism: Aaplasma endosymbiont of Hyalomma asiaticum (assembly GCA_048496795.1). Taxonomy (GTDB): domain Bacteria; phylum Pseudomonadota; class Alphaproteobacteria; order Rickettsiales; family Anaplasmataceae; genus Anaplasma. Next base: position 77,464 of record JBGCXB010000001.1, on the reverse strand, counting down.
GTTGGAGCGTGCTGAAATACGCATCAAAGAAATCAGCACGGACGATGCACTTTATAAGATGGTTTCACAAATTGGCCCGGAGCCAACTCTGTTGGTGTTGTACACATCTTGGTGTAGCAATTGCATAGAGAAGATGCCCGATGTAGTCGAAGCAATAGAGAAATACCGAGATATCAAGCCCATGGTGATATCCCTAGATTCCAGCAGAAGTAAGTTAGCGGCTTTTCTGCTGGAGCAAAAAACGGTTAATTTCACACCATTTAACGTATCCTCCGAGTACCATAGCAAATTGGCTTATGCACTCACAGGGAAAGGGGTGTACTTTACTGGTAAGATTCCTTTCATTGCTGTATTGGGAAACAACACAGTTCCGATAACCAACATAAATAGCTACAGATCGCTAGTAGCAGCAATAGAATCCGTAATATCTGGATAGTTAAGTGGAAAGCACAGGGGAAAATAGCTGTCAGGTTGCCGTTATTATGGGGAGCAAGTCTGATCTTACAACAATGAGTGCTGCTATTGCTGTGTTAGACGAATTGCGTATTGGCCACGAAACTTTAATAGTTTCTGCACATAGGACACCAGATCGTCTGTTTAGCTTTGCTAAATCCGCTAGCACAAAAGGATTCAAGGTTATAATCGCTGGGGCCGGTGGTGCTGCGCACTTACCAGGTATGGTCGCCTCTTTAACTCATATACCGGTAATTGGGGTTCCGGTAAAAAGCGACTGCTTAAGTGGCTGGGATAGTTTGTTGTCTATTGCTCAAATGCCCCGAGGAGTGCCGGTAGCAACTATGTCAATTGGCCCTGCAGGCGCCACAAATGCTGCCGTGTTTGCCGCATCTATTTTAGGGTTGGTGTATGAAGATATATCCACAAGATTACAAAAATGGCGCCACGATCAGTCAGACAACGTTGCTTTAACCCCCTTCTAAGCAATCAGTGACGCACGGGTAATGAGAGGTTCTCGACTGGTTGCAACAGTCACGAAGGACGGTTGTCATCTTGTAGTGTGCAACTAACTTGCCTAGGATTTTTTACAAGAATACTTACTCGCCGCAAAACCGCTCGTTCCGCACATGCAAGCAGTCAACGGTGCCTCATATCCTGAAACCGCAAAAGCAAAGCCGCTGCCTAATAGAACTCCGAGGCGATCATATTCATGTGGGCGTATTGCATCCTTGAGCATTGGTAGCGAGACTACTGATTTCGGTCCCACTTAATCTTGATGTAAGAACGTGCTCCTTAGGGAAAAATGGGAACACATCAGCAAATTTTCCACCTAGACTCTCAGATATTGAACATATCTCATCCGCAGCAAGATGCATGCCCTCTATACCAAGAGCAATTTTTATTACGTGCGGCACGACCATAAAAAATGGTATGCTCTTCTTTATCTTTTCCAGTGCATCTTGCCCGCTACCTGTAGTACATTCTTCGTGTACCAGTTCAGAAAGTTTTTTGAGAAACCCCACAAACACGCGATGGGTTAAAACGCCGCTGTCCCCAAAAAGCTTTTCATCACAACGCTTTATTATGCTTATGCAAGTGTCCCCAATCTGTGAACATACCTGCCCATCACTTAACTCCACACGCAAATCTTCCGCATTTTCCAATATAGGAAAAAGTTCTTTTGTAAGTACAACGTGAACAGCAGCAATTGTTTCGTTGACAGTAAAAGTATCGTAAAAAAAGCCTGCCACTTTGCCAGGAACACGGTATTCTAGTCTTTTCTTCATTCCATCATATGAGTGGCAGGCATGCAAAAGACTGACTTCTTTCATTTGTGAATGCGCTTCAAGCAATACACAACATGCTGCCGCTGCTGCTGATTTTTTTTCCACAAACATACAAGAAAGAACCCTCATACATTCTCGTCTTACCTGAATGATTTGTTCTAGTGCATGTTCAGTTTCGTGTATGCTATCTTTCAAAATTGATGATATATCGGAATTAAGGTGTGTGATCATTTCTTTCACCTCCTCAGCCTTTTTTGTGGCCGATTCCAGTCCTCTTTGCAAAATGTTGCGTATTGTATCGGTATTAAGTTCAATACACCTACTTATCTCTTCCATTGTTCCTGCAATGCATTCTTCATGTGTTTTAACTTTTTCCTCCAGTTCTTTCGCCTTATCGCACATATTTTCCTCCGCACTATCGATTTTCTGCATTGTCGTACGAGCAAGCGCTTCTATATCCTGATTTACTTTCGCAAAGTCTTCTGAAATCATATACTTTATTGCCGATAAACTTTCCTCGTGGTCCACTTGAATCTTTTTTACAATGTCCATGAGTGGCGAGCATTCAAGATCGTTTGTCTCAAGGTAGTGTATCCGCGCGTCCAAAGATTTACACTTTTGCTTTAATTGTCTGTGCACAGACAGTGTTTCTGAGTCTATCAATGGTCTGTACACGGAATATATTTTTTGCTCTTCATACAATTTCGACAGAAACTCACTTATGGTCCTACGATCTTTGTTCTTACGCAAATTATCAATGACAACACATACAAAACAAAGAATACATGCAGTAATAAAAACTCCTACAACGATTTGAACAGCTAATTTGCCGGAACTACCTTGGAAAATTTTTTTCAGGCTAATAGAATCACTGCTCACACCAAAAGCTTCCGGATTTTGCACAAAAGCAACAACTGAAAAGGTTATTGCTGCCCCACTTATTTTTTTGATCAATGCTGTGAAATATGAAAAATAGTCGCAACCCTGGCTTATATCCAATTCGGCAGGAAATCCTATTCCCTTACGCTTTTCCCAATATTCACTAACATCACCCAAAAGTGACTCAAAATCTTTCTGAGTGTTACTAGAAGACCCCGTCGTTGCCATCCTAGGAGCATTCTCATATCCGTATACGCAGCCATAAGCGCCCACACCCGGCACTATAGGCGCCTTTGTCACCACCTTATCATCTCCAGCACGCAACGGCTTGTCAGTACTTGCAGCACACAAGTTTTGTTTTTTGATATTGTCCATAGCTCCCGCTTTTTAATTTTCCACACGAGCTACTAAAAACTAGGCATAAACCCATTCAGTCACCCTGTAAGAGATGCATTCCCAGGTATCTGCACAAATATTTTTGTAGCACAGCAGCTTGCGCAGTAGCTCAAACACAAGGACAGGCGAACCTTCTACTTACAGCTTGTCCACTCTGGAAAACTTAGGACTATTCTTCAACCCTGCGTGATGTATAGGATATTACATTTGCTTTTCAGTTATAGCAACATAACTATACTCACACTTGCAAATTTGCTACCCGCCGAAAAGCCATCCAGTATTAACCAGTAAATGGTTTGTTTCGTAATATTTTTTAATCTAGATTCTTGGAATAACGAATTTTATATGGAGAACGCATAATGCCAACCTTTGTTGCTCTGGTCGTTGCCGCAGGTGAAGGAACAAGGTTCAAACGCGGTATATTGAAACAATATATGCCGCTTGGAAATAAAACTGTACTTTCCCACACTATAGCAAGTGTGTTCGCTGACTTTGTTCACGCGGTACAAGTTGTGATAGGGAAAACTCATAGGGCACTATACGAAAACTCCTTGACATATTTACCAAAGACTGTAACTGCTGCACTGTTGCCTCCTGTGAATGGCGGAAATAGAAGGCAAGATTCGGTAAGAATAGGCTTGGAGAATATTGAAAGTATAAACCCCGATTTTGTGATAATACACGACGCATGTAGACCACTGGCAACCTTGCCTGATCTTGACGTCATAACACAGCAACTAAGACACCACTCAGGAGTGGTTCCTGTACTGGCTCCATTAGATACTATAAGCACCGTGAGAAATGATACCCTTGGGGAAAACATACCAAGGGAGTCAATCCGAATCATCCAAACACCGCAAATATTTCGATATCGCACGATACTCGAGTGCCACAGAACGTTGTTTAGCATATGCCCCCAAAAGCATTTTACTGATGATTCGTCTATGTTACTAAGCTGCGGGATGTCTGTGTCGATAATAGCTGGGAACCACGAAAATTTTAAGATAACCACCTACGGAGATTTGGCGAGAGCAGAATGTACCCTAGGAAACTCGTGAAACTTCACCCCTACGCCCGTATAACTAATAACCTCAAACCTCAGGGAATTATGTTGTGCTCATGAAATGGTTGGCAATATAAATGCACAACGTTTTGCCATCAATTATTTGCGCATGTCACACTTATGGTGTACCCTGCTGCCCGGCCTTGTAATCCACGGTATATACATGCCTTTTCGGGTAGGAATGGGAGTTGACATACACAGATTTGAACAAGATTCGGCAGATGACCAGTATATATATCTGTGCGGAGTAAAGATAGCACATGTCTATAAGGTTATTGCCCACTCTGATGGGGATGTAGCACTACACGCATTAACCGATGCACTGCTAGGGTGTATAGGAGCTGGAGGAATAGGTTCGCACTTTCCCAGTAGTGACTCGCGTTGGGAAGGAGTGAGTTCTTCTCATTTTGTACTTGAAGCATATAAAATGGTTGTTGAGAGGTCATATTCGATATTGAATTTCGATATCACCATCGTATGCGAAGAACCTAAAATCACACCTCATGTGCCCATTATGAAACAACACATGCATGGACTATTAGGAGTGGATATCTCTCGTATGAACATAAAAGCAGTAACAACTGAAACTCTTGGGTTCCTAGGACGTAAAGAAGGAATAGCCGCATATGCAGTCGCATTATGCAACAAAGTATAGCGGGAACAGTTGTAATATGGCGTTCACGGCGTTTTGTCACGCTTGAGTAGAAGACTTTTAGAAATGTACAAACGTAGTCTTTGCTGGAGTGCCTAGCATTAAGATGCATCACTATAGATTGCCGAATGCGAGATATATTATTTACTGGATTGTAAAATCAAGAATGAAATGTGGTATCACAAAAACACGTTCGATGTTAGAATCCCCATATCAATGAAAGATGTGTTCATCCAATGGGGTTAAACTGCGGTATTGTAGGCCTCCCTAATGTGGGAAAGTCTACGTTATTCAATGCTCTCACACAGGCTTCACTTGCTGAAGTTGCTAACTATCCTTTTTGCACAATAGAACCCAACACAGGTAAAACTGTTGTTAGAGATTCCAGATTGCGGACCTTGGCTAAAATCGCAAACTCACAGAGAGTTATATATAGCCAGGTAGAATTCGTGGACATCGCAGGTCTTGTCAAAGGTGCAAGTGCAGGTGAGGGCCTGGGAAATAAGTTTCTCGGCCACATAAGAGAAGTTGATGCAATCATGCATGTTCTACGATGCTTTGATGATGATGACATAAGTCATGTTAACCAAACTGTGGACCCTTTATATGATGCCGACATAGTAGAAACAGAACTAATTCTTGCGGATATGGAAAGTGTTAGAAAACGCATTGCAAACATAGAAAAAGCAATAAAAGCTGGCCGAGATACCAAAAGAATGAAGGTGGTTCTAGAAAGCATATTGGCTGTGTTGGAAAGTGGAAAACCTGCTAGGTGTGTTCAAGATGTTGAGATACATGAGTTGCGACAATGCCAACTTTTAACAAGCAAGCCGGTTATGTACGTTTGTAATGTACCAGATACGGACGTAATTGCGGGAAATGCCCTTTCTGATGCCGTAAAAAAAATGGCCACAGAAACTGGCAGTATGTGTTGCCACTTATCTGCAAAACTAGAAGCGGATATCATGGCTTTGGAAGATGAAGAAATAAGAGAAGCATTTCTGGCAGAAATGGGACTTGCCGTTGCTGGAATAGACACTGCAGTTGCAGCAATTTACAGTTTGCTACACTTAATCACTTTTTTTACCCTAGGGCCAAAAGAGGCCCGCGCATGGCCCATAATAAAAAATACTCCCGCTGATAAAGCGGCTGGAGTTATACATACAGATTTTGAAAAGAGGTTTATCAAGGCAGAAGTGATAAGCTTTGAAGATTATGTACAATACGGAGGCGAAGCCGCGTGCAAGGAAGCCGGCAAGATGCGGTTTGAAGGCAGGGAGTATATAGTAAAAGATGGTGACGTGGTGCACTTTCGCGTCAATAAGTGATATCACTCTACATCCTGCCTTTACCATAGCAAGAACACTGAAGACTTGAAGTAGCTACGCTATTTAATTGTAGGTAATAGCTTGTGTCTGAGTACATTGTGTTTAAAAGCCGAGCCTAGACCAATTAGTAGGCATTATGCGTCCTTTACTCGCCTACAGGTTCGCTACTTGGAATATTTTCTTCATAAAACAAAGTGCTGTAGTGTATGCCTCAAGATCATGTCACTAAGAAACGGTAAGTGCGTTCTCAACTGCAAGCACCAATATTCTGCAGCAGGAGGAAACACCTCACAAGAAACCGTTGTACCGCGTTCACTGGTCAATAAATGGTATTACTTACCAAGCACATTCATGGCCATCCATAACACAATACATGGAGCTGCCCTTACTTGGAGCTAGCAACAAATTAACTCTTAACCCAAAATAAAACACGTTTAGAGACCGAAAATGAACAACCGTGAACATAGTTTATTTTCATGGCCAACAAGTGGTTCCGCGCTTTTTTGCGCCCCAACGCAGTGTATAGTTAATGCACTACATCTGGTAGGTAAGCTATGCATTGCAGAGGCAACACAGCCATTTCCTACCGAACAACGTTCTCATGTCAATGAAAGACGATGCATTGCTTGCTATCCATGTCAGCGTTTTTCAATAATCCGCCACTCTTGGGCACATAACAAAAAAGATGCTATATATCTGTACCACCAACAGTAATGGAATCTATCTTCAGTGTAGGCTGACCTACACATACAGGAATGCTTTGACCGTTTTTTGAGCAGGTCCCTGTGCCATGGTCAAGCGCAAGATCATTCCCAACCATAGAAACTTTCTTCAAAATCTCCGGGCCACTGCCAACTAAAGTTGCTCCTTTGAGGGGGGTACTAATTTTTCCATCTTCTATTAGGTAGCTTTCAGACGCCGAAAACACAAACTGGCCGGAAGTAATGTCAACCTGACCACCACCGAAATCCGCCGCATAGATTCCCTTCCTAACACTAAAAATTATTTCATCTGGGCAGTACGCACCAGGAAGCATGTATGTGTTGGTCATTCTCGGTATTACCATGCTTTTGTAGCTTTCACGTCTTCCGTTCCCAGTTGAAGACATGCCCATCATCTTTGAATTCATGTTATCGTGCATGTAGGAGACAAGAATGCCATCTTCAATCAACACGTTGTACCCCGAACTTGTGCCTTCATCATCCACGTTTAGCGATCCCCTCCTTCCCTGCATTGTTCCATCATCCACCACTGTAATTCCAGCAGAAGCGACTTTCGTGCCCATAGCTTCCGAAAACGCTGATACTTTTTTCCTGTTAAAATCTCCTTCAAGTCCGTGTCCCACAGCCTCATGCAACAAAACACCGGGGAAACCAGGCCCTAGCACAACTGTTATCTCGCCAGCTGGCGCAGCTACTGCTTCCATGTTCACCAACGACTGTCTGAGTGCTGCATCGGCAACCTTCTTCCATTTGTCCTCTCCCACAAAGTCTGAACACATCGCCCTGCCACCATGACCACTTCTCCCATATTCCTTGCGGCCACCTTTTTCCAAAATCACACATATGTCTAGTCTGACCAACGGCCTAATATCTCCCACACAATTCCCATCACCCTTAATTATTTCAACCACTTGCCATTGTGTATTTATCGAGGCCTTTACCTGTACAACATGTTTATTGGCACTCCGCAGATATGCATCTACGTTCTGCAATATCGTCACCTTATTTTCAAATGGAATTTCACTTACCGGATTAGCCGTAGTATACAGCCGCCTATTAGACGATGCGCCAATATCTGATATTTTTACTCCCCCTTTATCCATGCAGCGAATTAAGGCCGCAGCGTTTTTTATTTCTTTTTCTTCAATTTCCGACGAGCACACCATGGAAGCCACTCCGTCTCGAAACGCTCTAAATCCGAATCCTCTGCGGAAACCAAAATCCGCATTCTTGATTACTCCACTCTCTATACTTACAGATTCCGAGTGACAAAATTCCAAAAACAGCTCACCCCCATCTGCGTTACATAGTGTATCTTTAACTAGGGTTTTCAACCTATTTCTATCGGCCCGGGCATAGAATACTTTTTCTACATCAAATCCTTCCATTATGGCTCTTTGTGTGTATAATCTACTAAATATACTTGGTGGACCTTAATAATCAACTGAATTCCCCCGGAGCACGTTTTCCGGAGTCTTTTTGTCCGAATGGCGGAATTGGTAGACGCGCTAGCTTCAGGTGCTAGTAACCTATTGGTTGTGGAAGTTCGAGTCTTCTTTCGGGCACTCCTGCGCAGTCAAGTATGTGACATGGTTGTTGTAAAGAAAAATTATTCGTTCCTACATTAGGCGTAGCGGGCAATATTCTCGTCGCTGTTACGGTAATTAATTGAGTTTGTTTTTTGTGTGTGGTACCGTAGCATAGCAGTGCTGCATTTAAAAATTTGTCGCACAAGTAAAGTCCTATCACAAGGACAGGATGTATCTCTCCTACGCATAGGTGAACGTCAGTACTACTGCGGTCACTACATACAGAACCGCTTATGGTGTATAAGCGTCCGCGTTATCGTATTAATGTTGCATATCCAGCGTTGAGACTATGGCATATAACAAAAGCACGAGAAAAAAGATAGCCGAGCTGCAGTACAGCATAACATCACTGCTGCAGACCCCGATAATGACAAACATCTCGAGACTTTTGCGTTTGCCTTTGTGTATTCAGCAAAAATATTTAGATGCTTTAGACAAAGACAAATTTGAAATTTCCCACAACACACGCACAAATTGTCATTTTCCTATCGCACTGGAAACTGTTGCTTCAATAGCGAAAACCAGCTCTATGGAAAGTGACGATGAATTCGCCACACGATGTGCTTGCAACATATCAAACCTGTTAAACGCGTATATTATTCCTGTGTTTTTACTGAGAATTCTTACAGAGCCTGATGAGGGGTTATCTGGGCTTTCGCCGCGCTGGAGTAAGGTTATTAACGTTACTTGTAGACTTGACCATAGCCACAATGAGTCAACTGGATACACCTTTGACATATTAAAATTGATATTTCACAAAAAACTATCTTCAGATTCAGAATGTAATGAGTTCTTTTTTGTTGCAAGCGAGTACATAAGACAAGTCGTACTTTCTTCAGAACGCAGGGTGAGAAGCGCTGCATTCTACATACAACTTCCCCACGAAGTCGTACTTAACGCTACTTCATCACTGTATTCTTTATTCCATGCCGGGCTGAAATCCATAGCACAATCTTTGCAACTGCTTCCCATTTACAGATTAATATTAAAGAACAGCACGGAAGATTATGGCATCACGCGCGCACCTTATAATCTTGGTGTTGTTTGCGCATTGAAAAGTTCGTTAGAAGAGCACAAAACCGCAACACGTCCTACATTAAAGCAACAGTGCACAAGTTGGATCTACGTATACGGGAAAAAGGCAGAATTGCTACCTGAAGATGCATTCCACATTGCACCCAAAAACGTCAAAATGGATATGTTGTCTTTGTATGAGGTCGATCCGAACCGAATGGAAAACACCGAAATATCACGGTACATTTTCCCTATTGTATGCATAGAAAAGGAGGGACTGAAATATCTTGAAGCGATAAAACCAAACCTGAGGGCACGTGAAATAATTATCGACAGCAACAGTGCTAAAAAAAATAGGTACACCATAATAAGCCTGCAACCTACATCGCTTACGACTGCTGCTTGTACTCCTGAAACGGTAGCATATTACCTACAATTACTTACGGCATCCTGCCAGACACTCCTTGGATCAAATTACAGAATCATGGCATACGTAAACATCCTTCAACGTATGGATACATCGGGACAGGACTATAAAGTATTTCACATATTGGACATTGGCACTTCCCCCAAAGAGTGCGCCGAAGCCGCGCTGTGTGATGAAAGTAAGATACTCATTTATGACGAAGCACGCAAAAATCTCAACAGCAGCGACTGCCAACCACCTGCACAACAAGGATGTGTCCAAACACTGACATCAACATTATCTTGCCTTCTTCGTGAAGCCTCCGAAAGACATCCTTCATCTGGGTTAACTGGAATGCTCGAATATCTACACATGAAGTCACCAGACTTAGGACATTTTTTAAAAGAACACAAAATGAGATTAGTATTGATAATCCAGGAACACAAAAAACGGCAACATGCTGTTCAAGAGATCCAAGAAGAACCAAACATTGCGCGTTGTGTAACCGAAACATTATCTTCAGAATCAGTTGGGTCGTCTATTGCAACTACTAGTGATGCCTATCAAACTCCGATGTCAATGCACTCAACACCCACTGAAGATCTGTCGCCATCTCCCGTCTTCGCACCAGCAGTAGCTTCAACACCCATTGCCTCCAACAAACCGGTTACTGTTGAAAACACTTTAAATGCTGCGTCACCGCATACTCACGGTGTTATATTACCTGAAACAACTTCAAAACTAACGTACACAAGCTCCCCCCACTGTCATGATAAGGTTTCTTCTGATGAGCAAAATACTGAACTTACTAGCCATGAAGTCGCTAATAAACCTAGCAAGAACAGTATACCAGAACTGACAGGCTTAATGCCAAACCTACTTAAATACCCTACTCTTCAAAAAAAAATTGACAAAGTTGCGCAGAGCGTGTTCTCCAAAACAGCATACGTTTACGTGTCTCTTTTCGTTCTGTCAGCATGTCTATACATGTCAGTTATCAGGAGCACTTTTGAAACACAGCATATACTGCAGTATGATGCGATTTTTATCTGTGTCATGTTAGGAGCGGCAGCGTTGTTTTTCACTTTAGCAAATGCGGTGTGCTACCACGTTACCTGCAAAACACTTGAAAAGTGGATGAAGAGTACAAAAAACCCTCTTGCTGACATCACTTTGGAGGACAGCACAAACGAGAATAATCCAGATGTTGGAAAGCAAAAAGACCTTGATAAACCCGCAGCCAGAGGTCCATCAACAAATATGGCTGTAACTCACGATGTTACCCACCATGAATTTGTATTACCGCTTAGCTCTCCATATACAGGAATTGTGTAGCAATCTACTTCAATGTACGCCAAACGTTTAGTGCCTGCTTGCAATTTCTCAAAATACGGCTAATGCATTTGCATTCCCAAGTCTTTTAAAATAAGATGGTCGCCTGCAGTTTTTACCTCTGGTAGTGTATGGAAGTTATAAATGTAAGAAATGCTTTATGCCGCGCTATGGAAGAGGAGATGCGGCGTGATCCAAATGTGTTTTTGATTGGAGAAGAGGTGGGAGAGTACCAGGGCGCGTACAAAGTGAGCCAGGGTTTGTTAGAGAAGTTCGGTCCACAGCGAGTCGTTGACACGCCCATCAGCGAGCATGGGTTTACCGGACTGGCAGTAGGTGCAGCGTTTGGGGGGTTAAGACCCATTGTGGAGTTCATGAGTTTTAATTTTTCCATGCAAGCAATGGATCAGATTGTAAATTCCGCAGCAAAAACCAACTATATGTCCGGTGGTCAGTTGGGTTGTCCCATTGTATTTAGGGGGCCTAATGGTGCCGCAGCGGGTGTTGCAGCGCAGCATTCTCAGTGTTTTGCATCGTGGTTTGCGCACATACCTGGTATGAAGGTTGTGGCTCCGTATTTTGCCGCAGATTATAAGGGGTTGTTGAAGTCGGCCATACGCGACCCTAATCCTGTTATTTTTCTGGAGAACGAAATCGCTTATGGGCTTCAGCATGAAGTAACCCCTGAACAGCTAAGCGAGGATCATTTGGTAGAAATTGGCAAGGCATCTGTTGTTAAAGAGGGAAACGATGTAACGATAATTGCCTTCTCTCTGCAGCTGAAGTACGCCCTTGAAGCTGCTGAAATCCTAGTTGATAATTCAATAAGTGCCGAAGTGATTGACTTGAGGACAATACGTCCCTTGGACGCAAACACGGTTATATCTTCTGTAAAAAAGACGAACAGAGTGGTTGTTGTAGAGGAGGGTTGGCCATTTTGCGGGGTAGGTGCGGAAATAACCGCTCTCGTTAATCAGTACGCCTTTGACTATTTGGATGCACCTGTATCACGTGTTACTGCCAAAGACGTACCGCTCCCGTATGCAGAAAACCTAGAGCGTCTTGCATTGCCTCAAACAGAAGACATAGTTCTTGCTGCAAGAGAGTCCTGCAATTATAGACTGGTATAGCGCTTTCAATTTTGTTATGTTTGCTTGTGTGGGGAAGCTTGTGTTTTGTTTTCTCTGTGCCTGTTAGGTAGGTGAAGAAAAAGGTTGCCGTCTTCATAAAGCAACAGCTCCAGGGTCATGGATTTGTTGCCGAAGTTTTTTAGATGCCCCCATGTTGGAGGGCACTTGTTCTTCTGGCAACAGTACCAGGAGGCCCAGTAGGCCTTTCTGTCTATCTCTGTGGGGAACAAAAGTCGCTTTAGTCCCCCTTTAAAAAGGAAGGGACCTGCATGATATTGCCTTACTGCGATACAATTATTATAATAGCCAATGCATTTTTATTTTATCGTCGCGTGTGTGTTATGCCCCTACCCCATTCTCTCTTTAAGTGGCTTGAAGCGTTGCATGTGATTTCTATGGTCGCGTGGATGTCGGGGATGCTGTATTTGCCCAGATTGTTCGTTTACCACACAAGCCTCGTACCGGGGTCAGAAGCTAGTTCCTTGCTTAGTGTGATGGAGCGCAGGTTGTTGTTTTACATAATGAACCCAGCAATGGCATCAACTGTGCTGTTGGGAACTGTGCTTGCAATATCAGGCAAGGCTTACCTCTTCGCATGGTTCAAAATTAAAGCCATGTTTGTGGTCTTGATGCTTTCAATACACTTTCTTCTTGTTCGGTATCGGAGGGATTTTGCCCTCGAAAAACGTGTGCATTCAGCGCTTTTTTATCGCATACTCAACGAAGCTGTTACGGTATTACTGATATGCATTGTTATTACCGTGATGATAAAGCCATTCCGTTCCTAGAAATATAGTGCCAGAGTCGGTCTTTGGCTTGAATTCGTGCTGTTTGTTGTTGGCAGGTATAGCGATAAAGTGGATGTGATCGCATCTACGGCCGCTATAGGCAACGTGGTCGCTAGCCTTAAGCCTACTAGGGGTTAGAGAAGGGATAGAGCCAAGAGTAGCAACGTGTAGAATGTTATATGATCAACAAGGAAGACCAATAGACCAAGCAGTAGTCTTATATTTTCCTTCACCAGCTAGTTTTACAGGTGAAGATGTTGTAGAACTGCAAACACATGGCAGCATTGCGGTGATAAGGGCTATCTTTTCCATATTACAAACCATTTTCCGTATCGCTTCGCCAGGGGAGTTCTCACTTCGTGCTTTCCTTAATGGTAAAGTGGATCTCACTCGTGCTGAAGCTATCGCTGATATCATTAATGCCGAAACTGATGCTCAGTTGCGGCAAGCTGTTACTCCATTGTGGTGAAAACTGTTTGACTTTGTTATGTACAACGGCTTAGAATACGCGGTATAATGCGTGCGGGGTAACATACGTGGCAGCTGCGAGCACACCACCTCTGGACAGGGATTTCGTCGCGCAAGATTTTCTTCTGAAATCAGTGGACGGTAGTAGTCGCAGACTGAGTGATTTCTGCGGCGGAACGGCCTTGCTCGTGATGTTCATTTGTAATCATTGTCCATATGTGAAGTCAATATTGACACGTTTGGTTGCGCATGTTTCTGAGCTCATGAACTCATATGGAGTGAAAGCTGTTGCGATTATGCCAAACGACACCGAAGTTTACAAAGAGGACTCCTTTGCAAATATGATAGAGTTTGCTAGACAACACAAATTTCCCTTCCAATACTTGATTGATGAGAGTCAGAATGTGGCTCGGGGCTACGGGGCTGTGTGCACTCCCGATTTTTTCTGTTTTGATAGTAATCTAAGGTTGCGTTACCGCGGGCGTTTTGACCCGTTGACCGACAGTGAGAACGAAGATAAAGACAAAACCAGTGAGTTGTTTGAAGCAGTGAAGATGATAGCAACCACCGGGGAGGGGCCAGAAATACAGCGCCCTAGTATAGGGTGTTCTGTAAAGTGGCGTTGTGTAGATAGTGTATAAGTTAAGTTTTGTTTAGTATGCACCATGCGAGTTATTTATTAGACGTCATAGTACTGTTGGCAGCTGCTGTTGTGGTAGTGGTTGTATTTTGGAAGCTTCGTATAAGCCCCGTCTTGGGGTATTTTGTTGCAGGTGCCGGAATAGGGCCACACGGTTTTCAACTTGTTGAGTCATCCGCAATAATAAGCAGTTTGGCCGAGTTTGGGGTTGTTTTCCTTCTATTTCTTATAGGTATTGAGCTGACATTTGAGCGGTTGTCCGCGATGCGAATGCATGTGTTTGGGTTCGGCTCGCTGCAGGTCATTGTTACGGCCACTTTGATATGGTTTATAGCCCGTGGTTTGGGTGTTGATTCCGAAAGCGCTGTAGTGATAGGTGGTGCACTGGCGCTTTCGTCAACGGCGATCGTGCTGCAGGTATTACAAGAAAAGGGGCAGCAGTCATCGCAGGTGGGCAGATTGTCAATCGCGATATTGTTGCTGCAGGATTTTGCAGTAGTTCCTCTGATAGTGCTGCTTCCTTTGTTGGCGGGTGAATCAAATAGTTTGATTGGTTCATTGCTACACGCGCTGCTGAAGGCTGGGGTAGCACTTGCTCTTATATTCGTGACCGGACGACTCTTATTAAGGCCGTTGTTCGGTACTATAGCTGCGATGAAGAGTAACGAGGTCTTTATAGCAACCACCCTTTTAATTGTCTTGGGCGCTGCTTTCGTTACTGAAAACTTTAACCTTTCTATGGCCCTGGGGGCATTTGTTTCTGGGTTACTTGTTGCGGAGACCGAATACAGGTACGACGTAGAGCAGGTAGTTCTCCCGTTCAAGAAATTGTTGCTTGGCTTGTTCTTCATGACTGTGGGAATGTCAATAGACACCGAGTTGTTATTGAGCAAGCTGCCTATAGTGGCAGCACTATCATTGTCATTAATGCTGTTAAAATCGGTGATAGTATGTGTTCTCTGCAGATTTTTCCGTTTTCCGTTATCTGCGGGTATACAGGCTGGGCTTTTGCTGTCGCAGGGCGGGGAATTTTCGTTCATATTGTTCGGACTTGCTGCAGAAAAAAGCGTTCTTTCACATGATCTGGCTCAAGTTTTGATGATGGCAACTACGGTTACAATGGCTTTTACGCCGCTGTTAGCAACCTTGGGAAACTGGGTAACTGGTATGATAATAAAAAACAGGGTCTCGGCGTCAAAGGCGTTGTTGTTGGACACGAGTGATTTAGACCAGCACGTAATTGTAGTGGGCTTTGGTCGAGTAGGTAGGTTGGTAGCAAAAGTGCTCACAGCAGAACACATAAACTATATAGCGTCTGATATTCAGCCATGCGTTGTGTCGGAGGGAAGAAAGGAAGGATACCCCGTATATCTGGGAGATCTGACAAAGCTTGAGGTGCTGACCGCAATGGGGGCATCGCGAGCAAAGGCAATAGCCATAGCTATAAATAATGAAGTAACAGCCAGAAAGATAATTTCGCATATGGCAAAGAATTTTCCGAACACAATAATAGTTGTGCGGATACCTGATCTGAGCAATGCGGAGCTGTATAGGAAGTTGGGTGCGCATTATATAGTGCCCGAAACTTACGAGACTGGGTTGCAACTCGGCGGTGTAGCGTTGAGCATAAGTGGTTATAGCAGTAATGCAATCCTGTCATTACAAAATATATTTCGTATGGAAGGTTATCAAAGGGCTGATCAAACCGGAATGGAAGAGAAGTGATCGACGTAAAGCGACTGTAAATTGAGAATGGAAGACCGGGGTTCCTTCAGAGCACAAGTACGCAGGTTGCATGTGTTGGGCCATATCCTCGGTCTCGCTCTGGGCAAGATAGTTGACATATTTTTTCCACGTTTGTGTTTAAATTGTGGTAACGCAACGCTGTGTTGTGAACCGATATGTAATTCGTGTTTTCATGCATTGAAATTCTTACATGGACGCTACTGCGTATTATGTGGTGGTACTACAGCAAACAGACAGAATACTTGCATGAGCTGCAATCCACTGGAAACATATCTGAACTCTTTGGATTCAATATTCGAGTATGACAATGCTAGCAGAAACATGATATTAAACTTGAAGTTTCATGACGACTTAACCAACGTTCACATATATGCGAAGTGGTTGTACGCTAAGGGAGCAACCGTGCTTTCCAGTGCGGACTTAATCATTCCCATGCCGCTGCATAGAACAAGGCTGTTCAGTAGAAAATTTAATCAGGCTGCTCTACTTGCTCGTGAATTGAGCAAAATATGTGGAGTACCTTGTGATGTTTTTGTGTTGAAAAAAAATAGAAATACACGTCCGCAGAGTGGTTTGCCTGCGCACGAACGGGTCAAAAACGTCGCCTCAACATTTACTGTAACAAACGTTGACATGATAGTCGGAAAGTTTATTGTTCTCATTGATGACGTAGTGACAACGGGAGCATCCTTGCAGGCTTGTGCTAAGGCTTTGAAGCAAGCCGGAGCACGTGAAGTGTATGCATTGACTCTTGGAAGAACAATGCACAAATAGATTCTCTTGCCCTGCTCATGGCACACTCAAGAACTTGTGAAAACTGTCCGTGTGTACTTTATCGAAGGCTCACGCTGTGGTAATAGGTAAGTGTTTTATCGCTCTTCAGTCACTAATTCACAAATCTTCTTCGAGCTTTCTCGCGGTACACAAATTATGACATGATTTAGTCCTTAAAATATACCTTTAAGCACTCAGTGTATTGATATATTCTAAGAGATCCACAAAAAGTGGTATTGGCAATTTTAGAAGAGGAGTTCGAGATGGATCATGATGACATGATAAAGGTAGATGCCTCTGTACGCGATACTTGCGGCACTGGTAGCGCCCGTGCATTGCGAACAGCTGGTTTTATACCCGCTGTGATATACGGTAAAAACCGGGACCCGATGAACATATATTTGTCTCACGGAAGTTTTTTACAAAAGTGCAGGACGTTTCCTATCTTCTCAAAACTAATAGAGTTGTATATCGGTGATACTAAGGAATATGTGATTGTTAAGCACGTACAAAAGCATCCCGTCAGTGGATCAAT
The DNA here is from genome assembly GCA_048496795.1 of Aaplasma endosymbiont of Hyalomma asiaticum. Classification (GTDB taxonomy): domain Bacteria; phylum Pseudomonadota; class Alphaproteobacteria; order Rickettsiales; family Anaplasmataceae; genus Anaplasma. Next base: position 60,260 of record JBGCXB010000001.1, on the reverse strand, counting down.
AATCCATGCGGATTTTCAGTTTGTGGACAAGGATGCTGAAATAAAGATAGAAGTCCCGTTGGAGTTCATGAACGAACAAAAGTGTGTTGGAGTAAAACGCGGCGGTGTTTTAAACGTCTTACATCGTTCCTTGTTGATCCGTTGTTCGCCAAACTTGATTCCTAAAAGTTTGAAGGTTGATCTTCTGGAGCTTTCCATAGGGCATTCCTTACATGTAAGTGACTTAAAATTACCTAGCACGATCCACGTGATGATGAAAGAGGACAATCCCGTTATTGTCACTGTTTCTGCAGCAGAGGAGTCAACTGAAGAGAAGTCAGATGCTGCGGAATCGCCAGAAGTAAGCAAGTAAATCCTGTTGTGTTGGTTATCGTAGGGTTGGGGAATCCAGGAAAACAGTACGCTATGACGCGGCACAATGTTGGCTTTTTGATAGTTGATTGCATTGCTTGTAGTTTCGGTTTTCCTGATTTTTCTACAAAATTGGGGTCTCTAGTTAGTGTGGGTGATGTGGGCTCACATAGGGTCATGCTGGTAAAACCGCTTTCATACATGAATAACTCTGGCCCAGCATTGTTGAGAGTCATTAGTATGTATAAAATAACGCTCTCTCAAGTGATTGTTTTTCACGATGACGTTGCACTAAATCAAGGAGTTGTGAAGGTTAAGCGCGGTGGAAGCTGTGGAGGACACAATGGTATTAATTCATTGGATGTATCTATAGGTAGGGATTATTTGCGCGTCAGATTTGGTATAGGTCCATCGGACACACATAATTTGTCAGATTTCGTGTTGGCCGACTTTACGAACGAACAAGACTTATCCGTGTCAATAGCTAGCATAGCAAACCAGTTGCCTGTGCTGTTGGATGGAGATATACAGGGTTTTGTATCGAAAGTTTCCACACAACAAAAAACGAAAAAATTACAAATAAATCCATGATAGCTGTGCTTCACAAGTTGCGCCTGTTATTATCGTGTAAGTTGCACATCAGCGACACGCGTCATGTTCGTCATCTTGAATCACAACTGCGACGATTCATGCACGATAGCACACTACAAACACGTATGTTGATTATTACTAGAGAGAACTGCGCCTCAATGGTAAAATGCTTAATGATCCTGTCGAGAGTGGTTCATGCCGTTCGCTAGTATTTATGAAGAGTGTGGGGTTTTTGCCATACAAAATCACGGCAACGCTGTTCATAAGTGTATGCTGGGAATGCATGCGCTACAACATAGGGGGCAGGAGTCATTCGGCATGGCAATCTCTTCGCCTGGAACGGGAAAGTTTCTGTCATATTACAATAGTGGATGCGTTAGTAGCGTCTTTGGACATTCCCAGATCAATTCGTTATCTGGGAACCTTGCTATAGGACATGTAAGATACTCAACAAGTGGCGGTCCAACCCCCGCGGGAGGCGCGCAACCTTTCTTGGTTACAAGCAAGTTCGGTCCTATTGCAATCGCTCATAACGGCAATTTAACAAATGCAAACGCTTTGCGGGAGAAGCTTATACGCAAAGGATGCGTTTTCTCATCAAAAATAGATACCGAAGTTGTTGCACGGTTGGCATCTATAAGTAAAGCAGCAACACTACCCGACTGCGTAATAGAGGCTGTACGACAGGTGCGTGGAGCATTTGCGTTTGTTATTCTGGGGGAGAACACGTTAATAGGTGTACGTGATGCAGCAGGAATACGTCCTCTGGTCTTAGGTATGGTAGACGATTCCTATGTACTCGCATCAGAAACTTGCGCTCTAGATATAGTGGATGCAAAATTTGTTCGTGATATAGAACCAGGAGAAGTTGTAGTAATAGACGAAGCAAACAATATCGTAAGCACTTTTCCTTTTAAACCGTCAAAAAGCAGTTTTTGTATTTTTGAGTATATATATTTTGCTAGGCCAGATAGCGTTGTTGAGAACAAATCAGTATACGAGACAAGAAAAAATATTGGTAAAGCATTGGCAGTTGAAAGTCCGCCCCCCAGCAACGTCGATATGGTTGTACCTGTACCTGATTCTGGCATACCCGCAGCACTAGGTTACTCCGCTAAATCGGGAGTGCCGTTTGAGTTTGGTATAGTGAGAAATCGCTACGTAGGTAGAACTTTCATACAGCCCACAGACCGTGCGCGTGCGTTAGGAGTAGAGTTGAAACACAATGCTAATTCTGCAATTCTGCATGGAAAAAACATTGTATTGATTGACGACAGCATTGTACGTGGAACTACACTGCGTGAAGTTGTCTCAATGTTGAGAAATGCAGGAACTAAAAACATTCATCTACGAATATCTAGCCCTCCAACGTTGTATTCATGTTTCTACGGTATAGACACACCACAACGCTCTAAGTTGATAGCAAATCACTGTTCCATTGAGGAGTTAGCAAAAATGCTAAACTGCGACAGTTTGTCATTCATCAGCATAAATGGACTTTACCGTGCAATTAGTGGAAAAAATCGCAATAACGATGAACCACAGTATTGCGATGCTTGCTTTACAGGATTCTATCCAGCAGGAAAGATTGAATAGGATACTTGACGCGACCAATGATGGCGATCCCAAACCAGTGTCATATGTAACAATAAGCAGAGCGTATGTGACAAAAACAAAAAGTAAGATCAGCTGACACGAAAAATGTGTCCTTGGGAAGTGCTGCAGTACTGTTATGTATGGTTTGCGCATAGCACCAGTTACGCGTTAGAGCCACGCAGCTTCACAATCTGACATTTTGGGCAACCTCAAAATACCCAGAGCTGCCGGCCTTAACAGGCATTTGACAATTGCACCTTATTCACTCTTTTGGCACACTGCAATGTTGTATTTCGTCAACTCTAGTTGATAATGTGTGATCAGTAGATCCAATTCCCGCTGTAGAGCAAAAAATAAACGGTACTTCTTGGATTCAAATGAAAATGCAAGCCCCAAGCATGTGCCAAAGTGGCACTTCTTTTTCCCAGTGCCTTTTGATTGTTTGTTACATAGGTAAGAGAATAGCACCATTGCTGTTTTATAACGACTTTATGCCAGCTTTTTATAAACCTCCAAATACTTGGGTAGAACTTCTTCCAACCGAGTTTTCCCAATTTTTACACTAGTTCCTCTTCCTGATGCCGTAATGTCGTATTTCATCAACTCTAGCTGATCGCGTGTTATCAACGGATCCAATGTACCCGTAATAGGTCGAAAAATAAACGATACAATCTTTAATTCAAATAAAAATGCAAGCTTGCTGGCAACAAAAAATGGGACGTTCACTATAAGTCTTTTGCGCCCGGTAATTCCCAATATTTGCCTAAAAAGTTCCCTCAAGGTATATGTCCTTGGCCCACAGATTTCATGCACGCCACCAAACTTTTTTTTCACAATCAAATCAATAACAAATGACACAACATCACAAACAAACACAGGTTGTAAAAGATTGTGACCCTTTCCAAATACTGGCATAAAAGGTAAAAACCTTGATATTCGAGCAAATTTATTGAAGAAGCTATCCTCAGCCCCAAAAACTAAGTTGGGGCGAATAATAACAAAGCTTTTGCAGATTTCCTGCACTTTCTTTTCCCCTGCCAGTTTACTTTTGGCATATAGGGAACCCGATGCTATATCCACGCCCATTGCTGAAAAATGAATGAATTTCTTACCGTGTTTATCAGCAAATTTGGCTATATTGCAGGGAAAAACCTCGTGCAAATATCCCGAGGCTACACTGTTGGTTTCATTGATGCTGCCCACAAGATTCACTACAATGTCACACTCCGCAATAAGCTTTTCTATAAGATCAAAATTTGATAGCTTGCCCTCTATTATGTCAACTTGACCGAGATTACCGTGAAGCTTAAGCCTTACAGCCTTCTCCTTATCCCGTGTATATACCTTCACACAATATTTGTGTTCCACTAGGCTTAAAACCAAATTCCCCCCTATAAATCCACTGCCCCCAAACACCACGACTTTTTTCATTGTTGCTCCGGTTTTTTACTAACTTTTACATTATTCACACTTTGAAATGCCGTGCAATTTTTGCACATCATAAAAGACTGTGTTTCGATAAGTTAACAAAACTTAATCAACAAGTAAAAATGCGCATTGCATGGAGCAGGAGTGGTTTTTTACCTAGTAATTTATTTTCGGTAGGTCATAGCCATGAGCCAGCGCTAAATCATACATTAACCGACGTCCCCTTGTGGTTTTTACCATTTCATGAGCGGCGTTATGTGCCTTCAGCATCGTATCAAGATCACAAGGATCTGCGAACTTGAACACAGCGATGCCAGATTGACGAGAACCCAGCATATCACCGCCTCCACGCAGAACAAGATCCTGCTCTGCTATGTAAAAACCATCTTGGGAATCACGCAAAACTCTGAGTTTACGGTAAGCAATATCACTTATGAACCCGTGAAGTAATATACAAAAAGATTGCCTATCCCCCCTGCCTACACGGCCACGTAGTTGATGCAATTGAGATAATCCAAATCTTTCTGGGCTTTCAATAACAATAATTGTTGCGTCAGGTACGTTTATACCTACTTCAATAATCGAAGTGGCAACAAGAACTTTGATATCCCCGCTATGAAAAGCTTTTAAGGTGTTCTCATTGTGTACTTGCGACATGGATCCATGGGATACACCTACGATATTGCCAAACATTTCCCGCAAAAAGGCGTATCTGTTTTCTGTTGAAGCGACGCTATTTTCATCTGTCCCCTCTATGAAGGGACAGATCCAGTATATTTTATGTCCATTTTCCAACATGCTTTTTAACTTTACGCATACGTCATCTATCTTGCTGATTTTCACTATGCTTGTTTTCACCGGCAATCTACATTTGGGTTTATCAGTTAAAGTGATCCTGTCCATGCTACCATACAGTATTTGCTCTAGTGTCCTGGGTATAGGAGTCGCCGTAATAAATAAAATATCAGCTGTTTCTCCTTTTTCAATTAGCTTCATCCTTTGTGCTACACCAAATCTTTGTTGTTCATCGATAACCACAAGACGAAGGTTATGAAATTTCACAGACTCTCGAAATAGTGCATGTGTTCCTATCGCAACATCAATATAGCCTGCTTGGAGCCTCGCTTTAATATCAGATTTGTTTTTTGTCCTGCCAGTAAGCAATGCAATCTTGACATTTAACCCCACCAACAGCTCCGTAATCAACGAACAATGCTGCTCCGCCAAAATTTCCGTGGGGACCATAAATGCAACCTGCCCTCCATCTTCGATAGCATTTAGTAGTGCAAACAATGCTACAACAGTTTTGCCACTTCCTACATCGCCTTGTAGCAGAACAGTCATACGTTTTTCCGACATTTGATCGCTGGTTATGCGTTCAATGGCATCTCTTTGTCCTGCTGTTAGGCTAAATCCCAGCCTTTTCATAACTTGCTCACGGTGCACTCCACGAACCCTCAGGGCAGAACCCTTGAGCCTACCGTACCTACGAGCAAAATACATCGCTGCATGGTAACCTAATAGCTCATAATAGGATAACTTGTGCCTACTCAGGTGCGCATCCTCTGTGCTTTCTGGTCTGTGCATCCTACAGACATTCTCAAACCACGAACACCATATGTCTTCTTGCTCCATGTTTTCTGAAAGCCATTCTCTATTTTCTTCGAGGAATTTTAGTGCAGTTTTTATATGCCTGTGTACGGTTCTTGAGTACAACCCTCTTGTTACAGGGTATACAGGTTCGAGCACGCAGATTTCCGGTAGCATTTTCAAATTGCTGGTAAAGTGATCCGGATGCGTTATGTGAATCTCTCCTTTATGAGAGTCAAGTTTACCGCTCACTATGCACTGCCTGTCCACTTTAAGTGTACTTTCGAGATACGGTCTTGAATAATTGAAAAATATCAACCACACATTTCCTATTTCCGTTTCCAATAGTACCTTGCATGGGGACTTGATTGTGCGTTTTTTACGTGGGAAAACGTGTTTTTTAACTGTGGCTACAAAAGTTACAACACTACCTTTAGAGGATGTTGCAGAAAGAAATGTATTCCGACGATCAACGTAGCTGTGGGGAGCATGCAAAATTAAATCGACTATTCTCTTACCACCACACAATTTTTCTAATAGTGCCCCCTTTACATCGTCTATCCCTGGCACATCATATATGCTTGAGTACAGCCCCAGCGTCTTCGAACGTTTTGTTGTCACTACGTTGAAACTGGGGTAACATCCACCGTTAATGGAGCGTTGTGTATTACTTTCTTCGGTCATATGTAAGAGTAGTGAATGAATGTACTTCTCATAATAACTGGTAGCATTGCTGCTTATAAGTCACTCGAAATTATCAGAGAGTTGAAAATAAGAAAGCACAATTTGCAATGTGTACTCAGCAGAGGGGGGGAGAAGTTTGTAACACCTCTTTCTGTGTCATCTTTGTCATGTACAGCCACGTATACTGAAAATGATCTTTTTTCTGAATCAGGAATGAGTCATATATGCTTACCGAGAAATTCTGATTTTATACTAGTAGCCCCAGCCAGTGCGGATATCATGGCGAAAACTGCACATGGAATATGTGATGAGTTGGCGACTTCGGTTCTCATGGCGGCTAGTGTACCAATACTTATGGCACCTGCAATGAATACCGTAATGTGGAATTCACCGGCTATGCAGCGCAATTTGAGCATTCTCAAAAAAGACAATATTCACATAATTGAGCCCGAATGCGGCTCCTTGGCATGCGGCGAAGTGGGCATAGGAAAAATGGCCAAGGTTGAGGATATTGTAAAATGTGTAGAGGCATTGTACCAACGCGAAAATGGCTAATACTCGCTATTTACCTATGCAAAATTTGCCAAAGATGTCATCTATAATGTTGTCTCCACAAACAACTCCTGTAACTTTCCCTATTTCCTGTGCCGTTAGTCTGAGGTGCTCCGCAACAATCTCCACAGGCATACTGCGCTCTATCATAGACAATTGTGCATGTGCCCTCTGAATATGTGCTCTATGTCGCTGTGAAGTGATTAATATGTCACCATCTCTGGGAAATCTCTCTTCAGATTTCCCAAAAATAACAGACAAAAGATCTCGTATAGTTTGCTCTTTATAAACAGATATTGGGTAGAAAGTTCTCCCACCTACGTTGACTATCTCAGATGTGCAATCATCTGCTTTGCTGAGCACCCATATCGTTCTTTCATCTTCTATGCAACTGATGGCATTGATATCGTCTATGTCATCCACCGAACCATACGGACACATCACTACCCTAATATCGGCATTCCACGCCTCCTCAATAGCACGTCTTATACCTTCCTGCTCAACAACGTCTGAGCTCTCTCTTATGCCAGCTGTATCGACAATGGTGAATGGATACCCTCGCAGATCTATGGACACTTCCAACACATCACGAGTTGTTCCAGGTTGTGAGGAAACAATAGCAGCGTTACGCCGTGCTATGCTGTTGAAAAGTGTAGATTTTCCAGCATTAGGCTTTCCCAGTATAACAATACGCATTCCCCTGCGCAGTATCTCCCCCTTATTACCATCATCAAGATGTTGCGAAAGCATCCCCTTCAGTAACTCTATTTTTTGTCTTACCTTGTCTTCCATATTGGAAAAATCCACATCTTCTGGAAAATCTATGCCAGCTTCAAGGTCCGACAAAACATCAATCAAAGCTTCTCTCCACGCGGTATATTGCTTTTCAAGCAGTCCTGTAGATTGTGAAACAGCTTGCCGCAACTGAGCATCAGTTTCGGCATTAATGATATCAGCGATAGCTTCAGCACGAGTGAGATCCACTTTACCATTAAGGAAAGCACGAAGTGAGAACTCCCCTGGCGAAGCGATACGGAAAATGGTTTGTAATATGGAAAAGATAGCCCTTATCACCGCAATGCTGCCATGTGTTTGCAGTTCTACAACATCTTCACCTGTAAAACTAGCTGGTGAAGGAAAATATAAGACTACTGCTTGGTCTATTGGTCTTCCTTGTTGATCATATAACATTCTACACGTTGCTACTCTTGGCTCTATCCCTTCTCTAACCCCTAGTAGGCTTAAGGCATATAGGGATTTATTCCCGGAAATTCGCACTACAGCGACACCAGACCGGCCTAATGGTGTAGACAGCGCAAATATGGTGTCTGCCTTGTTTACCACCACCTGCTCCTCCTAGTTTGAACCAAGATTTTTTGTCACGGCTCACAATGTCCATGTACTTAGGAGCCAATTATAACAAATATGAGAATATATCCAGCGGATCAATACTTTACCATGATATCTTTAATATGTCCTTTCATCACGGTAAAAACATTAAGTAACTATAAAAGCGCTCACTGCTTTTATGCCCTACACCACCATTTTATCGTTACCAAAACTCACACGTAAATCATAATAAAAATCTTTCGTCCTACCCTGACGGTTGTTTACGGAACAACACTGTAACCATGCGTGAAAAATGCCCATCAGACCGACAACCGCCACCTTTATCATGGACATCCGTGCTATTATTGCTTACACTGCATCGTTGTTTTCTTTCGTTTTAGTACTGGCATGATACGTGTGGTATGTACAAATTGCGGGTCTATGTACAGTATAGCAAGCACAAGAATTTCACAAAAAGATAAGGGGGTCACGTGCAAAAACTGCAGTACCACATGGACTCCTCTCCCAGAGGAGTTTTCTGCTATGTCAGAAAATACAAGGACAAAAAAGGGTCCGCCAGGTACTGTTAGTAGATATAAAAAGGGGAGTATATGGGCTACTGTTGTACAAGTAGCGGTGATGCTACCTCTGTTATTCTTCTTTTCTTCTTCGTTCCAAAAAAACGTTCCGTATAAGCTCAGAAAGATTTATCGCTTTGCTGAAATACATGATACGTCTCACGTGAAATTGCTGAAATCACGAATCAAGATACTTGGCACAAAAGACAAAAGCATGACGGTGAAGGTAAACTGGTCAATCGCAAATGAATCAGAAGAAGAGCGCTTTGTGCCAGCGACATATTTGGCTTTCTACGACAAAGACGGCAAAGCAGTTGCCAAGAAGAAGCTAGCAGTCAGTAAATATGACATTATCAGTGCAGGTTCTGATATGCACTTTGAAGAAGTTGTGATAGGGATACCGCATAATGCAGTGACTGCAAAAGTTAGGACTGGTAACGCTCTTGAAATCCTTTTTTACTGACAGCAATATCCCTGAGTTTACGGTGACCGAGGTCACAGAAGTGTTGCAGAGGCTACTAAACGAAACTTTCTATTGTATCAGGGTACGTGGGGAGGTCAGCGGTGTTTCAAAACCAAGTTCCGGACACACATACTTTACACTGAAAGATGGTGGATCAGCGATTAACGCAGTGTGTTGGCGGGGGACAAAGTTAAAGGCTCAGTTTAGTGATGGTATGGAAGTAATATGCACGGGCTACCTTAGTGTGTATCAATCCAAATACCAACTCATAGTTTCTGACATGTCTTTGTCCGGTTACGGAAAGCTCGCTGCCATGCTCGCAGAGCTGAAAAAGAAGCTCGAAAGCGAAGGAATCTTCAGTCTGGCCCGCAAAAAAAAGTTGCCCATGTTGCCAATAAAACTCGGTGTCGTTACTTCTCCTACAGGGGCAGTTATCCGTGATATACTTAATAGAGTACTGCAACGATTTCCCCTGCATGTGGTTATATGGCCAGTTCAGGTGCAAGGTCCTCGCGCCAGTGCCATGATTATCAACGCCATTAACGGCTTCAATAGTGCTCTAGATCCGCCAGATGTCATAATAGTTGCGCGGGGCGGTGGTAGTGTTGAGGATCTACTTCCGTTTAATGACGAAATACTTGCGCGTACTGTTGCTGCGTCTAATATCCCCATAGTTTCCGCTATAGGACATGAAACAGATTTCACTATCATCGATTATGCAGCTGATTTACGCGCTGCTACACCTACGGCCGCTGTAGAGCTAGTTTTGCCTGTAAAGGGACAAGTTCTTGAGAGCATAGCAGAAAAATTTACTAGGATTAAAAACTCGTTTGAGAAAATTGTAAAGCTACAGGAATACCGTTTACTTAGATTACACGGCACTCTTGTGAAAACAAAAAGTGGACTGCTGCAGATGAATCGCGTCGCTGATAAGTACATGGAAAAAATTTTCCGCTTGCTTCAGGTAATGATACTCAAAAAAACGCAGCACCTTGATGGATTGATGAAACGGCTTAGTTACTATGACAAGCAACATATTTTGAGCGTAGGATACACAATAATCCGTAACGGCAGCGGTCAACAGATAGGTTCTGCAGGCGCAACTTCAACAAATGACACTGTCACCATAGAGTGGAAAGATGGTAAACGCCGTGCCTTGATTATTTCATAGACCTCAACTGCCCATGTCGAGAGCATCGCGGCTCTGTGGCCATTTTTCACTAAGCAGTACTCAAAAAGTGCAACAATGCACCGCCTCCTGTAGATACATAAGAAAAATCTTTTTCGTTATATCCCAGGGAATTCATCGCAAAAATGCTGTCCCCCCCACCTATTATGGTGGTTGCATTGTTTTTTTTTCGGCAAGCAATTATTACTTCTAATAGTCGTGCGGTACCTGACGCAAAGGCCTTGCGTTCAAAAACACCTAATGGCCCGTTCCAAAATATTGTTTTACAGCCTTCCAAAACATCTTGTATTACAGAAGAAGTTTTCTCCCCGATGTCATAAATAGCATCGCCAGGACATAGGTCACAGTTCAACTTTGATGTAGCGTGCCCATCAAGATTATGTGCAACTATATGATCGATAGGACAAATTACTTTGCACCCACTGCTTCTAGCAGCTTCCATGACCTCCCAAACTTGATTGTTGTTCTGCTCAAAAACAGAACTTCCTACTCTAAATCCATTCGCAGATAGAAATGTATTCGACAAACCTCCGCCAAGTATCAAAAAATTTACCTTACTAGCTAAATTGCATAGCATGGGAATCTTGGTTGATGCCTTAGCCCCCCCAATTATCGCTGCTGCAGGTTCTGAATTGACTATATCATCAATATGCTTTAGCTCTTCTTGTAAACTAAATCCAGAAAATGACGGCAATATTTTTGTAACTCCGTCTACTGAGGCATGTTTTCTGTGAGAGCACGAAAACGCATCGTTCACGTATATATCTGCAAATGATGACAACTGTTTAGAAAAAATCATGTCATTCTTGGTTTCTCCTTCAAAAAACCTGAGATTCTCTAGTAACACCACCGATCCCCATGGCAAGCCATCAACAATGGAATTAACCTCAGCCGTTGCCATGCTAGGAATAAAAACAACTTGCATGCTCAATACTCTGCAGACAACATCGACAATGTTGCGAAGAGAAAACTCAGATTCCTGCGCCTTAGGCCTCCCTAAATGCGAGATCATTATCACCTTTGCGCCTGCACTAACCAAGTAATTCACTGTAGGAATTATCCTTTCTATTCTCGTGCTATCTCGAACTTCCGATCCCACAATGGGCACATTGAGATCAACTCGCAGCAATACCTTTGTGTTTTTTAAAGATGCGGTTGATAACATAGGCAAAGTTCTAACATTAACCATAACCGAGACCGTCCAGTTCTATTCAGTGATTCTTATGGTAACAGCTGTTCACAGATTGTGAGTGTACTAGCGGATTTGGCACTGTACAAGTAATAACACCTTGAGCCTACAACACTGTGCTAATGCAGTGCACTGTGCAAGATAGCATCTATGAACGACGGTTCCCCAAAAGAAGCACGGAAACATTTACTACTAGAGAATTTTTCATAGCAAAATTACAACAGCAAACAACTGCAGTATATCTATTAGCGAAGGAACTGGCGTATGACGTACTTAACACGCGTACAAGTGATCTCAAAACTGCTCTAGCTAAGACTAAGGGTGTTGATATTGTTAGGTTTGCTACTGAGATTGAAAACCATCACGAAGGAATTGACAAGAAGTTGTGTGTGCATGGGAATGGAAGTAGTGGTAGGAGGGCCACTGCGGGCAAGTGTGGTGATAGTTCTGAGGCGAATAAATATGGTCTGAGGGCATCACTGGGTACTAAAGGCGCTGATAAATGGCCTAAGATATCGGGGAGCAGTGAGTACAGTGTGGACTCCACAGAGAAGATCTCAGGGGAAATGGCAGGGTTCAATACTGAGGAGAAGGGAATAACCGCAGGGTTGTTTGCGAGAACTGTGGAATGCCAGCGTAATGTGGTCAAAATCTATCCGAGAAACAGCTAAAAACAAAGTTTAGAGAATTTTCAAGGGTAATATCACGCGTCTTGCATACATTCTCACAATCACCCCTACACAACTATAAAACCTCGCTGTAGCGATGAATAACATACACAATATCTAAACAGTGTTTGTGAATAGCACACCGTAAACTGGAGTACACGCACCATAAAATCAACATTATGCATTATTTAACTTGACGAATGTATAATCGCGTCAAGTTCGTTATCTTGAGAGGGGACCTATGCGTGAGGTACTTGACGGTGCATCAGGAGGGGCTAGCCCTCCAAAAGTGCACTGGGAAGTGGTAAAACATAAGAAATTCAGCGGAGGAAGTCTGTCGCGTGTATCATGTCTGTATTCCGTTAAAACTTATGGTGTGACAGGTGTGCTGGATCTCACAACAGACCCTATAAAGAACGTGCTGCTGAAAATAGACCTCTCAGTCGATTGTGTCCTGCTGAACAAGGCTGTGAGTATAGAAATCTTGGATGGTATCTTGTTTAACAAATTTGCAAGCAAAAAGAAAAGCTACTCGTCGAGACTTCAGGATTTGTATAAACACTTTGAAAACTCACTGGGAATTATCCTCCCGGAAAGTATGAAGCGGAGCTTTGCCGAGGAGTTTGACGATGCTGCAAAATTGCTGCGTAGCTCCTTTAGCATGTGACACTTTGGCAGATGTACCGTAGTCCTCCGAAGAACGTGAACGGCCTATTCAGAAGTAGTGTTAGTGTTTTTTACAAATTGAGTGTGCATAAAGTATCACAGTGGTCTACTGTGACTGCTTTGTTGGGATTGTTACCCGTTTGTCACAGGGCTTTTATGGTTTCTATATCTCACACGCCCAAACAGAGACTGCGGGACGTATGCGCAGCACATATAACCGTGTCTTAAGTTAGGTTCCTTGCTACTTTCGTGTGCCTTTCAAATACCCAATAATGTAGGTGCTAACGCATAATAAACACTCAGCACTTGAAAAAGTACTACATCAGGGTGTATTTTCATTGTGTTTGCACACCTGCCACGACACGCCGATGGCTCATTGTGCCGTGTGCTTAAGGTCGGCACAAGCTATGCATAGAGACACACTAGGTGTTAATACAAAGGCAATGGTGGAATGTTAACGTGTCACGTGGTGGGCGTTGTGTTTTGTTTGTTTTTTAAATTTTAGGTTACCAGTTCCAGTGATATGAGTTATCGTTAGTCAGTAGTGGGGGCTTTGCGTTATGCGTATGGATCTTGTGTACGGCAGCTCACCCAAGTTTATGGCTGGGATGTTGTCGGGGTTTTTCATTGTTTGTTTGCTTTGGTCACGTGTGTCTAGGGTATTTTCGACGAACACACCACTAGGATGGGATATTGGAAGCCCCTTTGTGGGTGTGTCAATTTTCATGATGAGATGTTTTGTGGTTTTACTGTTGCTGTTTTGCATACTACAGGCTGCCGCGCTCGCTTGTTTCGTGTCGTTCTTATCAAAATATAAGAGTTTTGCCGCCGTGGTTGAGTGGTTCTCTAAAGTTAACACAGAAAGAGACAACAAGGAAACTTGCCACCAGAATGGTCCAAAACGTGAAGAAGATTTGCGGAATAAACCGGGAGAAAAACTGCGCAAATGCCTAGCTGGCAGCGCACTGTGGCTGCGGGAGGTTTCCAGTTTTTACTTTTCTACCGAGCGCTTTCCCATTGGTCGTTTTTGTCCTAGGAATTGACGAGGCAGGAATACGTGGCTTTTGTTAGGTTTTTGCCTATTGTGGGTAAATTATGAAAAAGCTTTTTGCTTGTTTTAGCGATGGCATGGGGTCGCTGCTCTCTAGGATTGCAGGTGCTGTTCCCGGTGTTGAGGAGGTGGTACGTCTGTTGAGAAATGGCCGCATATCCGTGAAAGAGAGTGCTTTATCTGTACGCGAGAAAATGGGGAATTTACTCGCAACTAATATTGATTTAGGTTTGTATCACTTCAATCGGGGAAATATATCTGATGCCAAAATGAGGTTTGCGCTCATTCGTTTGGTAAAACCCAACCTGCCCGTAGTACACTACAATATTGGTAGGTGTCACCTCGTACTCCATAGATACGATAAAGCTGTTGCCAGTTTTGAAAAAGCACTCTCCATAGACCACAACAACAAGGAAGCACGGTACTATTTGAATAAAATAACGGCTCCGGATATGGTGGCAGAAGTTCCCGAGAGTATCATAAAACAACACTTTAACTACACAAGCGAGTATTTTGTTGAACATTGGCTCATAGAAAAAAACTACAGAGGCCATGAGTATATCAGATCCTTGGTCATGAATTTTTTTGGCGACCGGCTTCCTGACTTGCTCGTTTTAGATCTTGGATGTGGTACGGGTATCTGCGGACAGTTTTTAAGAATGAGAGACATAGGAAGCCATATAGCAGGGGTAGATATATCGAGAAGGATGTTGGATATCGCGCGGCAGTGCTTCATCAATGGCAAGCGTGTATATAACGAGCTTGTGTGCCTGAGCATGCGTGATTTTTTAAGTAATAATACCAAAAAGTTCGATGTAATAATAATGGCTGAAGTTCTCCACTACTGCGGTGAGCTTACAGAGATACTAAAAGCCTCAAGCGATGCTCTATGTCAAACCGGGATGCTTTTAGGTTTGGTGCGTGAATGTCAACAAACTGCAAATCGTCGCAATAGAGGCTATAGGTTTGTTAAAGAAGGAGATTTCTTCTGCCATTCGGCAAACTATGTGCAACAAACTGTCGAAAAGTTGGGATTACAATTGAGCTATATGAGTCAATGTAAGATCTACGGCGATAAGGTACCTGGACTGCTGTTTGCTGTATCCAAAACGCAGGAATAAGTCGCTTTCCTTTTGGTTTTTAGCTGTAGTTTGTCTGTCCCTGTTGTCTACTTTGTTGACAAGCAATTTAGCTTTTTACTATTATACCGTAGGTATTTCATGCGGTTATGGTGGAAATGGTAGACACGCAGCGTTGAGGTCGCTGTGGCTATAAAAGGCCTTGGAAGTTCAAGTCTTCTTAACCGCACCATTTCATGAGTTTCAGATGCATAGCCTAATCGGCAAATTCTTCGGGCTAGAGAGCAACATCACGGGAAGAGCGATAAGTGAGATTCGGCGCTGCGTTCCTGTTTTGATATATGGCGACGAAGGGTATTTATTGGTCTTCGCCAGTGAACTTCTGGAGGAGCAGTCTTTTGCTGCGCTCGCAGTATTTGACAATGTTTCTTTGCTGTTAACGGCACAGCGAGCTGCTTTTGTCTCTCCTTATAGAGCCCTAACCCGCGTTTGCACACAAGGTAAGTCTTTGCCTGAAATTCGGGCTTTACTTACTGAGCCGCCTGAAGCAGATCTCCTGGATGCAACTCCAAGCACAAATCCTCTAGACCCCCTGGCTATCGACCTGGTAAAGATGGCAAAACTTTTGCCATCGGCTTTGATAGTGGACATGCAATTCGCAAGCTTCAATGAAATGGATTCATGGTGCAACAGTAATAACATACTCCATGTCAATAGCGCGGTCATCTATGGGTGGCGCAAGGAGTATGATTTGAAAGAAGTTTGCAGATCTGACCTGTATCTTAAGGACTCTCTTAGATCTAAAATAATCGTTTATCGCTCCAACATGGCAGAACCAGAACATTACGCGATAATCATCGGTGATCCTAACATGGACAACCTGATAGTAAGGCTACATTCGTCATGTTACACGGGTGATCTTTTGGGGAGTCTTTCGTGTGACTGCAGAAGCCAATTGCTATCATCTGTAAAGTTGTTATCGGAGCAAAATGGCGGCGCAGTTTTATACATTTCTCAGGAAGGACGGGGCATCGGTCTTGCGAATAAAATACGAGCATATGGCTTACAGATGCAAAATGCATTCGATACCGTTGATGCCAATAGGTTTTTGGGCTTCGATGCCGACGAGAGAGTCTTCCTGCCCGCAGCTTTAATTCTTAAGAATCTCGGAGTTTCCAGGCTGCAGTTACTAACTAGTAACCCTCAGAAAGTGCAAGCCATAAGTAAATATGGTTTATCTGTAACACGTGTCATTCCGTTTCACACGGAAGTAAACAAATACAATAGCGACTACATAAAGACAAAGAAAACCCGTTTGGGGCATACAAACATTGTAGCTTCACACTACACATGCACAGCTGATGACGAAACTCATCTAGAAATATAATAGTGATACAGTCGCACAAAATTCACCTCTAAAAGGGCAGAATCTGAAACCGTTCTGCACGAGAACCATTCATTTTCTGAGCCTACAGTTGTGGACAAAAATCTGGGCATTGCGCTATGAAAATTGCGCACCGTATATAACGTTGAGATTGCGACTAGCAAATTTATTCTGGTAGCGAGTTCCTGTAGCACACATGGTAAGGTGTGTTTTTGCTGTCGAGATTGCATGGCTCATATAGAACCTATGTTTTTGCAAGAAATTGCTTTTGTGTGCGCAACTCTCAAAGCCCTGAAATGGCACAGTACTGCCCATAATCGCTGCTAGAGCGGAAAAAACGAAAATTGCCGTGTTTACACTCAAAACCACAGCAGCAACTATATGGTGTTCCAATTTAAAAGAAACTTACATATCAGAAAAGTTGTGCTGAGTAATGACATTGATTTCTATGAGTGCTATTATTGCGGTGTATTGCTCATACTCCGTTTGCGATTATTCCTTCGGTCGGGCATCGCTATGTGGGTGATGGGGCGTATTTCAGGTAGTGCTCTTTGTTGTGATTGTGCGAGTTGTAGGCTTTTTCAGTAAAAACACTTTGGAGATCTTTGGAGATGTACGGAGTCAATTGGGACAGCGGGGAAGTCGTGGAGGAACCCTCGATTTTTGAGGTTTTTCTTTTGTTTTTTAGGGTACTTCATGGTGAAAACAAAAGAATAGGTAGCAGCCTGGCAGATCTTGTGGTGGCAAGTTTTTTGTTTTTTTGCTCTTGTGGCGTTCAGCACGCTTATCACGTGCCTTGGATATTCTGAGCATGATACTTGTGGCATTGTCGACAAGGTAGATAACACATTGCCTTTTGTTAGAGGGTGGTTGTCCAACATAAGCACACTACAACAAAGTGAGCAGCCGAATGGCCCTGCGTCGTTACCGCAGCATGTTCTCGTAAAGCGCCCACCGCAGACTGTACATACGGGAACACAAACTGATCTTACCGTGCATTCTTACTCATTATTAGTGCAAAGCCAAAACTCAGAACGCTGTACAGATTGGGATACTGTACCCACAACAACAGACATTGGTACAATTCATGCATCGGTCGCCGGTGAAGCTATTGGCGCCCCTTCCGCAGAGGCTGTTGCTGCAACTGAACTGCACAACATCTCACTAAAGCCATGTTCAACATGCCTGAAAAGTATATAAGCGGCTACTATTGCACAAACAATGTTATAATCAGACTGATAGTTAGCCGTGGGACATATCACAGAACTCGTAGAGACTACTTGTCCAAGAGCTTGTCTTGCGCTGTGTTTATAAAGCAAGAAGATCACTTTGCGCTGTACCGTGTGCAAAGTTCGAAAGCTTGACTTAGCTAAGTCTACATAACAAACTTGTGCCGCTATGCCCACACCTCATACGACTTTATACGAAAGGCCCTTATCGTCAGCATCAAGGAAAACGCTATAGAGTGCAAAACGCCATTCATGGCACCTAGTATCACAGCGTATGTTTCTCATTCGAAATTCAGTGTGTTCCATAAAGCTTAAAAAACCCTCACATGCTTTGAAGTGCTACTATAACGCTGTCGTAGCTCGAAACTAAACACGTCGCATACAAAAACACAAGAGCTTGTGTCTCAGGTGTCCTCTCAGAAACACACACTTTTGTTGCTTGCGCCAACACTCATCTGTACTCAACAGGATATGTTTCACACATAGTAGTACGAATGCAAGGCATGACATAGGGCTTGATGTTACGGAAATGGACCATTAAATGCTGCTTATCCGATCTGAATAAATCCACTATAGCCTGACCCGTAGCGTGCTGTGACTTTGTGCGCTTGTAGTCACAAAATAAACAGTAGTTTATAACTAGTAGAGTTATAAGTCTTTGAGGCTACAAAAGCCCGGAGAGTTTTCCACATGTAGAGATAAGACAAAAAATTTTTGTACTGTGGCACACCACTTATGTGTACTTATAAACCAAATAAAACACAAGTAGGTTAGTTTTCAACAATGGCCGATTTCACTGCATCGCGTACTTGACATCAAAGAAAGTATCACATTTTGGTTGCCGCCCTGCACATAAGAACTTACCACGGCGCTTTTTGTGGTATTTATTTGTTGTGGTATGTTTTATGTTAGTTTTGACCGTGAAAAAACTTATTAACTATAACGACGGCGTTGATTCACAGAACACTTTGGAAGATTGCTTAGCGATCCTGCTTCTTGGCACACTGATCATTTACATGATGGCATATGTTGTGATGTTTGTAACGTCTGGTATCTTTATCGGTCAGAAGGCCATAAAGGGGAAAATGTGCGATTGCAAGATACATAAAACACTGTCACGTAGGATAATACCTTGGACAACTGGGAACGAAGGTGAAAAAAGCACCATACATGAAGCGGTGTGGGGTTATACAACGATATTGGCACAAGAAAATCTGCCTTACGTATTTTCAGCAATAAAAGACACAAATGAATCTGGGCGTACTGTTGCACAATCGCAATCCTGTCTAGCAACATCTCAAGAATTACCCAATACTTCTTTGTCAATGGGACAAATAATGTCCACAGATCAACGCGGGAAAACTAAGCAGTCATCTCAAGCTTTTACATCCACTTTGGACAAAGCTTGTGATAACACGCAAGATACTGAACATTCAAGAATGCCGTAGGTTGTTTGCGTGAAGCCACATCGGCTCAACCGATAAAAACACGTGAGTTTCTCGCGGTAAAAACTTTAGCATAGAGTTATCCCGGTGTCTTGCTGCCACACTATAACTAAAAACTATTTTCCACCGCACACAATGGAAAATAGAACAACAAAACACAGAATTGCTGTGCATCTCATGTAAACACTTTTGTTGTGAATTTCAAAGCTCTTTCAGCGGCAATTCTTATTAGTCTTAGGTCGAAGCAATGCAAAAAGATGATAAATGTTTTTGGGGTCACCGAGGAATCAGGTATTTTGAATTGATTTTCACGCGATTTAATGTCACCCTACACTCGTGGGTGTACCCGTATTTTAAAGTGTTTTTTCAGGGAAAAAGTATGAAGAAATATTGCGTTTGTGATAGTCATGGCTATGACTGGAAGGATGTTTTGCAGTTTTGCACCGTGGTGTCGTTTTTGGTAGTCATGTTTTTAGTCTCGCACGCGATAGTTTTTTCTATGAAAAGTTTGGCTATAAAATCGAGAGTGGGGAAAAATCTAAGTTGGAAAGCAATAGAGAGTAGAAAATGTAAGTGTCCTTGGCACGGAAAGGTAAAGCCAGCAGTAGAAGCCTTTGTGGAAGATTGGAAAAACGGTAAAAGTACAGGAAAGAAAAGCCTTGAGTACCCACAGGGCAGTGTGAATGGCAATGCACATGAAAGTTTTGAAGCAGAAAAACAAGTGGGAACGGACGGCTTAGAAATGACAGGAAACAGTGACGAGACAAAAAATCTTGAATTGGCCGGTAGGGCGGACTATAGTGTACTTGAAAGCGCTGCAGTAAAAAGAGATACACCAGAACACCTAGTTCGTTCACGTGCACATACCATTACAGGAACGGCAAGGGAGAGTTTTGCTTCAGGTAGTGGTGCAGCCGCTGGCGTGCTTGAAAATGCCGAAGTAGATGGATCTATATCCAAACCACATCAAGTTTGTACGCGTACTTGCATATAGAGTTAGTCACAAGTTCAGGATGCTACTGTCATGCGGCACAGCCAGGTTTTTTTCGATGTGTAACAGTATAGAGATGCCTTTTCCATCTTCATTTGAAAACTGCGCTGCAGGCTTGTGTTATGAAAAGTATGGGGCCTGTGTGAACAGGTTTTTTATCGAGTGTTGAAGGAGTTTTTTTGCAGGGTGAGTATCTGTAACGTTCATTATTGTCGCCTTTTATCCTAGCGTTGAAGATGCGTGTTTTTTATGGTTTGGGGCAGTTTTTACAATATGCCCGCTGTGCCGTTTGCCACTCTATATATGGCCATTTTATGTTACGTTCATGTGGGTGCGTCTGCTTGTAGATTTACTAGGAAGTAGGTTGCTACTGGGAATAGCAACTACTTGGATCGCACATCACTTGGGTGTTTTACTCAGCATATATCTATGTGTTGCGCTGAGCGTTTCACTAAAATACATAAAAAGCACGCAGAATGTGTGGATTTATGTTATTTGTTCTCCCCAAAAATCTTTCTTCAGGTCAACAACAGAACAATACCTTACATATGAGCCATGTGCCTTTTACAGCGTTGAAAAAGGCAGCCTTTTACTAACACTTGACGTGCGTTCTACTACAAAGAGCAGCCCCAAAAATTAAGTAATTTCATAAAATTTGTTGTTTTCTGGGGCTTAGCACCAATTTGTTCAAAAATACTGCACAAAACGCCCTCTTTTCGCTGTAAGGGAGTGATTTTTGTGTTAACTTGATGTAAATAAAAGCATAGTAGGTTCTGATATGTGTTGGGCAGACTTGCAGTGGGGCCGTTTTTTCCCTTTGCTAGGTTTAGTTTCAGCTAGTTGGTGTTAGGTATGTTTGGTTTTGGACAAAGCAGCCGGAGAGGATCTCCGAAAGATGCGAATAATAAGTCATCAGAAGGGATAGCTGGTGACTGGTACCATGATAGGTATAGTTCGGTAGTAGTGCAGAGGAATATACTGCTTTTTCTCGTCGTTTCGTCTGTATTCTGTATAGCAATAAGCACCTTTGTTATCTTCAGAATAGGGAAAACGAGAACTATAGAGCCTTTTGTCGTGGAAATAGAGAAAAAATCTGGGATAACCACACTGGTAAACCCTATTACTGTAAAGCAGTATTCTGCTGACGAAGTATTGAGTAACTATTTCATAGTGGAGTATGTGAAGGCACGGGAGCTCTACGATCCCAATAATTTTCAATACAACTACTATACAAAGGTGCGGCTATTATCGTCACAGGATACTTATAGTGGGTTCCGTAGTTGGATAAGACCTAGTAATCCTTCAAGTCCTATGACTCTGTATTCTGACGTTGTGTCGGGAACACTAAAGGTGCGTTCTTTACAGCATCTCGGAGCAGGAAAGGTGCAAATACGGTTCACTTTGGAGTTTACTAATCACAGCGGCGCTGTGACTAAGAGAGACCGAATTGCAACCCTTTCCTTCAAATATGCTTCGCTAGAGTTAAACGAACAGGACAGACAAGTAAACCCTTTGGGCTTCCAAATAACTTACTATAGGGCTGATGATGAATTTCTATAAAAATCTTTTAATGTCGTTGACTCTCACTGGGCTACTATTAGCTGGACAGGAGACGTTAGCAGCGGGTATGGGGATGGGGACACCTGTCACGGTTGATAGCCGGATAAAGACTTTTGTCTATAACCAGAATGAAGTATTCCCTGTCGTGTTTAACTATGGGTATCACTCATACATAGAGTTTTCTAAGGGAGAAACTGTCACGGTCATGGCACTAGGTGATAACACAAACTGGAAAATAAAGCCCGTGGATAACAAGTTGTACATTATGCCGCTTGAAAAGCAGGGACATACGAATATGTTGCTCGAGACAAGCAAAGGACGCAGTTACGCGTTTGATCTGATTTCAAAATCCGTGCCTCTGAGTGAAGGCATGACTCCTACAAGTGCGCTTGGCAGTGACGATTCAGTGCTTTCGGATCTAGTGTATGTTGTGCGGTTTTATTATCCCCAAAGTGAAAGAGAGTTTGATGTTCGAGGAAACAAACTAAAGATATCGGCACCTAGTTTGTACAGGGACGCACAGCAAAACGATGATGTTGTCATTGAACCCAACCCAACCCGGGTGAACTATACATTCGCTGCCGGAAGCACAGATGTACACCTCGCTCCTGTATTAGCTTTTGACGATGGTTACTTGACATATTTCAAGTTTGGGGGAGAAGACCAGGCAATTCCCAAGATATATGTCGTCGATGAAGACGGGAACAGGAAACCCTGCAGGATGCTGTTCTTGAAAGGGTACGTTATCATCGAAGGTGTGCACAGTACGATGTACCTCGACTTTGGAAACAAAGGTGTGAAAGTTGTTAATCAGGCTCTGGGTTAAGATTTAAAAGGGTATTTTTGGTATGTCTGACGAAATCAAAGATGTTGGAAACGGAGAAAATATTGAAGATGATGTCAATATTGTAGGAATTAACAAAAGCAAAAAGCTATTTGTGGTTATAGCTCTGCTGGTGGCCGCGGGGTTTGCGTACTACTTCTTCTTTTTCCGAGAAGAAGAACAACCAGCTGATGGTAGTGACACTCAAAAGGTTATGGAAGAGAAAGATGTCGAGAAATTGCTCAAAGAGACGGAAACTCCAGCGCAAGAAACAACACCCAAGATCCTCACTCCTCCGCCAAGATTGCCAGATCTTCCTCCTTTGGTAATGCCCAGCGTGCCAGATATCCCGGTTGTGACTAGAGTTGTGAAACCTCCTCTCGTTATTCAAGAAGAAGGTGAGAAGGAAATACCTACTGAGCAGCCCATGGCGGAAGTGCTGTCCCCTCCCGGAGCATCAGAGAATACATTGCCCACGCCTTATGGTCCTTTTGTGCCCGACCAAATACCCTCTTTTCTGGGGTATGATAAGGAAAAAAGGGGAGCGCCTATGATAGCCTTAGGTGGAGGCGGTGGTGAATCAGGAGAAGCTGGGGATGATCCATACGGTGCTCCTGCAACCGATAACCGTTTTGATGCGTGGAATGTGTTAGGTGTTACTCAGTCACCAAGCGTAAAAGCAGCAATGGTTGGGGATCCCAGATACGTTATTCTGCAAGGTCATATGATAGATGCTGTTTTGGAAACGGCCATAAACTCTGACATTCCTGGAGTGCTTAGAGCTATTGTGTCAAGAGACGTCTATGCAGAAGCAGGAAATGCTATAATGATCCCCAAGGGGTCGCGGCTGATTGGGAGTTATTTCTTTGACTCCTCTGGAAAAAGTATGAGGGTAAACGTAAATTGGTCTCGGGTCATTTTACCGCATGGTATAGACGTGCAGCTAAATTCTGGAGGCACAGACGAATTGGGACGGAATGGTATCTCTGGTACAGTAGATAACAAAGTGGGAGCAGTTCTCACTTCTACCATTCTTCTTGCTAGCGTGTCATTAGGTACAGCTTTTGTATCTTCGAAGATTCCTTCGTTGAAAGACATGTCTATAAAAACAGAAATAAAAGAGGACCAAGAAGATGATAGTAAAAAATCTGGTAAAACTTCGTCTACTACAACGTTGCCAGCCAAGATAGTGTCCGATGCCGTGAAAGATTTCTCTGATTCCATAAAAGGCATAATCAAGAAGTACTCCAATGCTACTCCTACTGTTTATGTGGATCAGGGTACGGTAATGAAGGTGTTTGTAAATCAAGACATAGTATTCCCCAGAGAGGCTGTGCCGAGATAGTTTTGTGTTGTTGATGGTAGTGTAGATTATGTCCAGCGGTTGTGCTGCATTAGAAACGTATTTGGAGCCATTAAGGAATATCTTTGCTGAAGAGGGTGTATCCGAGATTTCCATAAACAGAGAGTGTGAGGTTTGGGTAGAAAATAGAGGAAACATGCGGTGTGAAAGAATTGAAGCTTTCACTTTATCTCATTTGAAGGCCCTTTGTCGACTTATCGCACAAGCTACGGAGCAAAAGCTCAGTGAGGAGACTCCTCTGCTTTCCGCTTCTTTGCCGAACGGTTTCCGTGTTCAAGTTGTATTTCCACCCGCCTGTGAGAGCGACAAGGTGGTGTTATCCATCCGTAAGCCTTCATCAATGGAAATGACCCTTGATGATTATGAGCGCATGGGTGCGTTCGAAAACATAGCCTCACATGATGCTGCCAAAAAAGACATAAATGAACAACTAGAGAGCTTATTGAGTGGTGGTAAGACAAAGGAATTCATTGAGCTGGCTGTTTTAAACAAGAAGAACATTATAGTAAGCGGAGGAACGTCTACGGGAAAAACCACCTTCACCAATGCCGCTCTAAGAGTAATACCCGAAGACGAGAGGATCATAACCGTAGAAGATTCTCGAGAAATAACGTTAAGCAATCCTAACCGTGTACACCTTTTGGCATCTAAAGGTGGTCAGGGGCGCGCACGTGTCAGCACACAGGATTTGATCGAGGCATGCCTGCGTTTGCGTCCTGATAGGATAATTGTAGGTGAGTTGCGCGGGGCTGAGGCCTTCAGCTTCCTCAGAGCAATAAACACTGGGCACCCTGGTTCCATCTCAACTCTTCACGCTGACACACCTAGAATGGCAATTGAGCAGCTAAAGCTTATGGTAATACAGGCAGGGATGGGGTTGCCCCCTGCTCAGATTGTGGACTATATAGTTAATATTATTGACATCATCATACAATTGAAGAGATCTTCAGGGGGGCGAAGACAGGTTTCTGACATCCTGTTTACCAAATGTTTGTCTGGTGGTGCTTGATATGAGTTTCAATTTGTGTTTTTGTATGTGGTATTTTGTAGCGGAACAGTAATATGCATAGTTCCAATCATGTACGGAATATTTTAGTATTCTTCTTCGGTGTTTTTTTCCTCCTTGAGTTCTGCTTCTACACCTCTGGTGTGCTCTTCGTGTTGATGGTATGGGGAATTGAGTTTCTAGATTTCAATGCAATAAATCCTAGCCTTGCGGATTTCCCCATGAGGTTATGGCCTACTATATTTCATTATATACATAAGTGGTGGGTTGATCCCAAATTGTTCGGCGTTTCTAATTCTGCGAAACTGTGGGGAGCGTTTTTGGCCCCCTTGGGCGTCGTTGCCATTGTGGCGTGGAATCTTCGTCATGTGTTGTTTAACTGGCGTCCTTTTAAAAAGAAGGAGTCTCTTCATGGTGATTCCCGTTGGGCTTCTGAGCGAGATATTCGCAAGATTGGATTGCGAAGCAGGCGGGGTATTTTGCTTGGGAAAGATCAACGAGGATATCTGGTTGCCGATGGCTTTCAGCATGCATTACTCTTTGCACCTACTGGTTCAGGAAAAGGGGTGGGCTTTGTAATACCCAATCTACTCTTTTGGGAGGATTCTGTCATTGTCCACGATGTAAAGCTTGAGAATTATGATCTCACCAGTGGGTGGAGGAAAAAGATTGGACACGAAGTCTTTGTTTGGAACCCTGCACAACCTGATGGGATAAGCCACTGTTATAACCCATTGGATTGGATAAGCAAAAAACCCGGACAAATGGTTGACGACGTGCAGAAAATCGCCAACCTGATTATGCCCGAACAGGACTTTTGGTATAACGAGGCTCGAAGCTTGTTTGTTGGGGTGGTTTTATATTTGCTTGCGGTTCCTGAAAAAACAAAATCGTTTGGCGAAGTGGTGCGGACAATGCGGAGCGACGACGTTGTTTACAACCTTGCTGTAGTGCTAGACACCATAGGGAAAAAAATACACCCTGTTGCTTACATGAACATAGCTGCGTTCTTGCAAAAGGCAGATAAGGAGCGCTCTGGTGTTGTATCCACTATGAACTCATCGTTGGAACTTTGGGCAAACCCGCTTATTGACACTGCAACTGCATCTAGTGACTTCAATATCCAAGATTTTAAACGCAAGCGTGTCTCAGTATACGTGGGTGTTACTCCTGACAACTTGACCAGATTACGTCCATTAATGCAGGTGTTTTACCAGCAGGCGACTGAGTTTTTATGTAGAGCCCTTCCATCAGATGATGAGCCATATGGTGTTTTATTCCTAATGGACGAGTTCCCAACATTAGGAAAGATGGAACAGTTTCAGACAGGAATTGCGTATTTTCGAGGGTATAGGGTGAGGCTGTTCCTAATAATACAAGACACGGAGCAGCTTAAAGGTATATACGAGGAAGCGGGGATGAACTCGTTCCTTTCTAACTCGACATACCGTATAACCTTTGCTGCAAACAACATTGAAACTGCAAATTTGATATCCCAGTTGATTGGTAATAAGACTGTCAGCCAAGAATCTCTGAACAAGCCAAAGTTTTTGGATTTGAATCCTGCATCTCGTTCTTTGCACATTTCTGATACTCAAAGAGCTTTGTTGCTGCCCCAAGAAGTGATAATGCTACCCAAAGATGAGCAGATACTTCTGATTGAATCTACGTATCCGATAAAATCCAGAAAAATAAAATACTATGAGGATAAAACTTTTACACGTAGGTTATTAAAGAGCACTTTTGTGCCAACACAGGAGCCGTATGATCCCGACAAAATGAGAAGCGGAGGAGGGGACGGAGAAGGAGAGGTCGTGGCGGAAGATACCGATGGGGATTTACGTTCCCTGTTGGGTAATGATGATTCCGGCAATGCCAATGGCAGCGTTGCGGATGATGAACAGGAAGAAAGTGGTAATTTTGTGAACAAAGAAGAAGAGTTTGATTATCTGTACGAAGAAGACGATGAAGGTTTGAGTGAGACAGATGACTTTGCTGACGATGAGGATGATCTAGACGATCTAGGCTATGATGAGAACTATTCGGATGACGAAGTTGATGATAGTTGGAAGGACGATAATGACGACGAAGAGCTCGTCGGTGAAGAAAACTGGGATGACGAGTTTGACAGTGAGTCGCAGGACGAAGATGGAGACTGGGAAGATCACTCGGACAAAAATGAGGATGATGCTTCTAAAAAAGGGTAGTATCGCAAAAGTTTCTACCTAGCGAGAAGCAGTGCTGTTTATGGTAAGGTGTGGTACTTTCTTGTGTCGCCTTTCTAATGTTTTTGCTTGGTGTTTGCCTTATAGAGGCACATCTACGTCATACACGTATAAGTTTCTCGTTACGGCGCGCCCTCATTTCGCGATATACAAGGTGTTTTGTGTAGTGGCACACTAGGCTGTGTGCTGCTGAGCTAAATGGCTATAATAAAAGGCACAGGAAATATCTTCTTTGGTTGCGCTACTTAAGTTTTTCGCGTTAGTCTTGATTAAGATATTAGTTTTGCTATCACCGCTGCAGTTATATACTGTCGTACTTGTTGTTGAAACGTAGTTTTATGACACATTTTGTTACAGATCGGTGCATAAGGTGCAAATACACTGATTGCGTGGAAGTCTGTCCTGTAGACTGTTTTTATGAAGGAAAGAACATGCTCGTCATCGATCCCGAGCAATGCATCGATTGTGGTGTCTGTGTGCCGGAGTGTCCTGTGGACGCTATAGTAAGCGACGAGTTTATTGAAGACATTCTTTCATGCGACGGCGAGACTTTAAATGATGAACAGAAGATGCTGAAAACTTTTTATAACATAAACAGGGAATTTTCTAAAAAGTGGGAGAATATAACAGCAGCACAACCCCATAACGAAAGCGCGGAACTATATAAGAACATGAGCAAAAAGGCACAATTTTTTGAAGAAAACGTCCTGGATGAAGTACTATAAATTTCTACAATGCCCCTACAAGACAACAGCATTAGCTTGAGGCTTTGGAAAAAAAGACTGCGCCATCATGGCATCAACTGACTTTCTCGCATCCGTGATAATCTCCATATCTAAAATAATCTCAGGGGATTCCTCTGCAATGCACTTGTATAGTTTTTCCATGGTATTTAGCCTCATATAAGGACATTTACTGCATGACTCACATCCCGGACTAGTGGAACTCACTACATAAAACGTGCTTCCTGGCGAAGCCTTCTTCATTTGGTATACCAGACCCTCTTCTGTAAGTATTATGAACTTGTGACCAGGTCGCTCCGCTGAGTATTGCAGGAGATTCTTCGTAGATCCAATGCAGTGCGCATGCCTTAATAAATTCCCCGGACATTCTGGGTGAGCAAGTACATGGGCATCCTTATGCCTAACCATCAATTCCATCAATGAAGCCTCAGAAAAACTTTCATGAACTATGCAGCTCCCATTCCATAAAAGCATTTCCCGTCCTGTTTTTTCACTTAAAAACTCACCCAGATACCTATCGGGAGCAAACAATATTTTCTTATCAACAGGAATGCCATTGATTATGCTGACGGCGTTTGACGACGTGCATATTATGTCAGAATATCGCTTCACTTCTGCAGAAGAATTTATGTATGTAACAGAAACGTAATCACTGTGCGCCTGTCGGAACTTTTTAAAATCTTCCCCATCACATGAATCTGCAAGTGAGCACCCAGCATTCAAGTCGGGAAGTATTACTTTTCTATCTGGATTCAGGATTTTTGCTACTTCTGCCATAAAAAAAACACCACAAAAAACTATGATGTCTGCATCCAAGTTGGATGCTTTTTTAGACAAATCCAGAGAATCGCCCACAAAATCTGCAACTTCTTGTATTTCATCATCCTGGTAATAATGTGCAAGAATTACTGCATTTTTTTGTTGTGCAATTGCCCTTATCTCACACGCCAAGTCGCGGTATTTTCCGATCATAAAGACTTTAGGAGGAAAGGAACAGGAGCTAATGATATCAGCAAAATTACTTTTTGATAACAAAATAAGCTATATGCCAGGAAGAAAAAATACCCGCCCTGGTTGAGAATAAGTTATTGTACACCTTGCAAGCATCATTCACGCTACACCAGCTGTTTTTACTATTTCTCCATGTCGAGGACCCCATTTTTACTATAGAGGCCAAAAAATCAAAAAAGGTTGCATGCTGCATGCGGTACTGATCCCTTTCTATGCTCTCAATTCTTGCTCCCGACATTCTGATAATTCTGGCTATGTCACTACAATCAAAGAACTTATGTTGGGTAATTCTTCCCACTATCTTATTACAAATCTGGAGTTCTTTAAGTGTTCCTTCTACGGGTATACTGAAGGCAAACCTCCCTCCACTTTTTAGAACATTTAGAACACTTACCATAGACCTATACAAATCAGATGCCCAATGAAGTGCCATTGAAGATACAATCGCATCAAATGTTCCATTGCGAAAGGGCATTTGGTTCATATCACAATTTATTATTCTCTCATTACCTTGTTTTGCTGCCTCCAAACACATTCCTGCAGACAAATCGAGCTGATACAATTCACATTGTTGCCCCAGTATTTTCGCTACATATCCCGTCCCACAACCAACATCGAGAACTGTGCTATGTTTATTTAGTGTGTGCATATACTGCGTGCACAGTCTTTCTGCTACCGTTTCCTGGAGCGGTGTATTATAAGTGTAATTTTTGGCTGCACTGTCAAAGCAACCTTGAACTCGGTCTTCATACTTCACTGTTGTACCTATGCGGGAATATGCGGTAGTCCATGCACTATTATCCGTAACGCAATAGATAATATTGCTTCCGACATCCTAAAATCAACCGTTAGCATTAGCATATCTCATGCAGGTATGGTAACCACATGAAGGATTTTTTTAACATAACGAAAAAAAACAACTGCATTTCATCATTTCTAGAGTCTCATAGAGAAGCAATATGGGAAGAAAGAGGTTATGCCAATTTTGCACAAAATGGCTATATAAAAAATGTAATCGCCTTTCGTTCCATACATATGATTGCTTCTGCAGCTGGTTCTGTAAGCCTGACACTCAACAAAATAACAAAAAGTGGAATCTTTCAAGTTGCCCATCACCCTATACTAAAACTGCTTTCGCGCCCCAATAACACAATGACTAGATCAGAATTGATTGAAGGCATTGTAACGTATAGGTTGATCAGCGGAAACGCTTACATACTTTCAATAGACAATGCATCACAAGTTCCGCACGAACTACACCTTCTTCGCCCAGATCGGGTAGAAATTGCTCTCAAGGGTTGTGCACTAATATACAAATATGTTGTGAATGACTCCGTTTATGAGTTCAAGGTCAACAATCCAAAAAACAGTCATGATCTACTCCATCTAAAGAACTTCCATCCTCTTAATGATTGGTATGGTCTGTCGACCATAGAAGCTGCCGCTTATAGCATAGAACAACACAATCAAGCCGGAGCATGGAACCAGGCAATGTTGCAAAATGGTGCTCGTCCAAGCGGTGCACTCGTTGTTAACAACAAGGATGGCAGAAGCAACTCACTATCCCATGAACAGTATCAACGTCTCAAATCACAAATTGAAAACTTCTATTCGGGATACACTAATTCCGGACGCCCCATTTTACTCGAGGGAGGTCTCGAATGGCGAGAAATGAGCCTTTCCCCGAAAGACATGGACTTTATTGAATCAAAAAATATCTCCTCAAGAGAAATTGCGCTGGCTTTTGGGGTTCCACCGCAATTGATAGGGATTCCCGGTGATAACACATACAGTAATCTATCCGAAGCAAGGCTTGCTCTTTGGGAGCAAACTGTAATACCACACCTTGAAAGCATCATCTCCCACTTAAACTCCTGGCTGGTTCCTAGGTTCAACAACAATCTATTCTTATCTTATGATAAGGAATCTATTTCCGTACTTACAGAAAAACGACAGCGCTTGTGGCAGTACGTACAAAACGCCACCTTTATGACAATAAATGAGAAGCGTTCAGCCTTTGGACTACACCCCATATCTGGGGGTAACACACTGCAAAACTAAGATTTTCTCACCAATATGGAAATAACTATGTGTACATCACTAAACCAAAAAGAAGATATAGTTTCCGGTAAAGGTATATTCTCAGGGTATGCTAGCGTTTTCAACAGAGTGGATACACAAAAAGACATAATAGCACCTGGTGCTTTTAGTGATTCTCTAAAAAGGAGAAAGGTAGCGTTGCTGTGGCAGCATAATTCCAAAGATCCCATAGGAAAGATTTTGAGGCTTACAGAGGATTCATTCGGGTTATTTGTTACTGCGCAGCTAAACTTAGAACTGCTAAAAGCACGTGAAGTTTATTCATTGCTCAAAAAGGGTATCATAAATTCCTTATCTATAGGCTATAGAGTAGTAACATCAAGAAGAGATAAGCGCTCTGGTATCAGAATAATAACAAAAATAGATCTTTGGGAAATTAGCTTGGTGACCTTCCCAGCAAACGATAAAGCAAAAGTATCCAACGTAAAAAAGGAGAAAATACAAGGATACGAAGACGAGGAACGGGTGTTAAACTCCGGCATGCTCGTTGACAGCGGTATCACACTGTAACATATCTCAATCAGGATGATACCCCATTCCAGAAAGATCAACCGTAACTCTGTATATGCACCTGTTGTCTGCTTCTTTTATGGAAAAAACAGCCCCACTTTTATGATGAAAAACCTCGTCTACAACCGGAACCCTGCCGACCATAGCAAATATGAGCCCCCCGACTGTGTCGTACTCCTCATCTTCACTGGCATCACGTAGGACAATCCCGAGATTTTGTTCTAGTGTGCGCACGAGGACGCGTGCATTCACCTCTATTTTATCACCCGATACGTTTACTATGTCAGAAACAGAAGGCGCATCTTGTTCGTACTCAATGTTTCCCACAATCTGTTCTATGATGTCTTCCATTGTTACAAGACCGTCTGTGCTACCATACTCATCCAACACGATTGCCATGTGAATTCTTGAGGTTTGCATCTTTATGAACAAGCTCACAGCCCTCATAGAATGTGGAACATACATAACGTCACGTATAATTCCCCGAATATCAAAACCAGCTGCCCCTTTGAGAAGGACATCGCGAATGTGAACGAAACCTATTATGTTATCTAAGTTATCTTTGTATATTGGCACCCTAGTATGCTGGCTTTTTAGAACGTTATTTAAAAGATCCTTGTCATCGACGCCCAACGCCCTAATCTCCGACCTCTGAACCATTATTTCGCTTACAGAGCTGTCATCAAGACGCACCACGTTATTCATTATGTGAGAACAATTGAACTTTAGAGCATTCTTTTCAAAGATCTCTCTCTTTGCAAAATTCTTAAACCCGGGAAATTTATTAAAAATAAAAAGATAGACCTTAGTCTTTAGCTTGCTAAAAGACGTTCGGTCGACATCATCCTCTTCAGTAGAAACCTTAGCACCCATCGTTCTATACAACCGATAAAATCACTCGATCAAAGCCAAGAGTATACCCAGCAAAATACTATTTACCACACAAAGTTATGCATAACTCTGTTGATAAACATGTAAGACAACAGTGGATAAAAGTTATTAACAATAACGCAACGAATTATACACAGAGTTTTCAGAAAAGACAATTACGGCTCGAAAAGCTTCCTACTTTTACGCCATAGTTATCAACACAATTCACAAACATTTTATACACATAAATTTGCAAAGAAAATCAGTCAGTTACATACTTTACTAACAAATTTATCCACAAAAACAATAACCGTTCTTGAGTCATTTTTTAGATCTGACTTAGTTATCCACGCAATTAACAGGTATAAATTATCTATATTTATATATAATGAAGATTTATGATGTTTAACCAAAAAGAAAACATAAGTGTCATTCTGAAAACTCTTGTCGAACAAAAAAAGCAGGACACTGTACCAATATGGTTCATGAGACAAGCAGGAAGATACCTTCCCGAATATCAAGAAGTAATGAAGGACAAAAACGACTTTCTAGAAGTTTGCTACAGTCCCGAATTAGTAGAAGAACTAACACTACAGCCTATAAATAGATTTAATCTAGATGCAGCGATAATTTTCTCTGACATAATGGTCATACCGGACGCATTGGGGTTCAAGGTTGAATTCATAAGAGGGGTAGGACCAAAGATCTCAAATTGCGAGATAAAAGATGCCCGTACAGTTGACTTCCTCGAGAAGTTGAACCCCGTCTTTGAAAGTATAAAAAGGGTTAGAAATGTACTTCCAAGATCAAAGTCTTTGATAGGATTTGCGGGTGCTCCTTGGACAACCGCAACCTATATCTTAGGAAAAAGCAAGAAAATAACCGATTTGATAGTATCACACCGCTCAGGAAAAAGGAATGTTTCTGAACTCATTCAGCTAATCACAGAATTCACTATTACTTACTTAGATAAACAAATAGAAAGTGGAGCCGATATACTGCAAATCTTTGACAGCAATGCTTCCGGCCTACCCGTTGATATGTTTCGCGAATTCATTATCGCACCAACTAAAAAAATTGTTTCTGAGCTCAAAAAAAAGCATCCGCTTGTTCCCATTATTGGGTTTCCCAAAGGTGCTGGCTCGCTTTATATCGAATATTCTATGGCAACATCTGTCGACGCAACCAGCGCAGACTATTCCGTACCTATTGAATGGATATCAAATAACATTTGTGGTGTCGTTCAGGGAAACCTAGATCCTTATCTTTTAGCGTATGACATTGATTCCGCCTTAAAAGATGCATCCGTAATAATGAGGTCATGTGCCAATAAACCATTTATTTTCAATCTTGGTCACGGTGTTTTACCTATAACTCCCGTAGAAAATGTTGCAAATTTAGTAGATTTCGTTCGCAATTTCGAAAACTTGTGTTGACCGTTTACATTGTTTTTATCTTGACACTTTGTATTCGAACTTTGTAATTTCATTATTCAGTAATGGCCTTAATTTTTAGATGAAGAAACACGACCATCACATTCTGTCTTCAAGTCCTTGGCCCATTTTGTTGTCACTGTGCACTTTTTTTGCCGCTTTTGGTGTAGTTGGAGCGATACACAATAAGGTTCTGGGTGTTTTCTTACTGCCTTTGGGTTTCTCATCTGTGGTTTTTATTTTGTACTGTTGGTGGCGGGACGTTATCGTTGAAGCAATAAGAGACAGTTGTTTTACTGATGTCGTAAAACGTGGCCTTCGCATGGGACTGGCCATGCTTATTTTTTCTGAGGCTATGTTTTTCGTTGCTTTTTTTTGGTCTTTCTTCAAGGCTTGGTTGTTTCCAATTTACCAACTAGTTGACTATTCAGAGAAGGTTGCGACTTCTTGGCCTCCTGCTGGGATTAATCTTGTAAATCCTTGGTCAATTCCTTTCCTAAACACTGTCACACTTCTGCTGTCAGGTTGCACAATAACTTGGTCACATCATTTTTTAATGGTTGACGACGTAAGAGAATCTCAAAGAATGCTGTTATTCACAATCTTACTTGGTTTTGTGTTTTCATTTTTTCAGTGCATAGAGTACATACATGCTGGTTTTGCGTTTAAAGAGGAGGGTCTCAAAGCGATATACTCATCGAATTTCTATATCGCCACTGGTTTCCACTGCCTGCACGTTTGGATGGGGTTGATATCTTTGATTACATGTTGGTTCCGAATGAGGAACGGTCAGCTATCTTCTTCTTGCCATGTCGGGTTTGAGTGCGCCGCTTGGTACTGGCACTTTGTTGATGTTGTTTGGTTGTTTCTGTTTCTATTTTTATATGTTATAAGTTCGTAGAATGCTTGTTTTGGGCGTGGATCCAGGTCTCAGTTCTACAGGTTGGGCTTTGCTTCGTTCTTGTGGTAGTGTGTCTCTTGTTGATCACGGGGTTATAAACACTCACAAAGACAATGATCTTAACCAAAAGTTGTATTCCATATTTTCTGCTGTTGATTCTTTGCTTAAGTCTTATTCAATAGTCGAAGCTGCCATTGAGAATGTCTTCGTTAATTCTAATGCGAAGGCTTCGATGTTACTCTGCTATGCTCGTAGTGCTTCACTTATTGCTTTAATGGCAAATGATGTTGCGATTTTTGAATACGCTCCCACAACAATAAAAAAGCGCGTTTTTGGTAACGGTAAAGCTTCCAAAGAACAAATTCAGTTTATGGTTCATGCTTCTTTGGGTTTGTGCTCTAGCATTTCATTTAATTTACATACTTCCGATGCTATATCTGCAGCTCTATGCCATATTTTCTCTAGAAAAATGCAAAAGTTCGTTTAGGACTCAAAGTTTATTTTCTGTTCTTTTCACGATGCGAACAATATTTTGCCGATGGCTAACAATGATGATAGCTGCTATGACAAGATTCACTATTACTACATTCTTATCTTCTGTTATGAGGCTTGCGGCTATGCTTGACGTTACGGCAAGAATTGACGCTGCTGATGCATATCTTGTCAAAAGAAAAACTACACTCCATATTGTTATGAATGTTGCGAGAATATATACATTTACTGCTGCTAAAACACCTATCGTTGTAGCTACTCCCTTTCCACCTCTGAACTTTAGCCAGATTGGAAACACGTGTCCTGTTATCGCAAACAGGCCTATAAAGTACTGCTGAAAATGTGAAATATCTTCATGTTTTTGTGCGAGAAAAACTATTACGTAAGATTTCAAAATATCCAGCACAAGCACAAAAAAGGAAAGTATTTTGTTCACTCTAAATACGTTTGTTGCTCCCACATTTTGGGATCCTACTTTTCTTATGTCTTTCCCCGAAAAAACTCTTGTAAGTATTAGCGCGAATGGAATAGAACCCAGAAAGTACGCAGCGATAATATAAGCGTAGAAAATATGCTTTTCCACAATGAAAATTCCATTCACCTTTCAAAGATGTTACAATTTATTCATCTTTTCTGTTAGTGTCATGGAAAAAGTTGTTTATGTTAGAGAATATCATCAAAAGTGCATTAGAAGAGGATCTTAACAGTGTTGGGGATATTACAACTAGTTGCATTATTGGTGATGAAAAGATGAGGTTTAACATAAACGCACGGGAGGACCTTATAGTTGCGGGGATGAAGGTAATAGACGCTTTTTCTTATATTTTTAATGAAGAGGAGCTATTTTTAAGTGCGCAAGTTGATGATGGGACACCCGTTACGGCAGGTACATGCATTGTTGCCGGACATGGAAGCGTGGCTAAAGTTCTCTCTGTGGAGAGGACTATTCTTAACTTTATACAGCGTGCTTCTGGTATTGCTTCATTGACTAGGTTGTTTGTTTCCGCAGTTACAGGAACCAATGCCGCCATTAGAAGTACGAGAAAAACTTGTCCAGGATTACGCACTTTTGACTTATATGCTGTGAAAGTAGGTGGTGGTGATAGCTTTAGAACAGGATTGTACGATGGTGTCATGATAAAAGACAACCACATCGCTTATTGTAACGGTGTGTCTGAATGCGTCAGGAGGGTCAGGGAAAAGTTGGGTAATGTTGTTATGACAGTTGAGTGTGATACAAAAGAGCAAGTCTACGAGTCTGTGCTCAATAACGTAAATATTGTTTTGCTTGATAATATGAGTATCCAAGACATACAGGAATCTGTAAAGATCGTGAACGGCCGCGCCAAAATTGAGGTTTCCGGAGGCGTTAACCTACACAATGTAAAAGAAATTGCAAGCTGCGGTGTAGATTACATATCTATTGGATGCATAACAAACTCCGTCCCTTGTAAAGATATTGGACTAGACTTTACAGGAAGCTTTTCGCCATAATGACGAAACTCATGAGCTAATGTCTTTCCAGAAGCTCTTTATCTTTTGGAAGAACCCAGAATATTTGGGGCTGCAGTTTGAACTTGACTCTTCATCAAACTTCTTTAACAGATCGATTTGCTTCTTTGTGAGTTTCACAGGTGTTTCTACTGTTACCTGCACATACATGTCCCCTCTTTTATCGCTACTGTTGATTTCATACATGCCTTTTCCGCGCATTCTCAACTTATCATTACTCTGTGTTCCTTCGGGTATTTTTAATTTTGTCCATGTTCCATCTATGGATGGCATTTCTATTTCACCACCCAGAGCTGCTAATGTCATTTTGATAGGAACATTGCAATATAAGTCACACCCCTTACGCGTAAAGAACTTGTGATTTTTTACCACAACAAACACATACAAGTCACCCTCTTTTGCCCCCCTGTATCCGGCTTCTCCCTTTCCATTGACTCGGACTTTATTTCCTGTTTCAATCCCTCGGGGAACAGTTACAAGAATTCCTACTTCATTCCTGACTCTACCTGAGCCGCCGCATCGTTTACACTTGTTCTTGATTACTTCTCCTTCTCCGCTACAAACGTTGCAGAGCTCTTCGATAGTTAAAAACCCCTTTCTAGTTCTTATTCTCCCTGCGCCGTTACAAGTACCACACTTCACTGACTTTACGGCTCCTTCGCTTCCACTCCCATCACACTGACTGCATTTTACATTGGTTACGTAGCTAATGGGCACCTTAACGCCATTGTAGGCATCTTCCAACGTTATTTCAATGTCATACCGTAAGTCGGAACCCCTGGTTCCCTCCCGGCGGTTTCTTGTAGTTTTACCAAAATTACCGCCAAAGAAATCGTTGAAAATATCTGAGAAATCAGAAGAAAAACCTCCATCAAAACCGCTTCCAAAGCCTTGGTCTCCACCCATGTCATTGCGAAATGCATTGTGTCCGTATCTGTCGTATGCTGCCCTTTTATCTTTGTCACTGAGGACTTCGTATGCCTCACTTATTTTTTTAAACTTTTCCTCTGCAGACTTATCACCTGGATTTTTATCCGGGTGATACTTGAACACCATCTTTCGATATGATTTCTTTATTTCTTCCTCACTCGCACCCCTACTTACTCCTAGCAGCTCATAATAATCTTCTTTACTCATTTTTGCTCTTCACAACACATCAAAGGTGACGACAAGTATTTATTCATTCATGCAGTAAAATTCAATATGACTCGCATCATTCTTTTGAGATTCTACCAATAATGATTGCAGAGTATACACATAAAAAAGCTACGTATAAGACCTACTTTCATTTTTTGTTTAAGCAATTACTTTTTTAAAAGACTTTCAAAACATATGGCCATTCTACTACTTCTGCAAAAAACATATTCGTTTCGATATCATAAACATATCTTGGAAAAGAGAGACAAACTCATCTGGCCTTACTTCCATGACCTCGAGTTCCTGTACCGGAGATTTCCTTCTCAAAAACATTTAGCAGAAGTGGCATTTTTAGCGTGGGCTAAATTTTCCGCCTGATCTACTTCTAGTTTTGAACCAATTACATTTTCTCTTGGTGGTGTACTACCTAACTTGTCCTTTTTCCCACTTTCTTTTGTATATCGTTTGTTCATACTATCTACTTTATGATTCTCCTTCGATTGCGCAGTATCCTCTTTCTTGCTTTCCTCTTCTTTTTCCCTTCTATTTTGAAACACCTTTTCAATGAATTTTAACCAATAACAAACATCATACCTCTCATACTCATTACCACAATGCTTCTCTTCCTCTCGAAACTTTTGATATTTATCCACTAGGGATTGCACCAATTCTGGCAGTTTATACAGAAAATATACTGTACATAGACCAGTGATCTTCTCAGTGATACTAGCCTCGCTAACGTACATCGTAATGGCTAAAACCGTAATATAAAACACAAAGATAAATACCTGCACAGCATTCCTGCAATGTGGTATAAAACTCATTACCCTTTCCTTGTCGTAATCCCTTCTTTTTTCTCTGTCACCTATTACAGAGTACGCTATTGCTATCCTTTTAAACTTTTCTTCATGTTCTTTGCTTCCGTGATTTTTATCGGGGTGGTATCTCATCGACAATCTCTTGTAAGCATTTCTTATTTCTTTGTCACTTGCTAGTATACCCACCCCAAGTGTTTTGTAGTGATCCTCCAACATTTAGGCTTTAACCCTTAAAGCGGTAATATTACTACTTTAACATAATAACTAGTTTATATTCAACTCGCATAGCACCTTGCTGAAATCTAGAACGTTATGATATAGCTCAAGAACCCATTGGATCAGATTGATTCTGTTTTTATACGATTCCACCGATTGTTGGTCATGTACCCTCACGTTGTCCATATAGTCACGTACTGAGTAGCTAATGTCTAACAGCGTATCCATCGCGTCCTGAAAATTACTGTTCTTTAACTGCACACCCAATGTGCTTTCACATTGCTTCGCTTTTCTAAGCAGTCCTATTTCATAAATGCCTACGCACAACTTTTCACTACATCTGTTCCACCTTCTTTTTTCTGCTGTTGGTACTTTCACGCCCTTTACTACCACGTTTCTTATTCTACGGTATGCGCTAAGAATGGTTTCTCCATCTTCTGTTTTGAGATACTTTTCGATAGTCTCTATCTTCTTCTTCACCAATAGTATGTCGTGACAATCCCCTACGACACAGTTTATTATTTCTCTGTTATGTCCTTCATCCTTAAGTATTATCTTGAATCTCTCATAGCAGAAATCCAGAACGGTAAACGCAATAGTGTTCCCGTCAACTCCCTGGAAGGATGATTTTAAATTCTTGTTTTTTTTCGCATCGCATAGATAAAGAGAGACAGACTTAGATACTACTAGATCTAGTGGTATCGATATACCGTTTTCCAATATCACTCTCAAAAGTGATATTGCGGACCTTCTTAATGCGAACGGATCTCGAGAGCCAGATATTTTTTCAGTAGCCATTAATCCAACTATATTATCTACCTTATCCCCAATTGATACGGCTATTCCCACCGGAGATGACGGACATCTATCATTAGGGTTTGTTGGAAGATAATGCTCTTCTATTCCATCACAAACCTCACTGTCTTCCCCTGAACACTGGGCGTAGTACTTTCCCATTTTTCCTTGTAATTCGGGAAATTCGCGGACCATCAACGATGCTAGATCTGCTTTTGCAATTTTTGATGCTCTTTCTACACCTAACAACGGTGCTCTAGGTACCCACACGGACACGTACTTTGATAGCGCGGAGATTCTATTCACTTTATCAAGCACCGTACCAAGCTCACTCTTGAATATTATTTTAGATAAATCATCAACGTACCTTTCCAGCCCATACTGCTTATCTTTTTCTATCAAAAATGCAGCATCCGCAAGCCGCGCCCTTAACACCATTTCATGTGTCTTTATTACCCTTTCGTTCACAACACTTGCTACAGATGCAAACTTCAATATTTTTCCCTTATTATTGAACAGGGACAGGCATCTCTGATGTTTTGTTAGGACACAGGAAATAACCTCAACAGGAAGATCAGTAAAGTTTCTATCTACGTCTCCCACGAGCACACTGGGGCTCTCTAGCATATCTCGCAGCTCATCAATAATCCTGTCCTCTTCTTCATACTTAAGATTATCTTCTGAAATCAGGGAATTAATCTGGTGTAGTATGAACTTTCTCCTCTCATTTTGATCTAAAATCACCTTATTATTGGACAAGAATTCAAGATAGCTACCTATTCCTGTTATTTTATGTTCTAACTTGGAAAGTCTTATGTTCCCATAGGTGATGTTGTTAGCGACCATGCCAGCTATTTTTACAGGGACAATATCCTGTCCTAGGACACAAGCAACATTGATCAATGGTCGGACCCAAACACCATCACCACGACCCCACTTCATTTTCTTATGTAGAGGAAATCCATCTATCATTCTCTGTATTACTTCCTCTACTTTTCGGTTTAGACCCGCAGCGCTTTCCACTTTTAACCTTGAGTAGTAAAAGTCTGTTCCATCGACGTTCCTTACATCCAGCTCTTCTACTACATTTTTTCCTACTTTCTTTAGGAAACCAGCTATTGCCTCAAGTTTTGCATCTTTTCTCGGCCCTTTAACTTCCTCTTTTTCTTTTGTATTTTCTATTTTTACATCACTGCAAATCAAGGTGATTCTGTTA
This sequence comes from Aaplasma endosymbiont of Hyalomma asiaticum, assembly GCA_048496795.1. Lineage (GTDB taxonomy): Bacteria > Pseudomonadota > Alphaproteobacteria > Rickettsiales > Anaplasmataceae > Anaplasma. The sequence continues at coordinate 19,476 of JBGCXB010000001.1, read as the reverse complement.
GGGGTAACGAACACTATTGGCTCCGTGCTTTCTATACCCATCCTACAAAAACCGGACTTTATGCTTTCACCTACGTAACCTACAGCGATATCCAAGGTCTTCCTTGGCATCTGTTCACATAGGATCTCAAAAACCAGATCTAAAGACATATCACGCTACTTTGTAGAGCTTAACATACGACTGACAGCACATATTTGTCATCTTCCTTACTCTTAGTATATAAGATGCACGCTCGTTTACTCCAACAACACCCCTAGACTCTAGAAGATTCAATATGTTGCTGGCTTTTACGCAAAAATCGTAACCAGCAATTGGGATATCGCGATCCACCATTTTTTTACACATCTCCTCGCTTTTTTCAAAACACTCAATCAGGAAGTTCGTATCGTGGTGCTCAAAAGCAAGCTCGGAAAACTCCTTTTCTCGATCCTTGAATATTTGTCCGTATTTTTTTCCGGAACCATCCCATTCAATATCATATACGTTGTCTACTCCTTGAAGGACCATTGCAATCCTCTCTAGACCATAAGCTATCTCTCCTGGGATCATATCACATTCAATTCCACCCATCTGCTGCATATATGTGAATTGAGTTATTTCCATGCCATTACAGGAGACTTCCCACCCAAATCCGTATGCCCCTATACTAGGGTTTTCCCAGTCATCCTCAAGGAACCTGATATCAAAGTCTTTTGTTGACATCCCTATCTTTTCTAGGCTCCTCAAGTAGTCATCACGCAGTGATGTTCTAGAAGGCTGAACTATGACCTGATATTGGTGGTGTTGAAACAAACGGTTAGGGTTGTCTCCATACCTTCCATCGCAGGGCCGTATTACAGGCTGTAAATAAGCCACCATGGTTTCCTTCCCAGAAAGAACCTCGAGAGCTGTAGAAGGATGAAGAGTACCAGCCCCTAGCTCAGATGTATAAGGGTACACCAAAGTGCAACCATAACTCCGCCAGTAATCTTCTAAATGTCTAACTATGTCTTGGAAATTCACAAGATAATGTAAATCATGAAAATCTGCCAGATGATGATACGAAAAGTGAACTTTAACAAGAATTTTATAACTTATCACAAAGTTTAAACCTGGATCAGTTTTGCATTTTTCATTGCATTTTCACTATTTTTTATTACTATCCCACAGTGTGTGTACTTGGTCTAGATTGGGATGTAGCCAAGCGGTAAGGCAACGGTTTTTGGTACCGTCATTCGGAGGTTCGATCCCTCCCATCCCAGCATTTTGTTCTTCATGAAGTAGGGGATACGGTGCATGTCTTTTCTCAGACTCATGATGCTTTCTTACTTGTTTTTTAACTTTGACAAGATCTTTTTTAGATTCTTATTTCTTTTTTTGTACTCATACACGGCATCGTTGGCCTTATTAGTGTATTTTGACGGGTTACAAAGTATCTTTTTCTATAAAAATCCTGTTCACCTGTACACCAGGATGTATCACATTATCAAGTGGTACTATTACAACAAAGATGCTATTACAACTGGTCTTATGTTTAGAATTGTTCCTATTATGTTGGGGGCTTACTTTTTCCAAAGTTATATATGGAATATAGATTGGAAGGCCATACCAGCACGATTTTTTGGTTCACTATTCTCAAAAGGTAAGGAATTTTATTGTAAAAATTATTCAAAAGAGAGTGATGTTCCTCAGCATTTAGACTGCATAAAAACAGAGTTCATGCTCAAGGTTGATGGGCACATCAGTGAAGTAATCAGTGAAGTTATGGAGATTACCGAGGAAATTACCAGTGAAGAATTAGCCAAGATTAAGAAGCTTTGTTCAGTGAAGATTGGGTTTGCCATCGAAGAGCTCATCAAGGGCGTAAATAACGCAGAAATGAGCAGAAAATCGGGAAGATACCAAGATGAGTAGGTAATGGTCAACTTGATATTGAACTTATTCCCATTGCGTGCTTTATTAGTGCCTTTTTTACATATGGTGACATCTCCACTATGGACATTAGTGCCCGCCTTATGATCTTGATAAGTGTGGAGCTTCTCGTGAAAACATAGTTCATACCAGTAGTCATTAGTGACATAGAAAAATTATCCAGTAGTCTTCTATTTTCTATCTCCTTCAGTATAAATTCATGCCCTATATCTGAGCCAAAATTGTTGTATTTTTTTATCACATCCACCAACACATTGATATCTCTTATTCCTAGGTTTAACCCCTGCCCTGCTATTGGGTGTATAGCATGATAAGAGTCACCCAATAGTATCACTCTTTCTTTATACTGTTTCTCGGAGAAAACCATCGATATTCCAAAACAATGTACCCCACTTGTTATTTCAATGTCGCCTAGAAAAGCAGAACACTTTTTTTCTAATTCTATTTGAAACTCTTTTGTGGGTATCTTACAAAGCATAGCCGCAATATCAGATCTTTCTGTCATCACTATTGATGATGTAAAACCACCTTTCATTGGTAAAACTGCGAAAGGGCCACCAGGAAAAAAATGCTCTATTGCCGTATTGTAGTGTTGTTTTGTGTGATGAACATTGCATACAAAACAACTCTGCTTAAAGTCATAATGCATTGTCTTAATGGACATAATATCCCTCAGTAGAGAGTTTTTACCCTCACAGCACACAACAAGTCTTGACCTTAACATCGTTCCAGAAATGAGGCGTAATTCTGTAAACCCTCCCCTTGTAGCGATAGATTCGTAAACATCAGATGTCACAATATCGAACCTTATCTTCTCCTTTATACTTTTTGCTAGTTCTTTTGCTTCCACTATATATCCCATAGGTTCGTTGCCAACAAGAGCGTGGTCATAGTGGACATATGAGCAGCTATCTCCATCATAAATCATTATATGCTCTATAGGAGAACATCCAAGGTTATCATTCCATATGTCAAACCCTTCAAGTATACATCTAGACTTTTTTGAAAGCGCAAAAACCCTTTCTTCAATTCCGGGTAAAATTTCTTCTTTTTTTTCTACGAGTAGTACGGACAATCCGCTTTGGCTTAAACCAACCCCGCACATAACCCCATTAAATCCGCCACCAAGGACTATAACATCGTAAAAACGGGACACTAGAAAACCAGCACTATGACATGGTGTGCCCGAAGGGATTCGAACCCCTGACCCGCAGCTTAGAAGGCTGCTGCTCTGTCCAGCTGAGCTACGGACACATTGGAGAGAATGCTTGCACAATTAGAGGAGCAAGTCAACACCAGGAATTCTTTGCAATTAGAGTATCAATGCCCTCTTTTGTGTAACTAACTTGTAAGCGATAAAATTTTTATATATCATTGCACGACCGTGTAAGTATCATCCCGTTTTGTCTTTATTTGCAGTGTTTTATCAATCCCGAGATTGTGAGAGCAGCTTTATAACAAGTGAGTCTGTTTCTCACGGCCATCCTGATAAGGTGTCTGACAGAATATCGGACGAGATCCTTGATCATTTTATGTCTATTAACCCTGAAGCCCACGTTGCGGTTGAGGCTCTAGTAACAAGAAATAATGTTGTAATAGCGGGTGAAGTCAGTGGTGTAGAAGTTGACCACAGAAGAGTAGAAGAAGTGGTGCGTGATACTTTGCGTAGTATAGGATATGAAATAGAAGGCTTTCACTGGAAATATGTCAATATCTCCGTAATGTTACAAGAGCAATCTCATGACATTATGATTGGGGTTGATCGAGAAGATAGCAAGGGTGCCGGAGACCAAGGCGTCATGTATGGGTACGCCATAAACGAAACTAAGTCTCTTATGCCCTCCCCCATATTTTATTGTCATCTTGTACTGCAAAACATCGCAAATGCAGTAAAAAATGGTGAGATTGGTGGACTAGGTCCTGATGCTAAAACCGAAATTACCATTCAGTACGTCAATAAGAAGCCAGTAAAAATTCTTAGAGCTGTTCTATCTATTCAACATGACGAAAAAATGACACAAAATGAAGTAAGATCGCTCGTGTATCCTTACTTTGTTTCTTCAGTTCCCGATGGATGGATGTGCCGAGATGAAGACTTTCTAGTCAACCCTACGGGGAGATTTGTTATAGGAGGACCATCTGGAGATACTGGCCTTACAGGAAGAAAAATTATGGTTGATACATACGGGGGACATATACCGCACGGTGGTGGGGCCTTTTCAGGAAAAGACCCTAGCAAAGTTGATCGATCTGCAGCATACATGGCAAGGTATATAGCAAAGAGCGTAGTTCTTTCTGGTCTCGCACACGAATGCTTTGTGCAAATGTCTTACGCTATTGGTGTTCCTTATCCTCTGACGTTTAGTATGAATACTTTTGGTACTTGTGCTGTGGACAACGGTAAGATAGAAGAGTTTATTTTGAACAACGTTGATCTTTCCGTATCAGGGATATGTAAGAGACTCGCTCTGTATAGCCAAAGATACAGCCCAACTTCTTGCTACGGACACTTCGGGAGAAGCCATGAGGAGAGTTTTTCATGGGAAAAGCAGGACCTGTCCTTTGAACTTCGTAGAGAATTCAGGGACATATGTTCCACGAATATCACCTACGAGCATAGCTACACGTAATGAATGTAGGAAAAACGCAAAATAAGGATGACACTATCTTCCTACCGAACTATAAAAGGACCTCAAATCTAGTTGCGCCCATTTTTCACGCGGTCTACCATCGCCTCTACCATTTTTCTTATCCCTAAATGTACTCTATGGAGACTTTCATCTCTCATATAAGCAGAACAAGAAAAAACACCTGCAACGGTGTCAACGCAAAATCCGTCAGTATCACTGTAGACATGGGTTCCACCGCACCTCTTTATTATTTCGTTTGTGTCGTCTCCCAGTGTGACCCGCGTATTTACAACCTCACTCAGAGATGCAGCAACTAACGCCGGTGATATACACACGGCCCCTATCACCTTTTTTGCTTGATAGAATCCCAAAATCAGCTCCTTGACTTCCCTTTTCACTTCTACCTTGTCTCCTGATTCCAGGATATTGGAGTAGTTTTTTGCGACCCCTAAACCACCAGGCAGCAATAACATGTCAAAGTTCGAAGGAGAAATACTTTGCACATCTTCCACGCGTCCTCTTGATATCCTTGCAGACTCATCAAGTATTCTTCTTTTCCCCTGCTCTTTCTCTTTGGTCCTATGGTTTATGACATCAATCTGCTCGGCATCGCACGCGCAACAAACAGCTTGAACTCCCATTCGGTCAAGCTCAAGCAAAGAAAGAACCGACTCATTTATTTCAGAACCATCAATGTGGCCACAACCACACAAGAGAACCGCGCATCTCATATAAGTAAGGCGAAATAAAGCAACGCCTACCTTGTACCATACTCCATGTAACCAAAGCAAGACCTAACGTCGTGAGTAGAAATTGTGGTTAGCACTTCACGTACTCCCTCCCCCCCTTCAACCAGTCTTCCCAATTCCTCACATTTTTTTGATGTGCTATCCATTATCATACACAAGCTTGCCAAGCACAAAACAATCCCAACCAATCTTGTTATCCACCCAAGTGGTAAGTATCCTCCAGATTTTAACGGAGCCGGTTTGATTACATCAATAGACTCAAGGGCGCAAACAATCTTTCCTGCCCAAACGAGAAGGTTACCAGTGAAAAGCATGGCCATCATCTGAGATTGCTTTTCCAAGTTTTTTGAAAACTCTTTCGAATTTCTATGTATTATGATGTGTGATACAGCAAACAGAGCAGCAGAAATGAAAAAAGCTGTATTACTCACCAGATCTACTACATGGGTTATGCTCATCCCCACTCTTCCTACCTTAACACTTTCCGAAAGAGCCACGCCATTCGTGAATATATACACAATAGCACTTACCTGGAGTGAAGTATTCAACACAGAACCGAATAGATCTACTCTATTCGCGTAGTTTTCAATTGCATCACTCATCCTGTCCACAAGCTTTCTATTTGCCTTTTCCTCCTCTATTCTGCTTCTAAACCCTCTTTTTCTTGATTCGCTTTCTATCTTTTTCTTTATTTTACGTTTCTCAACTTCTATGTAAAAGACGACCAAAATCCCACACAGAAGGGAGACACAAGCCATAACAGCACAAATGAAATCCAATGTAAGCCAGAAATCACCTTTACCTTTTCCAAGCCAACCCATGTACCCTCCCTGGGAGAGTGCAAGCAAGGAGAAGGCGACAGTAGTTGTTATAAGAGATATCATTGAACAGCACTGCCGCTTGTAGTTTAACTTTTCTATTTCTAGCATCTTTCTCGGGATACTAAGAGGAACATGCATAACGAGTACCTAAAAGATGACAGACACCACCCACAATGCCACCAATGGGGTGAAACCATAGTGAACGCTAACAAAAACTAGCATAACTAGAATTATAATGCGATCGTAACCATTTTCTAAAAATTATTAACTACTACACTACACTAAAATGAATAAACACGCCAGAGTAGACACCTGTGATTGTATACCATACAACAATTTATTTCAAAATAGGGGCATTATCTCACGTGAGAATATTCCCCTATTTTCTCCCTTAGCCTTTTACTATTTGCAGGAAATGTACAATTACATTCTCTATATTTGAAAGCTTTCAACCTTTCTTGTTATCGCGTAATTCATGTAAGGAAGACAATTCTTCCACTACGATCTCTTCACTGAAAAGCGACGAATCACGCATTATCTCTTCGCTTATAGATTCACATTTTTCTTTCATGAAGGTAAGAGTGTTGTATGCGAATAACACGAACATACAGAGACTCATAGTGAATAAAGCGTCACTTATTGCAAAAGCACAGTTGTCCGAGACTACAATTAGTTCAACAGTTTTCGCCTTCTCCAAGTGGGACAATAAATTTCCTAACAATACCACGACCCCATATGCGATTAGCAAACATGTGTTGTACATTTTTTTTCTGTACCCAACGTCTTTTTTATCCGAGTTTCTTGTTGATATGAAGAAAGAGGAAGACACGGAGAATATGGCTGAGTATAGGGCAATGTTGCCCAACAATGACAGGAGTTTTAATAAGTCTACTCCTGCTATGTAAATTCTTGGAACATTCCTAAATCCAAAAGTGAACATTAGACAGGTAGACAAAATTTTTGCAGTGGTTACTACCGCAGCCACAGTTAGGAGAAGGTATCCGGAGGAGCGGGAGAATAAACTTCCCATTTTATCCAAAGTAATGACGCTTTTGTTCTGTGCCTTTTTTCCTCCAAAACTTTCTTCTGTTCCGTTTTCCTTCTTTTCGCAATTTGAGATTTCTCTTCTTCTTTTTTCTAGAAAGAGAACCATAGTTGCTCTGCTAGCAAATGCTACAATGCAAAGAGTTGTTGTCATAAAGTTTATAACAATAACTACATTATTTACATTTTTTCCTAATGAAAATAATCTACTTTTATGTGCAAAAAAAAATAATCCCGTTATAGCGTTAACTATAGCCTGAAGGAGGAGTATTGATTGAGCTGCGTGGAAAGATTTTTCTACTTCAAGTGACTTTAGACGAATGATAGTACAATTAATACCCATGACAATGCCGATATAATTTTAAAAACGGCACAGAGTTTATTAAATATTTATACTATTCATTGTGTTTTATCAGAAAAATAGCACTTTTATATCCATGAGTTTTAGTAATAACTCAACCAATATAATTAGTTGCGAAAACTCTTTTGAGGTGGCAGAGTACGGTTCTGTCGCTTGCATGTAGATGAATTTTTTATGGTACGGGTTGGGATAAACGGCTTGGGAAGAATAGGAAGGTGTCTTTTTAGGCTTTTGTGTGCCTTGGATAAGGAACAGGAAATAAGCATTGTTGCTGTCAATGGATCTTCTGAGATTGGTGTTCATACTCATTTGATCAAATACGATTCTGTCCATGGGACTTTTGAGTATGATGTGGAAAATAAAGGTGATGACCTTATTGAGGTAAACGGAAGGAATATAAAGTATTTTCGTATAAAAAATCCGGAGGAAATACCGTGGGACTCTTGCGGAGTTGATGTTGTTTTTGAGTGTACGGGGAAGTTTAACAAGAAACTTCTGTCAACGCAGCACCTCGGTAGATCCGTCAAGAAGGTTATAGTTTCAGCGCCTGTAGAGGACGCAGATATACAGGTTATCTATGGAATAAATGAAGGTTCTCTTAGATCAGAACATCAAATAATTTCTGTGGGATCCTGCACCACCAACTGCGCAGCTCATGTTGTGGGGATTATTGACAAAGAATTTGAACTTTCTGGTGGTTTCATTACTACCGTGCACTCTTATACAAATGATCAGAATCACGTTGATGGAAGCCATAAAGACTTGAGGAGGGCTAGGGCTTGTAACCTATCAATGATTCCATCTACGACTGGAGCATCGAAAGCTTTGTCGTACCTTTTTCCGCATTTGCAGGGTAAAATTTCCGCTTCGGCTATCAGGGTTCCAACTCCAAATGTTTCTCTGGTGGATTTTGCTTTTACTACTGGCATTAAGGTGACAAAGGAAATGGTAAACTGTGCTTTATCTTCCGCTGCCAGCTCAAGTAATTCTGTTCTACTTGCTACAAGTAAACCTCTTGTTTCAGTTGACTTCAACCATACTTCTTATAGTGCGGTTTTTGACTTAACAGAAACTCACGTAAACGATAGTAATTTCTCGCGGATTGTCGCCTGGTATGACAATGAATGGGCGTTTTCAAGTAGAATGATTGATGTGCTGAAAGTCGCTAGAAGATTTTTGTAACATTGGGAAGATATTAAAAATCTCAAATTCAAACAGTGCTGGAATTTTTGACATAATTATGTTACAAGACCATGGGCAGCGCGAGCAGATTTCGTGTGAAGTCGGTCAGGTTAGAAATAAAGCAGCCGTAGCATTGAACATTTGGGTTGTGCTGTCCAAAGTGCCGTGTATATGGTTTACTTGTGAATCTTGCGCTCAAGTATAGGCCAAGCAGCTTTCATGATCTAGTTGGTCAAGAGGTATTGGTTAGAATACTAAGTAACTCGTTTTCTGCAGGAAAGCTTACCACTCCTGTTTTGATGGTCGGTGCGAGTGGTGTGGGAAAGACTACGTGTGCCAGGATAGTGTCGCTGTGTCTTAACTGTGAAAGTGGTCCAACTGCCGCTCCTTGCGGTGTTTGTAGTAGTTGTGTTTCTATAAAAAAATCACAAAGCAGCGATGTTATTGAAATGGATGCCGCAAGTAATACTGGCGTTGATGATATTAGGGTGATTTTGGAGAGTTCTAATTATCTCCCAACGCATTGCAGATTTAAAGTTTATATCATCGATGAAGTGCATATGCTTTCTACGAGTGCATTCAATGCACTATTAAAAACTCTAGAAAGTCCCTCTGAGCACGTGAAGTTCATAATGGCAACTACAGAAGCTAGGAAAGTTCCTGTTACAGTAGTTTCAAGATGTTTGCGACTTGATTTGTCGCGTTTGTCGGTGGAGAAGTTGTTTCAGCATCTATTAAAGATAGCAAAAGCTGAGGGAATGAATCACGATGATAATAGTATAAAGCTGATAGCGAAAAACTCCTCTGGTTCTGTGAGAAATGCTCTCCTTTTGCTGGAGCAGGCGTATGTTTACACGGGAAATAATATTGTGGTAGATGAGGTTCGAGAATTACTTGGATGTATAGACGAGAATCTTCTGGCGAGTATCGTATGTAGTATTCTAAACTGTGATGTTGTTTCTGCGGTAGAAAAGTTTCGTTCTTTGTGTAGTACTAGGACTGCTGTGCTGGTTTTTGAAGGCATACAACAAGTTGCCTATGAGCTCTGTATGCATTCCGTGGATAGGAAAATCCCTCACAGCTTAGGTGAAGAGATATTGTCTTTACCTAAGTCTAGTTCAACTTCTTTTCTTTCTAGGTTATGGCAATTGGTTGTGCACGGCATCGGAGAAATTAAAAGTACTGAGAACCAAGAACAAGCTGGGGAAATGCTGATAGTGCGCTTATGTTACCTTAGTGATATGCCTTCTCCACAGAAGATGGCATCGTTTATACTTTCTGGGGGAGGGTTTTCTAATTTGGATAAGAAGCCATCAGGTTTTAGTTGCGTAAGAGGAGGTGAAGAGAGTTTTGGCGGTAATACGTGTGTTGAAGTTGATGATCAAAGTGCTTTGAGCTCCAAAGATCAGGCGTCTGAAATTTTGCTAGGCGTTGGTGAGAGGAAAAAAAATGATGTCAACGTCCAAGGCAAGATGTACAATCCGGATGAAGATGAGATTGTTTCTGATTTTGTGAAAAGCTTTAAGGGGGCTGTTGTTGTGGGCTCTCGGTGTTTGGATATTAGGTAAAGTGGCTTTATGTCTTTTGATGGTCAAAAATTTGCAGAATTGCAGGATGCTGTAAGGAAGAAGTTGTCCGAGTTTCGTGTTTACCAGGAGCCGAAGTCTTTTGAGGGGCAGTCTCTGGGGGGAAAGGTATCGGTGAAAATACTCCTTTCCAATTTTGTTGAGTATAAAGTTCAGGAGGTGAAAGTGGATCCTGAGCTTCTTAAAGAAGAGGCTTTTATGGTTGAGGACCTGATTAAGGCTGCTTTTGACGATGCTTTTCGTAAATCTATGGATCACAATAAAGGCTTTATAAGTTCTTTGATGTCTTTTTACTTCTAGTAGGGTATGGGACAGGTTATATCTGTAGTTGGAGCGACCACAGCCATAGGTAGGGTGGTTTTGAATGTTCTCAGTGAGCAAGGCTATCCAAGAGATGGCGTTGTTGCTGTTTCTTGCTCGGAAGGTGTGGGAAAGAGTGTTAGCTATGGTGAGGGATTCAACCTCGTATGTGCTGGTATTGAGGGTTACGATTTTAGCAAAGCTGCGGTTGCCGTATTTGCCGCTAGTGATGCAATATCTGAAAGATATGTAGGAAAGGCTGCAAGTTGTGGTTGTGTTGTCGTTGATCATTCTTCTTTCTCACGCACAAATGACGACGTTTCTCTTGTAGTTCCTGGAGTTAATGACCTCGATGTTGGGTTATATAAGAAAGGTAGTATTGTAGCGACAGTAGGTAGCTGTGCTTCGGTTATAGCAACTGTACTGTATCCATTGCATAAGTTTGGAAATATAGAAAGAGTGGTTGTATCTACGTATCACTCAGTCTCGCACTTGGGCAGGGATGCCATGACTGAGCTATATGATCAGACGAAGTCTATTTTAATGAACAAAAAGGCGGTAGGTAACGAGTTTGCGAAGCAAATATCGTTTAATTGTATTCCTTGTGTTGGCGAGTTGAATAACGAAGGATGTGCTGAGGAAGAGACATTGATATCTGGAGAGCTAAATATGGTGCTCGGGGGTGTGCATGCAGTGGTGTCGTGTTCAATAGTGCCTGTTTTTGTTTCTCACTCTGCTTGGGTTAATGTTGAGTTTAGTCGCCAAGTGTCTGTGGGAGATGTGTTTGATTTGCTTGAAGAAGCACCTAACGTTCTTGTGGTGGATAGAGGTAGCGACATGGGGTACATTACTCCTATAGATTGTGTGAATGATGATGAGGTTTACGTTTCTAGAATTAGGATGGATTCCACGGTGCCTCATGGGTTAAGTATGTGGATTTCTGCTGATAATTTAAGAAGAAGTGCCTTAGACCTCGTGAGTGTTGCCAAAGCCGCAATGGAAAATTTGTGACTTGCAAAGAAAGGTTGGGTTGTAGTCATATCTCGCATAGTCTTCTTCCGACACCCCTGAAATTTATTGCTTTTCTGTGATGTTTATGCTATAATGCGGCGTTCTTATCGTATATGGTTTAGGACTTTATGGATAGTTACAGTGCTAGGTATGGAAGTGCATACTACTGCTCAGGGCTCAGGAGTTACCTTGTGCGTGTCTACAACTATATGGCGTTAGCCCTAGGAACAACTGGGGTGGTTGCGTTTGTGGTTTCGCTTTCTGATAGTTTAATGAGTGCCATATATGGTACTCCTCTACATTGGGTTGTGGCTCTTGCTCCTGTTGTAATGGTGTTTTTCATGTCTTCTCGTGTTAACAGCATGAGTCAAAAGACCATGATGATGCTTTTCTTTGCGTTTTCTGGTGTGATGGGTCTGTCGTTGTCCTACGTATTTATGGTCTACACTGCCCATAGTATAGCTAGGGTATTCTTTATATCTTCTTCGATGTTTGGGATTATGGCTTGGTATGGTAATACAACAAAGCGTGATCTGTCGAAGTTTAGTACCTTTTTAACAATGGGTATTGTAGGTTTGATAATAGCCTCTGTTGTGAACTTGTTCATGATGAGCGGGCCTCTGCATTTTGCTATTTCTTTTGTTTCTGTGCTTGTATTTACGGCTCTTACAGCTGTAAACGCGCAAGAGATAAAGGATATGTACTATCGCTTTAACGATGGTAATGAGAGCACTGCTAGTAAGATGGCTATCATGGGTGCAACAAGTCTTTATTTTGCCTACATAAACATTTTTTTGCACTTGCTGCATCTCATGGGTGATAGGAAGTAGCTGGTCACTGTAGGTGTGGGGTGGAGAATTTTAGGAGACACGAGGGCTTGGACCTTGTGTCTTTTTGTAGAGTTGCGAGAAATTTTGTTGATAATTATTTAAGTCGCCGTAGGTGTTCGGTAGCCCTTAGGGGTGACCTTGGCGTAGGCAAGACCGCATTTAGCCGAGAGGTTATTGAGTATTTGTGTGGTGGCGGATGCTTTGTGGGTAGTCCCACGTACAGCATAATACATGAATACAGCGGTTCTGGTTTTGTTGTATATCATGTAGATCTGTATAGGGTGTCTTCGTTGTTGGAAGTCCGGGATCTGGGTTTTTATGACATTTTCTATGATGGTGTTGTGATTGTTGAATGGCCTGAGGTATTGGTCGACTCTGTAGTGTTTGATGTTGACATTGAAATTACCAGGTCAGCTACAGTAGTATGTGGTGAAAGTCTTAGAGACATGAGCATAAGGTGGCATGTTTGACATTATGTTTTTATTTTGCCCGTATTCCCCATAAAAATAGGTTGGTGAAATATACGACGAGCAACTCGGCATAGAGCGGATGAATACTACATTTTTTAGTGTAAAAAACGCCGAACTATTGGAAGGAGAAACAAGCAGAGATTATCATGTTGTGGTTTTATAACTAATAAATTGATCATTTACAGTTATAAAAATCTTGACGTAAAAGGTAAGCCAGGTCAAAAATTCTGGGGGCAAATTGTGTTACCAAAGAAGGATGGGTTCATAGTGTTATGCCTACCTACAGATAAAAATGGCAAAACGGTGTTGCTGAGATACTGCACCTTAGTTACATACAGTACAGTAGTCATTCCTTAAGATGCTTTTGGGAGTTACCCTTCCGCTATGGTGTGTTTTTGGGACATAAAAGGTATTTTTCCTTTTAAACATTCACTTATGTACAGTAAAGACGTATTAACCAGACAATTTTCTCTACACATTTACGATATATCTACTAATTGAAAATAATTTATTTAGAGAACGCCTAGCTATGTCTTATTTTGTATGCTCAAACTAAAAGACATATCAAAATAAGAAAGATTGCATAAAAATGACAGGAATACACGCCTGCAGTATGTAATTAACGGTAAAGACAGAGTGTTAGTGCTGTCCATGATCCACAATAAAACTCGAGGTGGAGAAAGAAAAAGTTGACCAAAGAATGGGTTTGAACAAATGCAAGAAGTCGATGACCTGCCTTGGAGCGGATTTTAGTATTAAATTGATGACCCCCGAAATTGTAAAACCTTTCTAGGCACAGGTTGGTGTTGTTGAAATATAATAATAATACGACATCCCAAGTGATATCAAAGAAAGCTTCACAGCGGTGGGTGATGTCGTTTCACGAAAAATTTTAAGTTGGGTCAACGCCTGGAGAAGCCCAATTTGTGATGTCCGCACCTATAACGGAACCATTCCTGTCATTGGAGACATGAAGAAAAAAATACAACAAACTTCCTAGGCTAAACAAAGGTAAAATAAAAACACCCAACTGTTGATCATGTGTAAGATCACACTGTGGCCAAGCCAAAAACGAGGACTGAAGACACAGATATTAGCGTACATAAATAGACTTGTCTGCAGTGCTCAAAAGTTAATACTGGCAAAACCTTCCTCTCTTTATCGGAAAAATAGGAAAAACAACCATAAAAACCAGGCACTTTAGCAAACACCTGGCTAATTTCCCGCACATAACCACATAGGGCATCCACTATAAGCTTTGCTGTATAAACTAACTATACCGAATGCGAAGACGAGGAAGAACCGCTATTCTTACCACAGAAAAGCATACTCATCACATTGCCATCCATTCTTGGTGTTGACTCAGGCCTAGCAACTCCCTCAGTATCATTTATTAAGCGGTCAAGTATACCAAGACCAACCTCCTTATATTGAAGTTCTCTACCAACAAACCTTATGGAAACCTTGACCTTACTACCTTTCTCTATAAAGCCTTTCAGGTTATTCAGCTTTATGTTGTAATCGTTATCCTCAATGTTAAGCCTAAATTTTAGCTCTTTTATGGTAGAGGATTTCTGACGTTTCGGACCTATGTTTTTCTTTTTGTTGTACTTTTGCTTGCTGTAGTTAAAGATCTTGCAAACAGGAAACTCACCCTCCCCAACAACCTCAACAAGGTCCATTCCAGAGCTTGCAGCAGCGGACAGAGCCTCTTCCAAGCTTACGATTCCAACCATTACACCGTTCTCGTCTACAAGGCGAACCTTCTCTGCTGTTATAGCATCGTTTATTCTAGGACCCCTTTTTTCCACTTTCAACCCACTCAACCAGACAACAAAGACACTAGCGGATGCTAACACAAGTCAATAACGTTTTCAACGCTTTATCAGCCTCCATACCACAAGCATCGTTATATCCAAAGCGTCGTACTGACACCCAACCGCGTTCCACCTCTGACATTCCTACCACCCACAATATAGGAACTTTATTAAAAATTGATTGACGTATTTTTTGGCTTACATTTTCTTCACCATCCAACAGTTCTACACGGACATTAACGGCCTCCGCCATTTCTTTCAGAGAAGTTGCATAGTTCAAAGAGTTCTTGTTTATCGTTATTATGTTGAGTTGCACGGGGGCGAGCCAAGCAGGAACATTTCCAGAGTAGCTTTCTATCAAGATCCCAATAAATCTCTCCAGAGTGCCCAATATAGCTCTGTGAATCATAACGGGGTGATATCGCTTACCGTCGGCACCTGTGTATTGGGCACCAAGGCGCTCAGGCAATACAAAGTCTAACTGTACTGTACCACACTGCCAATCCCTTCCTAGAGCATCCTTTAGTACAAACTCAAGCTTAGGTCCGTAGAAAGCTCCCTCTCCTCGGTTGATTTCGTATTTTACTTCGGCATCATTCATAGAGTCCATAAGAGAACGTTCCGCCTTGTCCCACAGATCATCTGACCCAATACGATTTTCTGGTCTATCAGAAAGTTTCACCGATATATCAGTGAAACCAAAGTCATTGTAAACTTCTTTCAATAGCTGATAAAAGGATAGTACCTCGCTCCGTATCTGGTCGGAAGTGCAGAAGATATGCGCATCATCCTGCGTGAATCCTCTTACCCTCATGAGTCCGTATAACGAACCAGAAGGCTCATTTCTATGACACATACCAAATTCAGACATTCTTATAGGAAGATCTTTATAACTCCTTGTTTTGGATTTGAATATCTGAACATGACAGGGGCAGTTCATGGGTTTTATAGCGAGTTCCTTTTTGTTTTGGTCTGTTACTATGAACATATTATCCCTGAACTTATCCCAGTGACCGGATTCTTCCCACAGTTTTCTATCCAACATGATAGGAGTTTTTATTTCCGAATAACCATTAGCACGAAGTTTTTTTCGCAAATAATCCTCTATGGTTCTGTATAATGTCCACCCCTTTTCGTGCCAAAACACCTGACCGAGGGCTTCGTTTTGCACATGAAACCACTCTAGATCCTTGGCTATCCTGCGGTGATCGCGCCGTTCTGCTTCCGCTAACAACACAAAGTGATCATTGAGGGATTTTTTGCTCTCAAACGCGGTTCCTGTTACCCGTTGTAGCATTTTGTTTTTGTTATCTCCCAGCAAATAAGCTCCTGCTATTTTGGTTATTTTGAACGCTTTTACGTATCCAGTTGATGGGGCTAGAGGGCCATAATAAATGTCGAAGTATGTTCCGCACTTATATAGGTTTACCTTGCCACTTTCATGAGATAAAGCTTCCAGTTTGTAAGTATCGCCCTTTCCCCAAAAGAGTTCTTTTGCTTCTTTTATTTTCCAAGACTCTTTGCAGAAAGGGGTGTTTTTTGAGATTATTTCTTCAATTTTTTCTTCTATAATTCCAAAGTTTTTTTCCGAAATAGTTTCTTCAATATCAAAATCACATGAAAAACCACTGTCAAACGTTGATGTCTGAGCAAGTTTCGCTGTGGGATAAAGGGCCATAATAGCCTGTGCCGTTATATTTGCGGCGCTTCGGCGTAAAATTTCAAGACCAGATGCACTACCGGCAAATACAGGTTCTACATTGGCATCTTCTGTTATTAAAGTGTGCACGTCACAAATTTTCCCATTTACGCATAGAGATACCACGGAGTCAGAAACATCCTTAAAAACAGTGGCAATGATTTCAAGACCTGACACTGCCGTAGTAGGAAAACAGTGTGATAAGTGCTTGTCACCGAAATAAGAGGTAATACTTATCATCACACGTATTTCATAAATAAAGTATCGGTGTAATAATAGTAGCATTTCTCCGTTAGGGCACGTTTTATATGATTATCAGCGAGGTGCTTATAAGTAAGGCAGAAATATGCGTTAAAAGGTTGCGAGAAGACGGATTAATCATTTCATTTGCAGAATCATGCACAGGGGGCATATTGTCGTATCTTTTTTCCATTATTCCAGGAGTATCGGGAGTTTTCGATTGCGCCATAGTCGCTTATTCTAATGGTGCAAAAAATCACTTTCTTGGATTAACTCCAGAGTATGTAAAAACGTACGGTATCGTCAGCAAAGAAGTAGCAGCAAAAATGGCAGAAGGTGTTATTAGGGAACGCCAAGTTGACATAGCAATATCCACAACAGGTGTTGCGGGGAAGAGAACACAGTACGGAGGAACCGAAATCGGCAACGAAGAACAAGTAGGTACTGTCTTCATAGGGAAAGCCAGGAAGAACCAGCACACTACAACCAAGCTACTTTCTCTCGGAGACATGCCCAGATACGCGATACAGCAACGAGCAGCTGAGGCCGCATTGGACCTCATAATCTGACATTTAAGGCGAAAAACTACTTAGATTTTCTGTTAAAGTCGTTCTTCTCTTTTATTCTTGCAGCTTTACCAAACAACTTCAGTAGATAGTACAACTTAGCTCTACGTACCTTCCCTGCTCTTGTAACCTCAATCGACTTGACATTCGGTGAGTGAGTAAACACCTGCAGCTGTATACTGTCATTGTGACTGATTTTCCGTAGGGTAAAGGAAGAATGCAGACCCCTATTCCTCTTTTTTATGCAAACTCCCTCGAAAGTTTGCAATCTCCAACTGACGCCGTCAAATACATTGACACACACCTTTACGGTATCACCTGACTTGAAGTTTGGTATTTCGATACCCCTCTTTGAGGCAAGCGCTTCCATTTGGTTTCTGTTAAATTCCTTGAGTATTACGTTCATTTTCTATTCCACGTCATCTTTCTTACTACACTTATTCAGCAAATCTGGCCGTCTTTCAGAAGTAATAGACCTAGAAGCTCGCTGTCTCCACTGTCGAATCTCGGCATGATTACCTCCCAGGAGAACCTTAGGAACACCCACACCACGCCACGTCACAGGACGAGTATACTGCGGATACTCAAGCCCATCAACCATACTTTCTTGCTCCAAACTGCTCGAATTACCAAGAACCCCCGGTATCATACGAACACATGAGTCAATCACCACCATAGCAGCTAATTCCCCGCCAGAAAGAACGTAATCCCCTATACTAAGCTCTTGGAAATGGTAAAAATCAACCACCCTCTCATCAATTCCTTCAAAGCGACCGCAGAGTAAGGTTATATTGTCAAAACTCATAGTTTGTCTAGCGATATCTTGAGTAAACCTCTTACCGCGTGGTGAAGTGAATATAAGTTTAGTATCTGGATAGGAAGACAATACGCTATCTACGCATTTTCCCAAGACATCTGCTCTCATAAGCATACCAGCACCGCCGCCATAAGGCCTGTCATCAACAGAGCGATGTTTGTCTTCTGCAAATGCTCTTATGTCTATTATGTTTAGGGACCATATTCCCTTCTCTAGCGCAGAACCAACATTTGAAAAACCAAGGGGACCCGGAAACATGGAGGGGAATACGGTAAGAACATTAAAAATCATTACAAGCGCCAATAACTTCGGGCAGTACTATGGTGATTTCCTTTTTTTGCTTATCAAGTGTTGGAAAGATGTCTTCTGTAAAGGGAAACATCACTTTTTTCCCTTTGCTCGTTTCTACTTCAACGATGTCACAAGATCCAAAATTGGATACATCAACGACCTGACCATACATGGTGTCATCCGACAGCTTAACCTTCATCCCTATTAGGATGTTCATGTAAAATTCATCATCTTGTGTTTGAGGGAGACACGAATTACCAACGTACAGTCGCATGTTTCGCAAAGAACCGGCTGTATTTCTGTCAGAAACACCATCGATTTTTGCAATAACACAGGAATCATGCAAAACCGAAACCACAGAAACCACGAAAGAGTCCACTCCATTTGTCACAGGACCGTAAGAAGCTATGTTACGTGGATCTTGGGTATAAGTCTTAATTTTTACGTGTCCTCTCACGCCATGGGCAGAACAAACCACACCCAACAACACAAGAGAGCCAACACCATCATTCACGAGAACACCACGTACTTACCGTACAGATTTTACTATTATGGTTGTTGTTTATCAATACAAACGCGGATAATCATCTAATATTGCTGTACATTGCATACTTATGCACGTGTTCTGATGGAGATGCAGGAGTTTTTGAGATGATTGGTTTTTAGAAAAGACTTACAGACAAATTTGCAAATGAAAAATAAAGCATGAGCTGTAGGAGTACTGGATGCAGAATTGTCAAGTAACCACACAATAGTTTTTGGGATGAGTACTCGAGTAAGGAGTATGAGAAAAACACAGTTACTCATACAAAAGTTTATTCGAAATACTTTTTGGGGGAATGAGAAAGAGGAAAGTTCGCCAGTTATAACAGGACGTACATCAAAAATTACCGAAGGATGCTATGTTGTTATGTAGAACCATACATCTTTTTGTTACACATTATACATAATTCCAGAACTTGATTCCGGTATGTCACGAATTTACGCGGTAGTATAAGGGCTAGGTATTCCTAGTTTTCCAAGGAGATGAGTCTCCAATGCTTGCATCCTCATTTCTTCGTCGCGTTCTTCGTGGTCATATCCAGCTATATGCAACACCCCATGAAGCAACAAGTGGGAGAAATGGTGGTCGATAGTTCTATCAAGTTCAA